>CAYNWD010000045.1:0-1569 GCA_964400835.1 uncultured Gammaproteobacteria bacterium | reverse complement strand
CAGCCACGTTTATCTTAGCGAATGGAACGTAATAAATCCTTCGGATTTAAACGTTCCCACGTAATCTCTAAGCTCTCCAACAAAAGTTGGATCGCTAAGATATTACGTGGCGGAGAGTACAGGATTCGAACCTGTGCCACCCTTACGGGTGAACGGTTTTCGAGACCGCCGCTTTGAACCGCTCAGCCAACTCTCCACGCTTGTACGGGATTGGGGACTGGTATCTTACCATTCGTTGCATCCCTCCTTTGTTTGCGCGCCCGGCGAGACTCGAACTCGCAACCTGCGGATCCGCAATCCGCTGCTCGATCCAGTTAAGCTACGGGCGCAATGCGCTTTATTGTACTACAAGCAGCGGAACGAGGCTACGTTTGGGGCTTCTCCAGGGGGATTTTTTCGGTGAGCCAGCGGGCGGCATGGTCTACCCAGCTTTTCTCGGGCTTTTCCCGAAACGGTATGTGCCGGGCAATGTGTTCCCGCACGGTTTCCTTCTTTTGAGTGCCCAAAAGGATAATCACGCGCGGCCCCACGAGCGGCCGCAGTACCAGCATGGTTTGCCCCCACTGCTCCTCGTACCAGAATTCATACAGCTGCTCCCACCGGTAAAACTGGCCCGCGCTCTCGATCCCTAAATTGGTAATCCGGTGGGGAACGTCCTCCGGCGGCACCGTGGAGAGAACGTAGATAAGAAACACAACGGACAGTACCGCGGCTATGAGCACAAACTCACGGGCAAAAACCAAAATGACAGAAAGGAGAAAAACAATCGCGGCGATATTGGTAAAATACTCGCGGTCACGCTTTTTAAAAAGCCGCGACGCGGACACCCACGAAACGTACACTTCTTCCCGCCTTTCCTCTCCTGTCTGGGCAGATCCGGTATCCATACTTCCAGTATATAGAAAAACCGCGACGAAAGAAAAGGGTCTTTCCTTTACTGTGGCAGGATGCCGTGCTCGGCAAAAAACTGTTTGAGACCGGCAAGGTCTTTCCCCTGCGTATCGTACCAATAGGTCGGGATACCCACGGACTGACTGCTTTTGACCGCTTCCTGGTTATGTTCAAAATACACGACATCGTCTGCTGAAAGGCCGTAGTGCTGAAGCATTTTGGTGTAGTAGAGGGGATTGGATTTGGGCGGGTCTCCCGCCAGCGAAAAGACGTCGTAGGGCATGTCGACCAGACCGAACTCCTTCTTTTGTTCACTGTTGGCGCTGGTCAAAAGAATTTTTTTGTGGGGGAAAGACTCGAGAAACGCAAAGAGCGCCTGATCGATCCCCGTTCCGGGAAGAACAAATACATAGACCGCATCAACAAGAATTGTTTTCATAATTCGTGATGTGAATTTAAAAAATCCGGCCTGGCCAGCGAAATTTCGGCGTAGGCGACCTTTTCGCTTCACGTAGTAATATCATACTACGTCTAACCGATGGCGGACATCGTCTCGCCGAAGATTCCCGAAGCTCGCCTTCGCTCTAGCGAGCTTCGGCGAAGCGAAGGCGGAGGGTACAGGAGTCGAACCTGTTAGGGATTGCTCCCACTAGTTTTCAAGACTAGCGCATTACCGTC
>CAYNWD010000044.1:0-1800 GCA_964400835.1 uncultured Gammaproteobacteria bacterium | reverse complement strand
ATCAATGGCTCTAAGCTTTCCGCACAACAAGCAAAAAAAACATTAGGCAATAACATCAATCCCAGACTAATTATGATGTTTAGCTGTGTTGCCAGAAAAATGGTTTTGGGCATTCGCACCAATGAGGAGATTGCCGTACGTCTCGGAAACGGTTTTTGCATTTGCTGAATAGCTGGTGCCTGAGTTGAGGTACAGTGTGGAGCCGCTCCATGTCGTCGCGCTTCCGCCGACGGAGTTGGTGAATGGGCCGCGCACCTCGAGTGATTTGCCGCTGCTCACCGCAAAGCTGTTCGCGTTCGTGAGCGTCGTGCTGTTACTTGATGTGGCGTTCTGTGTAATAGTCCATCCGCCACCGGAATTGTTGAACGTCAGGTTATAAAATGGCGAGCCGCCTGCATCGATCGTCTCCCCGGTGTCGGTCGAGTTGAAGAGGACGGTGGTATTCGTGTGATTGAACGTGCCTTGGTTCGTCCAGCTTCCGGAAATCTGGAATCCATTATCGATACTTGATGCGGTCAGCGTTGCGCTCGCTTGAATCAAGAGATCGTCCAAGATGACCATCGAAGGATCGTTGGTGTCTGCAGTGACAGTGACTCCGTTCGTCCCATTGCCGATGATTGTTGTCGTCGCGGTAAGTGTTCCTCCCATAATCGTGTAGGTCGGACTTCCTGCGCCGCTCGGCGCAAGCACGAGGTGGCTATACGTTTCATCAGCAATATTCGTTGCGGCAGTTGCTGTGTAATAGAACGGGGCGGTGTCTACCGTGAATGTGCCATCCACTACAAACGGCGTGCCGCTGCCGGAGAGATTCCACCCACCCGATCCAGCCTTGAGGACATGGCTACTTGCAACTCGCAAGACACCCAAGATCGTCGTCGTCGCAGTACCTGTCTTTGTTGTTGTCGCAGAGGCACCCGTGAGTGTGAGGCTATTGAACTGCCACGGCGTGTTGCTGCCAAGATTGCCGGTCCCCGACAATTCGACGGTACCGCCGGTCATACTGATCGTGCCGTTTCCGGTGAGTGCCCCTGAACTCACCGCTATATTTCCTGTACCGGAGAGTGTGCCTGCCGTCATTGCGAATGTGTTGGAAACGGTCGTGGTCGCAGTACTCGAGAGCGACCATGTGGCACCAGCCCCGTTAAACGTAAGGTTATAAAACGTGATCGGCACCTGCGCGTTAATCAGCTGCCCTGAGGTTGTTGCGGTAAATGTCACAGTGGAATTTGCGGGGGTGAATGTCGCGCTCGAGCTTGCGGTGAAGCCACCGCCAATCGAGTGCGTTTCAGTCCCCGCTGCGGTGAATGTCGAAGACGTCGCCATATACAAACGCCCGTCGCGTCCATCTCCGGAACCGCCGCTCTCGAGTGTCACGTTGCCATTCGGCGCAAACGTTTTGTTGCTCCAGATATATAGCTCGGTGTTCGGCTGAGTCGTGAGTGTGTCGGTTGAAGTTGTTGCGGCAGTGAAGAAGATGTCTGCATCATCTGAGCTGTCGTACCAGGCGAGATCCTCGATCGTGATCGGCGTCACATCCTCATGGCGCACGACGAGCGAGTTCTCATACAAATGCATGTTCGTGATGTTTGCTGCCGGTGTCTTAGTGACCGAGACTGCCTTCCTGAGACCGTTGGTGTTGAGATAGGTAGTCACCACCACATCACCGCTAAAGGTGATCCCCGGAATTGAGAAGGCGCCGGTGCCTGCATCACATGAGCCCTCATAACTACTCACGCCTGACGCACCAGAAACAACAATGCGCACATTGTTCGCCGACCCGTTACAGGTCGGCGCCCCCAT
>CAYNWD010000043.1:1150-2090 GCA_964400835.1 uncultured Gammaproteobacteria bacterium | reverse complement strand
GCCTTGCCGAAGACGTCTCGTCGAGGCAGGCCATCCGGGCTTGCAATCGGAATTATATCATGCGATAGTTTATGGCGATGCCAAAGATAGCAGTTTCCCATACCCCGCTGGCCGATGGTTTCCGCGTTTCGGTCGGGGGAAAAAAGCTGGATGTCACCTATCCGCATACTGTCTGGCAAGCGTTTCCCGCCTCCCTTCGTCTGCAGTTTGCCGATACCGCGAGCTACTTTTTTACCCATCACCTCGCTGTTTCCAACAAACGGCAGTTTCTGCAGTATGATTTTCCGCCGCCGATCCTTCGTTCGCTTTTTTTCCACGGTTTGGTTTTTTCGCTTCCCTCTTCCAGTTTGGAACTTCATGACAAACGGCTGACCCCGGGAGAGTTACTGCGCAAAACCTACGAGAGTGATTTTCGTATAGCCTTCCAGGGGAACCCGCAGCCGTTCACCGCTACTAGCCACGCGGCGGATTCCAAGGCCGGCGTCATGGCATTTAGCTTCGGGAAAGACAGCCTCCTTACCTATGCGGTGCTCCGGGAACTCGGCATGGATATTCTGCCGGTTTTGTTTCTGGAGCCCACAAGCCCGATAGAAAACACCATCAAAACTGCCCTTGCCCAGGAGTTTGAAAAAGTTTACCGTCCGGGTCCGCTCTTTTTTCCCAATACGCTTGGGGGCCTGCGCCAGGGAAGCGGCGCCATGTGGGGCTGGGATATGCTGCTCACGCAGTATTCGCTGCTTTTTTTGCCTTTTGTGTATAGCCATAAGGCTGGGTATGTCTTTTGGTCCAACGAGCAAAGCCTCAACAGTGTCGAGTACAAAGACGGGTATACGCTTAACCCCACGCACGAGCAAAGTACCGGCTGGGTGCAGCACCTTTCCAACCTTTATAGAAGTTTCGGTTCACCCGCAACAGCAGTGTCGTTAGTCGAGCCGCTGCA
>CAYNWD010000043.1:0-1140 GCA_964400835.1 uncultured Gammaproteobacteria bacterium | reverse complement strand
GCATGAGCTGGCGATTTGGTGGCTTTTGCACACCCGCCACAAAGACATCGGCCGGTTCCAGCATTCCTGCACGAACGACCCGGACAAGCCAAACTCGCGCTGGTGCGGCAACTGCTATGAGTGCGCCAGGGTCTACCTGTTCCTGACTGCTTTGGGGATCTCGCCGTCGCGCGTAGGATTTACCACCAACATGCTCACTGCCGGCAAGCGAAAGTTATTTTATCTTTTTGACGATACGAAAGCCGCACGTTCAAACTCGCTTTTCCAAAGTTATCCGGAGCGGATTCTGGCGTTTTTTATCTGCCACAAGATGGGGGTGGATGAAGACCTGGTGCGGCTTTTCGCTCGGCGTTATAGCAGCCAGTACGAAAACCGCAAAAACGAATTTTTCCGTCGCTACATACGCGTCCATGAGCCGGTGACTATCCCACAGCCCCTGTGGCAACGGCTCAAGCCCCTTTATGAAAAAGAGGTAGCCGGTCTTCGAAAACGTATCAGCGCATGGCTGTGAGTTCTGCCTGATAAATGCGCAGGAGTTTCGCTTTAAGATCCTGCGGAATGGTTTTGGTCGTGTGGATGCCAAAGTAGGTATCACGCAGTTTGCGCTCGCGTTTCCTGGCGGCCTGCAGGTATTTTCGCACGAAGCTTCGCATGACCGGGCCTTTGTGGCCGCGCCGATACGCCATAAGAAACGCTAGTATTTGCTCTCCCCTGCCCGCCTCGCTCTGGTCGTAGCCGAACTCCATGACGCGCGGTGAGCTAAACAGACTGTAGATACTGTGATCCTTTTGCCGCAGGAGATAATGCCGGAACCCCACGCGTTTGGGGTCGATGCCGTTTGCCAAAAGAAATATAAACATGCGTCCGCATTTGCCGCACCGCGCGCACCAGCGGCCGCCGGACTTGGGTGCCTCCGGTAAATCGCAGGAACTTTGATATTTACCGATTTCGGGATAGCGTTTGTGGAGAATCCGTTCGATGGCGATTTCGTGAATGGGCTCAAGGAGTGAGCCGATGGAAAGCGAATTGCCGCCGACCAGACTCGCCATGAGGGAATTTTGCAGTAACCAGTTGTGGGATTGTTCAAATACAGGATTGCAGCGGAAGCCGTCTGCGTCTGTCACCGTGTCGTTGCAGCTC
>CAYNWD010000042.1:300-2169 GCA_964400835.1 uncultured Gammaproteobacteria bacterium | reverse complement strand
GGGAGAGGTCATTATGGGTCTCAAGCTCACCGCCGGCGGGCACCTCACGCACGGCCATCCGGACGTGACGTTTTCCGGAAAATATTTTCGCTCCGTCCAGTACGATGTGGAGCCGGACGGCACGATTAATATGGAAAAGATCGCGGACCTGGCGATTATGACCAAGCCGAAGATTATCGTCGTGGGTACCACCGCGTACCCGCGCGTCTACGACTGGAAAAAATGGCGTCAGATTGCAGACAGTGTCAATGCATATTTTTTGGCCGACATTTCCCACATCGTAGGACTCATTATCGGCGGCGTGCATCCGTCTCCAGTGCCATACGCGGATGTGGTGATGACGACGACGCACAAGACGCTGCGCGGGCCGCGGGGAGCCATGATCCTTGTGACGGATCAGGGACTAAAGAAGGATCCTCTCATGGGAGACAAAATAGACAAAGCGGTATTTCCGGGCCTCCAGGGCGGTCCGCATGACAATGTGACGGCGGGGATTGCGGTTGCCCTGAAGGAAGCTTCAACCCCGGCGTTTAAAAAATATGCAAAACAGATCGTCACCAACGCAAAAGTGCTCGCGAAAACATTAATGGATAAAGGACTGACGCTCACAACCGGAGGCACAGATAATCACCTGATGGTTGTTGATTTGCAGCCCCAGGGAGTGATCGGTAACATCGTCGCGGAAGCTTTAGAAGTCGCAGGTATAGTGGTCAATAAAAACTCCGTGCCTCACGATCCCAACCCGCCTTTTTACCCAAGCGGCATCCGGCTGGGGACGCCGGCAATTACCACCCGGGGCATGAAAGAAAAAGAAATGCAGACCATTGGCAGGTGGATTGCCGATGTCATTGCCGAGGTTTCCCGCTACAAGTTGCCGCAGGCCAAAGAAGAGCGCTCGCGTTTCCTTAAAAAAATTCGCTTGGAGCTTGCGGAAAATAAAAAATTCCTCGCAATTGCAAGAAAAGTGCGGCTCTTGACCAGGGAGTTTCCTCTCTAAAGTATTTCGCTGGACCTTTGGGACGTGAAATTCAAGGTCTGACCCCGCTTTGGTGGCCGGGGCTTGAAGACATATGGTGAATCTGCTATACTTATTTTCATTCCACACGCTCAAGCGGTATCTCTCCCAAGCGGTAAAACCAAAAGGGCATTGAGCGGCGGGCAAAGAAGAGATACGCATCAGGCAGACGTCGATGTGTATCCGACGTCTTTTTTGTTGAATTTGAAATTTAAAATTTGAAATTTTCATTGAACATTGATTAAAAATCATAAATTGAAAATTAAAAATTGAGAAGATTATGCAAGACATAACATTACAAGCACTCCTTGAGGCCGGCTGTCATTTTGGTCACAAGGCCGAACGATGGCACCCGAAGGCAGCCGTGTTTATTTACACCAAAAAAGACGGTGTTCATATTATTGACCTTGCCAAAACCAAGACCGGACTGGAAGCGGCTGCCGCGTTTGTCTCTGAACTGGCAACGCAGGGCAAGTCCGTGCTTTTTGTGGCAACCAAGCGTCAGGCATCCGGGGTCGTTCGTGAACTTGCACAAAAAGCCGGGGCGCCGTATCTGGTGGAGCGCTGGATCGGCGGATTCCTCACCAACTGGGACGAGATCCACAAAAACATTCAGAAAATTAACCGGCTTACCGACGAGCAGGCCACCGGCGGCTGGAAGAAATTTCCCAAACACGAGCAAACCAAACTCGCTAGATATTTATCGAGACTGAAAATATTTTACGGCGGGGTGCTGGATCTCAACGAGCCGCCGGCTGCGCTTTTTGTCATAGATATCCGCAAGGAGCAGGCGGCAGTGCGCGAAGGAATCCGGCGAGGTATTCCGATTATTGGCGTGGTGGATACCAACGCAG
>CAYNWD010000042.1:0-290 GCA_964400835.1 uncultured Gammaproteobacteria bacterium | reverse complement strand
ACGCAGACCAGGCAGGAATTGATTATGTGATTCCCGCAAATGACGACGCCGTGGGGTCTATAGAATATCTGACGGCTGTGGTGGCCAAAAGTTACCGCGAGGGAAGAGAAAAATATGAGAAAGACAATGCAGCGGGGAAAGAAAAAAGTGCACCGGTGGAGAAATCTGACGCGCCGGATACAAAAAATACTGCGGAGAACGAAAAAGGTCCGCAAGAGGAAGCAGCCACAGCGACGGTAAAAAAGAAAAAAATAGCCAAAAAAGATTCCAAAACTTCCTAAAGAAAAAGG
>CAYNWD010000041.1:0-2248 GCA_964400835.1 uncultured Gammaproteobacteria bacterium | reverse complement strand
AATATACTCATCGGCAAATTCATCCTTGGCATCGATGACAAAGGCTTTGAGCGCACCCAGTTTGAGAGCCTTTTTGCGGATTTCTTCCAAATCGTGTGCCAGCTGACCTATATCAACCGTGAGCGCAATCACCTGGGCTTTGTACTCTTCCTGTATCCACTTCAGAAGAACCGATGTGTCCAGCCCACCGGAGTACAGAAGCACCACTTTTTTTACTTCACCTTTTCTGCCTTCGTAGGAGGAAACCTTTATGTACGATCCCTGCTTCATACCTGCAGTGTAATTCTCATTTTTTGTTCTGTCAAGAGGCAAAATGGAGAAAATGAAGAAATTGAGGCGTATTTGAGGTTATTTTTAGGATTTTTTCCTCTTTTTTGTCCTCTTTTGAGTCTTCAGAGGAAAATTCGACTGGAACAGAGCATTAAAAATATCGCCCTTGGTGATCATGCCGACGACCTTGTCCTCCTCATCCAAGACCGGCAGCTGGTCAACATTTCGCACAATCATGCGCGAAAGTGCCCGCATGACCGGGGTCGTCATACGGGTGTAAATGACGCGCGGGTTCATTATATTCCGGCTTTTTTTGCCGCCCGATTCCCTAACTACCTTTTCCATCTTTTCAAAATCCGCCGCATCAGGAATACCCGCCAGCATGTCCTGGTAATCAGGGTACAGACTCTTCAAAATATCCTCGCGGGTAATAAGCCCCAGAAGCTCTTTATTTTTATCCACCACCGGTATGGCGTTGATGCTATGGACAAAGATACTGCGCCAGAGTCGGGACAGCGGCGCGGTCGGCGGAACCGTCACGATCTTTTTCGTCATGATGTCAGAAACATTCATAATGAAACAGAGGAAAAACTCGTTAGCGGGAGTGTATAAAAAAATACAATGCGGCGTCAAGTACAAGAAGCAAGCGGTCAAAATATTTACGCTCTTGCAGTGGGAACCGAAGAAGACTTTCTGCGCATACGGCGAAGCATATTGAGCTCAACCGTCGTCCGCCGCAGAAGCGCCTGGGCCTGCCGCATTTGCTCTCCCGTCACCTTGCGGCCGAGCGCCTCTTTTGCTTCCTCCCGCGCGCGTTTTATTTCTGCTTCGTTGAGTTCATCGGCATGCGCCGCGGCAGACACGAGAATAGAAACGTGTGACTTCGTCACTTCCATAAACCCGCCGCCTATAGCGAGAAAAAGCTCTTTGGATCCGTGAGCAATTTTCACCTCTCCCTCCGAAAGTGCGGCAAAAAGCGGCATGTGGTGTGCCATCACGCCGACCGTTCCCATGTACGTCGGCACAGTCACCATGTCGACCTGTTCGCTAAAAGCGCGCCGCTCCGGGGTAATGATCTCAAGTAAGAATGTGCTCACAAGCTATCAGCTATCAGCTATCAGCTATCAGCTTCTGAAGGCTGGCGTCTGACAACTGATGGCTACTTTACCTCATCAATCGTTCCGACCATGTAAAATGCCTGCTCGGGTTTATCGTCGTGCTTACCCTCGAGTATTTCGGCAAACCCGCGCACCGTTTCCTCAATCGGCACGTATTTGCCTTCTTTGGCTGTAAACGCTTCGGCCACAAACATGGGTTGGGTGAGAAACCTTTGAATTTTGCGCGCGCGGGTCACGGTGTGTTTATCTTCCTCGCTCAACTCCTCCATGCCCAAAATCGCGATAATATCCTGCAGGTCCTTATAGCGCTGCAAAACCCGTACGACCCCGCGCGCTACGTCATAATGCTTCTGTCCCACGACGCCGGGTTCCAGAATCCGCGAATTGGATGCCAGTGGATCAACCGCCGGGTACAGTCCCTGTTCTGCGATTGCGCGCTCAAGAGAAATCGTGCTGTCCAGGTGGGCAAAAGTCGCAACCGGCGCCGGATCAGTATAGTCGTCTGCCGGCACATACACCGCCTGAACCGAAGTAACGGAACCTTTTTTGGTCGAAGTAATCCGCTCCTGCAGAGCTCCCATTTCGGAAGCCAAGGTAGGTTGGTAGCCGACTGCAGAGGGAATGCGGCCTAAAAGCGCCGAAACTTCGCTTCCGGCCTGCGCAAACCGGAAGATATTGTCGATAAAAAGCAGCACATCCTGGGCCTCCTCATCGCGGAAGTATTCTGCCATAGACAGGGCGCTGAGGGCGACCCGAAGTCTGGAACCCGGCGGCTCGTTCATCTGGCCGAACACCAGCGCGGTTTTGCCGATGACACCTGACTCCTTCATCTCGCGCCAGAGGTCGTTTCCCTCGCGCGA
>CAYNWD010000040.1:364-2541 GCA_964400835.1 uncultured Gammaproteobacteria bacterium | reverse complement strand
AAGCGTGTGCTGCTCCTTCTGACCCAAAACGGACCCCAGAAGCCGCTTGGCCATAACGACTGCCAGATCCACAGCTGCTCTCCTCGCGTCTGCCATGACCCCGTCCTGTATGCGGACGGCCTCATCTTTGGCTTTGGTGATTATGTCACCCGCCTCGGTATGCGCCCGGGGCACGATGTCCCTATGCGCCTCCCTTGCGTGATTTTTGGCCTCCTCTACACTCGCTGCTGCCTCCTGGTGCGCCCCGGCCAAAATTTTCTCCCTCTTCGCCGCCGTCGTTTCCTCTTCCTGCCGCAGCTTCTCGGTGAGTGCAAGCGCCTCTTCGATTTCCTTCTTGCGCTTTTCGAGCATGGCAAGAATCGGCTTATACAAAAGCTTCGTCAGCACACCGATAATGATCGCAAAGTTTACGATCTGCGCCAACAGCAACTGCGGCTCGATACCCAATTGTTCCATAGGTCAATATCCCCTTTTGCTATACGAACTTAATAATCAGTCCCGCAACCAGTGCGTAAATTGCAATTGCTTCCGCAAATGCTGCACCCAATATCATGCTGGTTCGGACTTCCCCGGCAGCTTCGGGATTTCTCCCGATGGCCTCAAGCGCCTTTCCCGTAAGCAGGCCCAGGGCCAGTGCGGGCATAGCGCCTCCAAGTGCGACAGTCAAGCCGGTCATGATCAATTTGACAGATGCTTCATCCATGTGCACTCACCCCCTCCCCGTGTGCTTCATGCTCCCCGTGCGATACCGCGACATTGAGAAATACCGCGGTTAACATCGAAAACACCAATGCCTGGATAAACCCGACGAACAGTTCCATAAGGAGAAACGGGAGCGGCACAAAAAACGGCATGAGGAAGGCAATGACCGCCAGAAGCACTTCGCCGGCAAAAATATTTCCGAACAAACGGAATGCAAACGAGATAATCTTGGATAATTCAGAAATGAGTTCCAGCATGCCGACGAAAAAATTTATGGGATTGGTAACGTTTATGAACCGGCTCGTGTAGTGCCGGCCGAGATTTTTAAAGCCGTAATATTGTATGGCAACGACGGCGACAATCGCAAGGGCGATCGTGGTATTGAGGTCTGCCGTCGCACCTCGTAGAAGTGGGGTAAAGGCCGGCTCTTCCTGGGATTCGGTAGCACCATGCCCGTCTGCGGCTACCTCCTTCACCGGCTCACCATGGTCATCAAGAAGCACGGTATCCGCAGTCGCCGGGTCGACCGCCACTAATTCTGCTTTTTCGCTCGTATGGAAAAATCCGACTGTTCCCACACCCGGAAGCAATCCGATCCAGTTGGCAAAGAGAATATAAATGAATATGGACGCCACGAGCGGAAAAAACTGTTTAATGCGTGTGCCAACCACGGTTTCAAAAAATCCGTAGAGGCCGCCGACCAAAAGCTCGGCTATTGACTGACTGCGACTGGGCACCAACGTAAGCGCGCGCGTTATGGAAAGAGAGAGTATAACGAGGACCGCCATGACCAGCCATGTAGTTAGAAGTGCGTTGGAGATTGGGAACCCCCACAGCTGACCGATCTTTTCTGCGGCAAGCGATATATGTAACATGAATCAGTTCTTGGTACGCTCTTGATCCAAGAGGACCTGACGTACGACAATAATCAGATTTATACAGGATACTCCGATACCTACCAACAGCAATGCCAGGGTTGCCGTGGGATACGTCATCATTTTTTGGTCAATGATGGTACCTATAAATGCCCCTCCGGCAATCGGCAAGGCCAAAGAAAAACCCAAATCTCCCACGAGCCCCAGATAGCGCCATGGGTCCGAAAACTGCCTCTTTTCTGGCTTCGATCGCCTTGGAGCTCTGCGGGTTTGACCGTCTCCGACTATAAGCTGAAACTGTTGTCGTGACAAAGCTCACCCAGCGTTATTGTAATCAATATCCGTTTCCCTCGTCAATCCCCCCCCCGCTCGTTTCCACTCCTGTGGCCTCGTCTGCCAAAATAAGGATGCGGTCTTCTTTGTCCTGCACTTTGCCGGAAATCTGAAGGATTGCGTCGCGGTTCCATTGACCGGCGGTCAGCCGGTAGAGTTTCGGGAATACCACCACTTCGATTGCCGCCGACATGTCCTCCAGCCGCACAAACGCCATCTCGCCGTTTCCCGCCTTGGTGTTCACGCGCTTAACAACGGTCACAATCC
>CAYNWD010000040.1:0-354 GCA_964400835.1 uncultured Gammaproteobacteria bacterium | reverse complement strand
AAACCTTCACCCGCTGCCCGACGGTTTCCTGGGAAATGTCGGAAATACGCGTAAACTGACCAGCCTGCATCTGTTTTATGATCGGCTCCAAAGGATGCGCGGTGAGATAAAATCCCAAGTATTCTTTTTCAAACGCCAGGAGATCATGCCGGGATAGCTCCGGCACATGGGCGAGAGATGACGCAGCGCCGGTCACGGCAGAAACGCTGTCAAAAAGACCGACCTGGCCGGCTGCAACCGCGCGCTTGGTCTTGTGCGCCTGTTCTATGGTCTGAGGAAGTACGGAAAGGAGCGACGAGCGGGTACCGTAGCGATCGAGTGCTCCGGCCTTAACAAGCGACTCTATGGTTTTTT
>CAYNWD010000039.1:0-3198 GCA_964400835.1 uncultured Gammaproteobacteria bacterium | reverse complement strand
TAAATTATAAGATGCAACCTGTTTACTAGTATTAAGCAATTTTGCAAGTTTGGTATTTGTTTTGAGCAATTCTACGGCGAGTGTTGCCAAGGGCAGCCAGGCAATGACATGGCCCATGGTGTTATATTCCAAGACGACGACCATAAACATGCTCATGGCATAGGAAATTGCCGCGAGTGTGGACCCGATAGGAGACACCGCGAAAATACGCATAAAAAGATACATAAACCATCCCCCCAGTAATGGCTGCAGCATGACCAATATGGACCACGCGGTCGTCGGAGAAAAAAATGCATAGACAATATTGAGCGGGTAGTACGGCGCGGATTGAAAGTTTGCCAAAAGCGGGGTGCCTGAAAAATTATGAGGGTTCCACAGCGGGGCGTTGCCCTGTTTCAAGTTCTGTATGCCAAGCAGTTTCCACGGATATATTTGACGAATGACGTCCGGGTACTGTGCTTTGTGCGGTACTGATCCCGGAACGTAGCCAAAGAAGGAATAGGTACTCCAGGGTTTCGTTTCTCCCAACAAAACATCGCCGGGAAAAGGGACATACCCCAAGAGTAATTTATAGAAGAACGCCATCGTCACGGCGGTAGAGAGAATGAGCGAAACGAGTAGTTCTTTCAGGCCGAGACTATGTGCTTTCGTTTGTTCCATAGAAACGCTAAAAGTAGAGCGGCGGCCGTGCCAAGCGAGAGGAGATCCGCGATAATGCGAATTTTACTTTCGCCAAAAGCTACCCGCACTTCATGGTTTCCTTCTGGTACCGCAAATGTCAAAAGTCCCCGCCAGTTAGCATCCTGAAATTCAATCGGAATTTTTTGACCGTCAACGTAGACACGCCACCCGGGAAAATATTGCGTGTGGTCCACCAGGCGAACGTCCGTTTCGGCGCGTACGGAAAAACTATGTTCCTGTGTTTTTTTGGTGTATGCGGAGATTTCCCCGATGCCGTCTATTACCTGAGCCGGGCCTGCGGGATAGGATTTAGCAGGGCCCGCAGACCAAATAAGATCCGTTTCGCCGTAATAGGTAGTATTGAGCGAGTAATTCCAATAATCCTTCTCATTTATATTGCGGTCATAGCCCTCCTGGAGTTGCCAGTAGACCATTGTTGTCAGGATGGTAAGGGAGATGAGGAGTACCATCGGAAGATTTTTCTTTAGCGGAAGAAGGGAAAAAAGCGATACGGACAATAGCGATGTTGCAAATGTCGTGACTGCCAAAAGTCGCCACGGAAACTGAAATTGCCGGAGAAACGATGATGCCTGCCAAAACCCCCCGGAAATCGGCTGCATAAAAAAGAGAGCAGTAGAAATGAGAAAAAGAGAAAAAAGAAAAATGAGCCGCAAAGTATGTTGCTTGACGCGTTTGGTCCAGAGAAGGGAGACGCTCGCAAAAAGAGCAAGGGTATGAAAGATGCCAAGCTGCATGGTCATGCCCGCAGTGTGGAGCTTTGCATTGTCGGTAAAATTGGGTACGAAAAATTGCCACAGGGGCGGAAAGTGATCCATGTAGACGTCCTTCATATACAGATCCCCATACGTGTATTTGTGCTCGAAAAGTGCCGGTATCCAGTAAAATGCTGCAAGCGCGAGGCCTGCCAAAAGTGAGCCGAGTGCCCTCATGCGGGATTGCTTTTTGAAAAAAAGAAATACATACAAGGTGCTAATACCGAAGAATACGAGGCTCAGGGAATTGTGAGACAGGACAAGGAGTGCAGTCGCGACACTTGAGAGGAAAAAATATTCTATTGATTTTTTTTGCGCAACGAGCGATACGCTCCAAAGGACAAACGGCAGAAATGCATACGCATATAGGCTTCCGATGCTGCCCCGCGTAAATATTTCCACCAGATGGAACGGCGCAAATTGATAAAATACCGCGACTAGCAGAGCTTTTCTTCGATCATTGAACGCGTGGCTCGCAAACGCATACATACCGATGCCGGACAAGAGAAAACTTATGAGGAGTACCATTTTATATGTAAGGACCAGGTTCATTCCGGCAATGACAAAGAGGGATGCCAATGCGTACGGAACCTGATAGATAAAATTAAAGAGCGGCAGTCCATAGTTATAATTGAGATCTCCTGCCCAGCGAACGGGTATGTGGCCATCAGTGACGGCTTTCACATAGGCCGCAATGCGGGGGAGGTGAGTATGCGGCAGGTCGATCGTTGCAAAAATGAAGAAAAAGGGCAGGAGCGAAATTGCAACGATCGGAAGATAATGTTTAAATGATTTCATGAGCCGGTTAAAAAAGCCGCCTGCCCGGATTATAACACTCGTTGTCATACTTCTCGTTGCGTTTTTTTTGCGCATGTGGAATATCGGTGACCGGACGGAGTTTTTAGGTGACCAGGGTAGGACCGGCATACATATCTATGAAGCATGGGCGAAGAAGGAGCTGCCTCTTGTGGGGCCGACTGTTCTGACCGGTCAGCATTTGGGACCGGCATTTTACTACATCATCGCGCCGTCTTTGCTTTTTACCGGGTTTCACCCGGCTATGCCCGCGGTATTTACTGCACTTTTGGGAGTGGGCGCGACGTACCTGCTGTGGGTTTTGGGTACAGAATTATTCGGCGTTTCTATAGCCACCGTTATTACGGCACTCTGGGCAGTCTCTCCGCAGATAGTTTCTTCGGATCGTGTCCTCTGGGAGCCCAATATAATTCCGTTTTTTGTATTAGCATATTTGTTGAGTCTTCGCCGCATGGAATCGACGTTCCGTACGCGATGGGGATTTTTTGTAGGTATGGCGCTGGGAATTTTGATACAGCTTCATTACCCCAATCTCATTTTTATTCCTCTCACTCTGCTTTTTTGTGCAGGAGTTTGGGTAAAAAATAGGATAAGGAAAAGTGAGCAGGCAATATTTGGGTTATTTGTTACGCTTCTTGCGGGATTTGCCCTGGCCGTGCTGCCTTTTGCGGTGTATGAGTTTACGCATAGGTTTGAAAACATTACCGGTGTTTTTCAGAGCAGCCTTTTTTCATCCGGACCGGGTATGGGAAAACGGCAGATGCTTGCGAATATCCTCGACTACGGCGGCAGGGTAATCCGGCGGGCATTCCCGATTCCGGCAGGTTGGGAGGCAGCTGCTCTTTTTTTCTTTTTTGCGGGTGTTTTATTCTCTCCCTATTCATTCTGGAAATGATATTTCACACTCTGGTTTAGCACAGGACTTCAA
>CAYNWD010000038.1:0-3943 GCA_964400835.1 uncultured Gammaproteobacteria bacterium | reverse complement strand
GATTTCTGTTGCCGCTCCTTCCGGTTTTGTATATTCTTGCCGTGCATTTTGTACAAACAGCGGTACCAACAAAGAAACGACTATGATAATTACGTATTTGGTCACCCTTGTTGCGGTCAGTTACTTGAGTTTCAGTTTTGTCGATGCAAATTTCCCTTTTCGTCCTTTCCCGCAACTCTTTACGCTTCTTCATGCATATAGACCCGTTGCTGCCGCGATATATGTAGCAGTTTTGAGCCTATTTTTTTGTTTTTATATCTGGCTGCTTCGTCAAATTGAAATGAAGCGTCTTGGTTTTCCTGCAGTTCGTAATTTGATCCTTGCCACATGTGTCATACTTTTTATTTCTTTTCCGGCGTTTTCTAATGATATATTTAACTACATCGCGACCGCAAAAATGTCCTATTTTTATCGCGAAAATCCATACGTCGTCATGCCTATAGAAATGACGAATGAACCGATGCTTGCATTTCTTCACGCGGCAAATAAGGTAGCTTTATACGGGCCAACATGGATTCTCCTGACGTTTGTCCCTCACGCGGCAGGAGGAAACAATTTGGTGTTTACCATATATGCCTTTAAATTGTTAGTTTTAGGGTTTTACTTAGCTCTATCTTTTCTCATCTGGGAAACGTCAGGAAAAAATGTCCGTTCGCTCGCCTTTTTTAGCCTGAATCCGTTGGTCGTGACCGAAACACTTGTATCAGGCCACAATGATGTCGTTATGATTTTTCTGGCCCTTTCTGCGCTTCTCTGCGTAGTTAAAAAAAGGTTTCTTCTCGCGTTTATACTGTTAACTCTTTCGGTCTTCGTGAAGGGAGCTACGGTAATTCTGCTGCCGCTCATAGTGTATTTTGGGTGGCGCGGTCACAGGCCTGGATATACGATATCAGCCGCAAAAATTTGGGAATGGGGGAGCATTCTGCTTTTGGCAGTATTTTTTCTTTCCCCGCTTCGGGAGGAACTCTACCCATGGTATTTTATCTGGCCCATGACGTTTATCGCCCTTCTTCCCCGAAATCACCTCCTGCAGTATGTTGCGTATGGATTTACCCTCGGTTTGCCGCTGCGGTTTGCGCCGTATGTGTATTTTGGTCAATGGGGGGGTTTTGTACCGACCGTTAAAAAAATTGTGACAATTGTACCCGTACTCCTGGGAGGATTCCTGTATGCACAGAAGAAAAGGTATTGAAATATGTCTCATCGTCCTATTCCTCATTTTTTCGACATGGCTTATGAACAAGTCATTCGGCTACGAAGCGGGTGTGTTTCGCGTGGCGCGGCACCAGGTCGGAGATTTCGGACTCCATCTTTCTCTGATCCGTTCATTTTCCTGGGGTGACAACATGCCCGTTGAGTCACCTTTTTTTCCCGGCACCACACTGCCGTACCACTACGGATTTGATTTGGTTATTGGGGTTCTCGAAAAATCAGGAATGCGCATAGATTATGCGTTGAACGGGCTGAGCGTGTTGTTTTTTTCGGCCTTGCTTTTTGGAATATATTCCCTCACCGGGGCAGTGTTGGGTGCAAATATTCTTCGATCACTTCTTTCCGTCGTTCTGCTTCTTTTTTCTTCGAACCTGACCTTTGTCACATTTTTGCGCGGGAAAGTTTTGGATGGCAGGCTTCTTGGCCAGTTGTGGACTTTGCCGGATTATATCTATAAGGGTCCGTGTGACGGCTCAGTTATTTCCATATTTTCATCCCTGAATCCGCTTCTCAATCGGCGGCATCTCATCGCCGGTTTAATGATCAGTACGATTGCCTGCATCGTTGTACTTGGCAAAGTGAAGCGGCCAGACACAATGTCATGGCAATACGTTTTTATCCTCGGTTCGGTTCTCGGGCTGTCTACCCGGGTTCATACCCTGGTTTCTTTTTCGACGATCGGGATCGTGGCTGCTTTTTTGCTTCTTTTTGGACGAGTACGGCTGATTATTCCGTTTCTTGTTGCTGCATTTTCATTCTCTCTTTTTCACATCCAGCAGATTATCCGGGGGAGTCAGCTCGCGAGGGGATTTTTTCGACCGGGATTCCTGGTAGACACACCGGTACAAATCACTGCATGGCTCTCCTATTGGTGGCAGAATTTTGGGCTCATGCCGGCTTTTTTAATCATCGGACTCATGCTGGTTGGCCGACGGCAGCGGATGATTTTTGTGCCGTTTTTTATGCTTTTCGTTCTTGTTAATCTTTTTCAGTTAAGTTACCGCATGGAGCATAATTTTTCCCTTGTATTTTTATTTTCCATCGGTGCAAATATGTATGTTTCGCATGCACTTTTTGTTTTGTGGACAAAGGGAATTCCCGGAAAGGTAGCCATGACGTTCCTTCTTTTTGTACTGATTGCCTCGGGGGTTTTGAATCTTATGGTTATTAAAAACGATTACCAGTACCGCGTCGCGGATGCCCCGTACAATAATTTTCTTGCGTGGATAAAGGCAGAGGTCCCGGAGCGTGCCATTTTTCTGGGACGTCAGGAACTTTTCGACCCCATTACCTTAGCCGGCCGGAAAAATTATCTGGGCGCCACGTATTACTCTGACGTGATGGGGCTTGATGTTTCTCACAGACGGGAACTCGTTCGTAATTTTTTTGAGAGCCGGTCCCTGACATCACTCGAGGACATTCGTGATGCCGGTATAGATTACCTGGCAATTCCAAATTCTCCACGGGAGAATTTTCCCTATGCAGTGGACCGGGATTTTTTGGATGCTGCGCTTTCTACTCCGTACCGCGACGCGGATATTACTGTGTACAAATTATGAAGCGTATTATTGTACCGGCCTTTCTTGCTCTTCTGGTCATCTATATAGTCTGGCCGCTTTTGCGACCCGGGTTTATCCCGACGCATGACGGAGAGTTTTCCATAATACGTATCTGGCAATATGCCAAACTGCTGCGGACCGGAGATTTGTTTCCCCGATGGGCGCCGGATGTTAACAGCGGATATGGCCTGCCGCTTTTCACCTTTTACTATCCTTTGCCATACTTTTTCGGTTCTCTTCTTCATATTGCTGGCATATCACTCGCTGATAGCTTTAAGGTGACTTTGGCATTTTCGTATTTTGCCGGCGCGGCATTCTGCTATCTTTGGCTAAAAAAGCTTGCTGGTCGGTTTGCTGCAGCTAGCGGTACGGCTCTTTTTTTGACTGTTCCGTACGCCATTGTGAATCTCTATATCCGGGGCTCGGTCGGGGAGTCAATGGCGATGGCATTCGTCGTCGGAGTACTCGCAGGCGTAGAGTATCAAAGGCCAAGGCTTTCCGCAGTAGCAGTTGCGGGACTGATACTTAGCCATAATATATCTGCAATGCTTTTTTTGCCGCTTCTTTCTCTCTATGTTTTTTATCGGCAAAAATCATTTATGAGATCCATATTCCTCGGGTTCGTCCTGTCGGCCTTTTTTTGGATACCGGCAATTTTTGAACAGAAATTCGTTTCCGGATTAAGTAATTTTGATTTTCGGGACCACTTTGTACAGCTCCCGCAGCTCATAATTCCGTCATGGGGATCGGGATTTTCCCGTCCCGGCTGGCCGGCGGATGAAATGTCTCAGCAGGCCGGACTCGGAGTATGGCTTGCGCTCGCTTTCTCGGTACTTCTCCTGCGCACCGAGCGGAATATTTTCTGGCGCAATGTGATCCTTTCCGTCGCGGGAATAAGCATTTTGGTCGCTTTAAGTGTTTTGGGGATATCCGAGTCCTTGTGGGAGACGGTCCGACCGCTTCGCTTTGTCCAATATCCCTGGCGGCTCCTGGGGGTTTTTATTCCCTTGAGCGGGATCTTAGGTGCGTATGTTGCCAGAAGAAGCAGGCGGTTAGCTCTTTTGATCATTGGTATTGGTGTCGGGATAAGCATAGGCTTCGTTCGGCCGGTAGTGTATGAAAGCCGGCCAGACGCGTACTACCTCACGAGGAGGGAATTTACCGACGGCACA
>CAYNWD010000037.1:0-4177 GCA_964400835.1 uncultured Gammaproteobacteria bacterium | reverse complement strand
CGCCCACCAAAAACCATCAGGTGCTGGTTGCTGCCGCCATTGCGCAGAGTCTGCCATGAACATTCTTTTTCTTGTCCGAAAGCGCGCCACCGATATCGGCGGACTTGCGCGTTTCACCCATATACTTACTTCCTATTTCCGAGGATCTCGTGTTGTCTGCATCAAACAACCAAGGACATGGAACAAACTCATGGGCCGTTTTGACGTCGTCTGCGCCACCGATGCAACACTCCTTCTTCTAGGAATCTTGTGCAAATGGTTCATGGGTATCCCGCTGGTCGTTATTATCTACGGCAAGGACCTTATGTTTCCCCACTGGTGGTATCAGCTGATAATCCGCTTCCTTTTGCCCATCGCCGACCGCATCGTTGCGATAAGCCCGCAGACTGCCTCGCTGGCTCAGTCGTACCATGTCGATACGCGAAGGCGCCGCGTTATTTTACCCGGTATAACCATCGGACATTTCAAAAAAAAACGGATCGTCCGCACCCCCGGGCCCGCGAACGCGCGGGTGCTCCTCACTCTGGGAAACTTATTTGCCCGAAAGGGACAAGCCTGGTTTATAACGCAGGTGCTGCCCAAACTCCCGCGGCGGTGGACATATGTGGTGATCGGCGAGGGATCAGAACATGACCATATACAGCACGCGATCGTTGCCTCGGGGACAGACCCGCGGGTATTTCTCTTTTCCCGACAGGCCGATGATGTGGTGTCTTTTCTTTTATCCAAAACCGATGTCTATGTCAGTCCAAATCAGCATGTCCCGGGAGATTTTGAAGGTTTCGGTATCGCTGCCGGTGAGGCCGCGGCAATGGGCATTCCCGTTATCACCAATAACGTCGACGGAATTTCAACGATGATTCGCCATGCCAAAAACGGCATACTCCTCCCCGTGAATGCCCGTGCCTGGGTACGCACCATCACGCGCCTGGAAAAAACTCCTCTTCGGTTACGACTTGGACAAAAAGCCAAACGTTACACCCGCAAACATTTTCCATGGGATGCCACCGCAAGAGAATATCTCAATCTCTTTCGAGAAGTGACCGGTAAAAGCCGTTGACCCGGGATGCACATCGGAGCCAGCTTAATCTGCGCGCAAATTTTTTGCTTTCCTGCCCCATTGTCCGCTTGTTTCGTAAACACTGTTGAATAGCCCGCGCAAGCCCGCCAGGGTCCTGTGACATAACCGCCATCCCGTTGACGCCATCCCGGAAAATCTGGGGATCGGCAGTATCAGGAGAAAGAATAAGCGGGAGCCCGTAGGCTGCCGCTTCGGTAGCGGTGAGAAGCACACCTCCCTCGGCAACAGATGTAGTGACAAAAACATCTCCGGCGGCAAAATACGGCTCGGTCGCCTCGGCAAATCCTACAAACCGCACGTTCGGGCCGGCTCGTTTTTCCAGTTGCTGTCGAAAAACCCCGCTGCCCACGATAACCCCGACCACTGGAGGCCGCGCCTGCGCAAGCAGCCGCAGTGCAGCAATAAGATCATCGACGCGTTTTCGCTGGACGAGCCGCCCGACGTAGAGAACGATGCGCGCATTAGCCGGCAGCGACAAGGACGTACGAATGGACTTTTGAAAATTGCGTCTTTGTTTACCGGAGAGATTCACGCGTGGCGCGCCAACGGGCGCGATGCAAAATGGCTTCGAGGAAATCTCATAGGCTCTTTGGCCGTATGCGTGCTCGCTCTCGGTGTGGTAGGCGATGCCGTCTGCCTTTTCATACACAATTTTTTCCAGAACTATCAATGGTTTGTACCGTATTTTTTTCATCAGCGTGGGCGCTGCAGCTGCCATTTGATCATAGGTATTGTGCATAGAGACAACAATGGCTCCGACGTTTTGAGGCCGGAAGAGAACAAAGAAGAGTCCGGTAAGTTGGTTAGCATGAACGACGTCGATACGGCTGCCTCCCAGGTGCCACAAAAAGGAAAGATAATGAAAAAGCGCAAGCGCGAGTTGATTGCCGAAACAAAACGGTGCGAGAATGAGCCGGACGTCTTTCCGTTTCTGCCAGTATGCGCTTCGCCCTGATCTGTGTTCCGCAAGAACCGTGATTGACGTACCCTGCCGGGCAAGATGGTGAACAAGCTCCTTGCCCCACACTCCCTGCCCGCCGATAAATGACGGGTAAAAATCTTCCGTGACAAAACACACCGTGAGTTTTTTTGTCATGTCAGCCAATGCTTCTTTCGGATGAGCTGTTGAAGCTTTGGATCATGCATTGCTTGCTGCATATAGGCAACTTGAGCTCGAAGTCTCGTTATCTGCAATGATAATTTTATCCCCATTGGCGCACGATAGCCCAACAGATACGTTTTTATAGCGTGACGGATATGTATTGCCAAAAGATCCGGCAAAAACGTGAGCACTCCAAAAACGTTTTCGGGTATTCCCCGCTCGTGCAGGAGTGTATACATGTCGCACCTGCCCTGATTTGCAAGCCGGAGACGAAAAAACTCCATGGTCATTTTTTCTCTCTCAATATGGTGATACATTAGAGCGCCCGGTATATATCCTATGCGCAGGTTCTTTTTCCAGAGCTTTCTATTCAATCCGGTTTCTCCGTCCCCGAGCCATAGGCGATCAAAAATCTCCGGGTTAAATCCGCCCAGATCAAACAGGATTTTTTTCCGTATTGCCATATTGCCACCATAGAAAAACCCCCGCTTACTTACCCGAAAGCCGTGAGAAAGCTTCATGAGGCTCAGCGGAGAAAATGTATTCGATGAACCGATGAGGTCACCAAGCCACTGAGGCGGCTTCCCTTCCCATTTTGGCACGATCGGGCCGCCTGCTGCCGCCATTTGAGGATGAGCAATAAATGCGTTGTGGTAAGACTCTAGCCACCGCGGATGATAGGTCGCTTCATCTTCGGTCAGAACCAGAATATCGCCGGAGGCCTTCTTTGCACCCGTGTGACGACTGTTGTGGAGCCCTAGGCGGGGCTCGCGGATGTATCGTGCCCTGGTGGTTGCACGCCTATTAAAGGCGGCAACGACCATCCTGGTTTTCGGATTTGGATCGTTATCAATAACCAAAATCTCAAACTCCTTGAGTGTTTGTTTCCCGAGCGACCGCAGGAGCCTACGCAGCTTCTCCGGCCGTTTATAGGTGGGTATGATCAAGGAAATTCTGTCTCTCATGGTATACTTTCGCCTATGCCAGGATATCGATTTACTGAACACGGAAGAGGATATGCAACGGGCCGGACACTTCGTTCCTGGCGTCCCCAATTTCCCATAATACTATCATGGGTACCCAAAGGATCAAAGATTCTGGATGTGGGCTGCGCAGATGGTGTGCTCGGCCAAAAACTCATAAAGGAAAAATCGTGCAAAGTTTTTGGAATTGATCTTGATC
This sequence comes from uncultured Gammaproteobacteria bacterium, assembly GCA_964400835.1. Classification (GTDB taxonomy): domain Bacteria; phylum Patescibacteriota; class Microgenomatia; order UBA10105; family UBA927; genus CAYNWD01. The sequence continues at coordinate 812 of CAYNWD010000037.1, read as the reverse complement.
CTGTCGGTGTAAGAGAGGCAAAAAAGAAGGGGATAAATGCAAAAGTTTTCAATTTTGATGATCCACTTCCATACAAAAACAATTCTTACGATATAGTTTTAGCAAGTGATGTTCTTCAGTATTCTCAAACACCGGCCAACTCGATACAAGAATGGCTCCGTGTCGGAAAAAAGCTTATTCTCTACTTTCCAAATTTTGGTTTTTGGGCATATAGAGTGCAGCTTATTCTCGGACGGTTTCCTTCGCTCTCTCTCTACGGTCACACCTGGTACAACACCCGCCAAACCCGTTTCTTCTCTCTTATGGACGTTCTTTCACTCCCGGCGGTAAAAAAAGCCCACAGAGCAAAGCTCGTCTGTATTGACTGGAAAAATCGTAAAATAAGTCTCCTCGCCCGCCTCAATCCTAATTTTTTCGGCTGCAGTTGCCCGCTTTTACTGGAGAAAAAAAAGCCTTAGAAGTGCCCTTCGCAGGTATTTCCGTTGTTGTCGCTATTTGTCCCATCAGGACATGTGGTGTTTGACCAGATCGTTCCAGTTACATTTGCTGTGCCCATATTCGTCGCACCGGTAAAATCTGCCTCTGTAAAATCTGCGTTCGTAAGATTTGCGTTCATAAAATTAGAGTTCTGAAAAGATGCGCCTACAAAGTGACCAAGTGTAATGGAAGCGTTTGTGAAATTACTGCCGGATAAATCGGCACCATCTAGGCTAGGATCTAGGCTGAGTATATTGGTAAAATTACTATTACTGAAATTTGTATTGGATCCTATTGGACTAAAAAAAGAATCCGCATAAGTCTTACCTGCAAAC
>CAYNWD010000036.1:0-4640 GCA_964400835.1 uncultured Gammaproteobacteria bacterium | reverse complement strand
GGTAGCATACAGGGTGCGCGCTTTTTTGGGAAGGGTGCCGGTGTGGCAGACGACGTAGTCGATGCTTTTGCCCGGGTATTTTTCCAGAACCGTGAGGTGATCTTTGGCCGAAAAGCCGTACGTCTGACCGAATTTGGTCATGAGGTTAAGGACATACACCTTTTTCGCTTTGGAAGCGGCGATTGCCTCCTTTACCCCGGATACCAGAAGATTCGGCACCAGGCTCGTGTACAGGTCGCCCGGGCCCAGAACGATAAGATCCGCATGCGTTATAGCTTCTATTGCCTCCGGATTGGGTCGGGCAAACGGCCGAAGGTAAACCCGGGTAATTTTGAGAGTCCCGTCATGAGCCGGCTCATCGATGAGGTGCTCCTCGCTGACCACCAACCCGTTTTCATAGACCGCGTAGAGATTGGTGTCGGTAAAGGAAACCGGGACGACGCTGCCGCGGATGCGCAGCACTTTACCTGTTTTGCGGATGGCCTCTTTTTGCGAGCCCAAAATATCGGCAAGTGCAGCCATAAAAAGATTCCCGAAAGTCATGCCCGCAAGCCCCTTTCCCTTTTCAAACCGGTACATGAAGAGCTTGCGCAGTAATCCCGCGCCGCCGTTTTCGTCGGAGAGGGCAACCAGACACTGCCGTATATCGGACGTGGGCAAAAGGCCGAATTCGTCGCGGGTCCTTTTGTTGCTGCAGCCGGAATCGCTCATGGTCACCACTGCCGAAAGCTGCAGCGGATAGTGTTTGAGACCGCGCAGCGTCACAAACGTGCCGGTGCCGCCGCCGATGCATACCACCCGTGGTAACGTCAGTGCCTTCTGCATATTTTAGCTATCCGTCGCCCAGCGCAGACCGTGTGTTACCACGGTAAGGGCAAGGGTAATGATCGTGAGTGCAACCGGGTAGGAAAGTATCGTTTCCGGTGCGCTGAAGCCGCCCGTGGAATACGCAGGAATGGTCCACGGCCGGACCGCAATACCGGGCACAAGAATCGTCAGGAGGTATACGACGACGACGTTGACGAGCCAGCCCAGGAGACCGAGGGTCAGGAACGTAATGGGAATAAATAATATCCGAAGAACCGGAGCAACCAGGAGCATAAGGAGGGTCAGGATGAATCCTGCGGTCAAAAGGACCTGCCAGCCGCCGTCAATGACGAGGCCCGCAAATAACTGGCTGACTATCCAGAGACTCATCGTGTGGAACATAAACATCCGCAGGAAGTAGCGCATGGGTATTTTTTTTGTGTCTTTGTGTAGCGATGGTAACAAATCCAAAGCTGGCAAGTCAAACTTTTCCCTGCAGAAGTCCCGAGGCGGCTCGCCGCAGCAGCCGGTGATAGGTAATGCCGAAGCGGTGCGCTTCGTCGCGGATGCGAAGAAGTACCTGCAGTCCGGGGTTAGTGAAAGGAAGCCGGAGTATGCGCAATCCGGCGCGAGCTCCCGGCACGATAATCTCCTCGTTTCGCTTCGCGAGGCCCGCAACCGGTATTCCCATGCCGGCAGCAGCCAGGACACGCTGTGCCGCACTAAGCTGCGGCTTGCCGCCGTCGACCAGCAAAAGATCCGGCATGTCCCATTCCGGGTGACCGAGGCGGCGTTTGAGGACTTCTGCAATCATCGCGGTGTCATTGACGGCCCGTACTGACCGGATTCTGAAACGGCGGTACTCTGATTTCGCTGGTGAGCCGTTTGCAAGAACTACGAGTGACCCGACAGCCTGGTTGCCTGAAAGCTGGGAGATATCTATGGCCTCAATTCTTTTCAACTGGGTGAGCCCGGGGTAATAGGCCTTGAGAACGGACATCAGATCCGAGAGCTGATTTTCGTAAATATGCTCCGCAGCATTGGGAAGACTCAAATACAAGGAGGGATCGTACGAGCGATTATGAAGGGCCGCGAGCGCTGCCAAACGCTTCCGGACCAGAAGGGCTTTTTCAAAAAGCTCCTGCTTCGCCGCATTCTGCATCTCTGCCGCTAGCTCGGTAACCAGGGACGTGCTTTTTCCGTCGAGAATACGTGCAATCCTATACAGGTTTTTCCTGTATTGACGGACCAATTGCGCCGTCCGGACGGTTTTGGGAGCTTTGGCAAGGACACAAGGGCAGGGGTCACACAACCCAAGGTGCGTGTAAAAGCACGGTTTACCGGCTCTTGTCTTTTCGCGGCAAAAGGGTATGACGCGGCGGATATCTGCCATGATACCGTAGGTTATCCGGGAGGACTGAAACGGGCCGAATATCAGGTCTTTTTTAGAACGGGAAACCCGGGTCGCAAGCTGGGTTTTGCGCACGAATAACACTTCAGGAAGTATTTTGGAGAGCGTCACAACGATGTAGAGTGGCGAGCGGTCATCGCGGCTTATGATGTTGTATTTGGGCTTGTGTGATGCGATGAGCCTGGCTTCCAGAAGCAGTGCGTCAAACTCGCTTGCGGTTGATATGGTGGAAAAGGAGGCAATGCGGCGGACAAGCTCGGCGGTCTTGGGTGGCAGATCGGTCGCTCTTGCGCAGTAACTGCGCAGTCTGTTGCGTAGGTTTTTGGCCTTGCCCACGTAGAGGACGGTCTCATCCTTATTTCGAAAAAGATAGACGCCCGGATTCCTGGACACCAAAGCTAGCGAACTTTTTTTCGGCCGAATTTCCATACCCATCCTTTCCGGGAAGCGTACCAGAAAAGGCCGGCGGCCGGCAACCCGGTAAAAAGCAAGGGCAGAAAACTCCGGTAAAAGGGGACGATTTCCAGGGACCGGGTTACGGCTTTTTCGTTTGCCGTCACCGTGACGGTGCCGGATTTGGCGCTCCAAAAGCTTGTATTCCCTATGATAACCGGCACGCGGATCAGCGCAAACGGCGGCACATTTTCCTGATGAATTTCCCGAAAGAGGTTAAACTCCTCCGAGGAAATTGTTATCGCAAGATCCGCTACACTGCGGTCGGTGAGGTTTTTGACCGTAACCGTGCCGGTTTTTTGAATACCCGCCGTCAACCGCAGGGGCATATCAACAGTAATTTCCAGATTTTCCGCAATTTCGGGAAACTGCGTGCCGAAGGAGAGCTGAATATCCTTACCATTTTTGTCAGCCCTCCGGTAGAAGCCGGCAGGATACGGACGCTCGCTGTCGAGACCATGATAGGCAAAGACAATGTGGTTAAAGTCCAGCTTGGTGAAGTAGTCGACGCCGCCGGTCGTGTCGCCCCACGTCGGATCCACCGGCACCCACAGTCCGCTTTGGAAATCGTAGTACTCGGGCCATGCGTGCAAGACGTCGGTGACCAAAGACAGGGGCCGCAGCCGGGCATTGGTCGTATAGGCAAATCCGACGGCCTCCCGTGCAGGAATGCCGGCTGCCCGGGCAATGGCGATAAAAAGATCGGTGAACTCCATGCACACGCTGTCGGCGGGCGATGCAAGGGCAGCTGCTGCACCCTTGCGCTCGGGGTTTTGGTCCACACGGGTGTACGAATAGTTAAGCCTGCTCACGACATAATCGTAAATATCCCGGGGGGTTTTGTACTCCTTGGCGAGCGCGATTATTTTTCCGTCGTATACCTCCCAGTACGGGAGCGGCTTGGTATAGTCGGAAGCTATAATCGGCTGGACGGCCCCAGGCTTGGGGTGGAGCCGTATGGCAACGGTGATATCTGCCTGAATATCCAAAGCCTGCCCCGCTCCCAGCGCATAGGAGGCAAGCCAGTTGCCGTCTCCGTCACGCCGGACATTGTCCGGCTCAGGTGTGATTTTTCGTATGGAAACTTCCTGGTACGGCGTATTGGGCGGAAGGGCTATTTCGGACGTTTTGGCTGCCGGTGAACTGTTTTGCAAAAAATAGGAGAGAGAAAGGTCAAAAATCTGCTCCTGCCCGTAGGCCGCGGAAATGCCGCCGGCCGTGAGCTGATCGCGGTTCCATGTGCGCTCGGCAGAAGGCAGCGGCGAGACGTAGGCCGGCGGGCCGAACTGGCTGGGAACAGACAGCGTCACGTCGTAGCGACCCAGATCCGGGTCGTTGGCGACACCCGGAATGTTTACCTCCCAAATCCTGCCGATTTTTTGCGCGACGTCGCCGTGCTCATAGCGCAGCGTAAACTGCAAAGTTTTACCGAGTCCCACGACCTGCTGATTAAACTCCAGAATAATTTCCGTCTTGCCGTCTTTTTGTGCAATGGCAGGCGTAATGACGCCGGAAGGGTCGGACGCCACGACGTTTTTTATATTCTCGCTGTCGATGAGTATGGAATACTTCTGCGGATAGAGATTCGTGAGGTTGTTGGTAAGTGAAATATTCTGGGTGACGATGGTGATACCGGCCGGCGATATGGCGTAGTGGACGTCGTAGTCAGCACGGAATTCACCCGCAGCGGCAGCCTTACCTGGGAAGAAAAAGACACCGGCAATCGTCAAAAAAGCACAAACAAATATATTGAACAATAACCCTCTTCTCATACTTCTCATACTTCTCATACCTTTATTCTAATATCCGCCGCAGAAATTGTCCCGTATGGGAAGAATTTTCTTTTGCAATATCGGCAGGCGTCCCGGTCCCGACGATGCGGCCGCCGCTCTCCCCGCCTTCGGGGCCAAGATCAATCACCCAGTCAGCGGTCTTTATGACGTCGAGGTTGTGCTCGATGACGATGACG
>CAYNWD010000035.1:0-5474 GCA_964400835.1 uncultured Gammaproteobacteria bacterium | reverse complement strand
ACTGACGAGACGGATACAAAAAAGACTGGGGAGAACGAAAACAGTCCGAAAAGGGAAGCAGCCAAAGCGACGGTAAAAAAGAAAAAAATAGCCAATAAAGTTTTTAAAAAAAAAAAAAGAAAAAGGAATAGCGTTGTATGAACATAAAACTTGAGGATCTGAAAAAACTCCGCGCAGAAACTTCGGCAGGAGTTGCGGATTGCCGCCAGGCCCTGGAAGATGCCAAGGGCGATTTTCAGCGTGCAAAAAAACTGCTCGTTGAGCGGGGCTTGGAAAAAGCCGCGAAAAAAGAAGGCCGCGAAACCTTGGCGGGGATTGTCGAATCCTATGTGCACGCAAACGGCAAGGTGGGCGTCTTGGTCGAACTGCGCAGCGAAACTGATTTTGTCGCAAGGAACGACGAGTTTAAAAAGCTTGCCCACGAGCTGGCGCTTCAGGTTGCCGCGATGAATCCCAAAAACGTTGCCGACCTTTTGAAGGGTGCGTACATCCGCGATGCGGGAGCTTCCGTCGAGCAGCTCGTCAAGCAAACAGTCGCCAAAGTCGGGGAAAATATTACGGTCGCCCGTTTCAGCAGGGTAGCGCTCGGGGAATAAGTACGCTATACTGGGCAATAAACGTTTTTTCAAACGTTTCCGCGATGATACAGACCATCCTCACCACCACGGCCGAAAAGATGAAAAAGGCTATCGAGGTGGGCCGTACGGACATTTCCTCCATACGTTCCGGTAGAGCAACACCCGCACTGGTCGAGCAGATTGTGATTTCCTGCTACGGCGGCAGCCAAAGACTCAAGGTCATGGAGCTTGCGACCATAACCACCATGGACGCCAAAACACTTGTCATCAGTCCCTATGACCCGGCAACGCTGACGGAAGTCGAAAAGGGAATTTTGGAGGCCAACGTAGGCCTGACACCGGTCGTCGATGGCGAGATAATCCGCATAACGATTCCGCTTTTGTCCGCAGAAAGGCGTCAGGAATACATAAAGCTTGTACGGACGAAACTCGAGGCAGTACGGGTGATGATACGGCAGATTCGGCATGAGGCGATGAAGGAGCTGCGGATCAAGACGGTGGCGAAAGAAATGTCCGAAGATGAAGGCAAGCACGGCGAAAAATTGGTACAGGAACTGACGGATAAAATGATTGCCGAAGTCGACGCTATGGGGGAGAGAAAAGAAGCGGATCTCCTTTCGGTGTAATCGGATAAATAGAGCGGAGCAATTCAAATCCCATATGGTGCTGACCGTTTTTGTATTTTTTGTTATTTTGAGCGTTTTGGTTTTTGTCCATGAGCTCGGGCATTTTTTGGCAGCCAAAAAAGCAGGGATTCTGGTGGAAGAATTTGGCTTCGGATTCCCGCCGAAGCTCTGGTCCAAAAAAATAGGCGAGACGGTGTACAGTATAAACAGTCTGCCGGTCGGCGGTTTTGTAAAGCTCTACGGCGAAGACGGGGTTGAGGGAGAGAGGATCCCCCTGCCTCCGGGGAGAACTCCTCCCCTGGGAAGTGCATTGGCCGAAACCCGCTCATTTAGCAATAAATCCAAAAAGGTGCGCGCGGTAATCCTTTCTGCGGGCGTGTTCATGAATTTTTTTCTCGCAGTTTTTTTAACCATGTTTCTTCTCATGTACGGCGTCATGGAACCGTCGGGGAAGGTGCACATTGAGCGCGTCGTGCCGGAGTCGCCGGCTGCCACGGCCGGGCTTTTGGAAGGAGACGTCATCGCCAATATCAGATATATTTCAGACACCGATCAGTCAGAAAGCGGATATGGCGAAAAAGTTCCGGTTTTTCCCAAAGACCTTATTGACCTTACCAAAGAAAACGCGGGTGAGGCGATGGTTCTGACTGTGGTCCGGGGCGGGGAAACACTTGAAGCGACCGTGGTCCCGCGCCGCGATCCGCCGTCGGGCCAGGGGCCGATGGGGGTGGCCATATCAGATCTTGAGCTTCGGCGGTATCCAATCTCGCAAGCCCCTGTCCAGGCGCTTCGGATTAACCTCCTGCGCGGCCGCGACATGCTTGCCTCTTTGGGTATACTTTTTTGGCGGCTCATAACATTGCAGCCTTTGCAGGCGGAAGTCGCCGGGCCCATAGGGATAGCCCATGTGACCGGGGAGGCGGTGAAATTCGGCTGGAAGGCGGTTTTGGCATTTGCGAGCATTCTTTCTTTAAATCTTGCGGTACTTAATATTCTGCCTATTCCGGCCCTGGACGGCGGGAGACTAATGTTTGTGTTTTTGGAAAAAATCCTCGGTCGGCGGGTGAAGCCGGCGTTTGAAAAATCTGCCCATCAGGTGGGCATGATCGTTTTGCTTTTCCTTATTCTCCTTGTTTCGATAAACGACATTCTGCGCCTGACCCGCGGCGGATAGTTGACGATATGTTTGCGGGCTGCTAGGATAGACACAGTAGATTTTGTAGAAAGCGTTCCGAGATCCGACCGGAACAATGCTGACCGCCCAAGAAGCGGGACGGGAGAAGCCCGTGATAGCTTAATTAAGAAGCAATTAAGGTGGTACCACCCTGAGCCTGTCGAAGGGTCCTTATAAAGAACGGTACCTTTTTTTGTGGAAAAATATGGCGACCATAGATGATTTCAAAAAAATAGATATTCGTGTCGGAAAGATTGTCTCTGTTGAGGATTTCCCCAGGGCGAGAAAGCCGGCATATAGGCTTACGATCGATTTCGGCGGGAAGGTTGGCATGAGGCGTTCGAGCGCGCAGCTGGTGAAACATTACACAAAAGAAGCTCTGGTGGGGAAAAAGGTCTTGGCCGTCGTCAATTTCACGCCCCGGCAGATTGGGTCGTTTGTGTCCGAAGTTTTGACTCTGGGTGTACCGGATGAAGGCGGTGAGTGTATACTGGTAGTGCCGGATAAAGCGGAAGCAGCAGAAGGGGGGAAATTATATTGAGGTAAATTCCTTTAAACTCCTGTAAAATCCTTTCTATAGTTTATGAAAAGCCAATTTGAAAAAAAAGAACTGAAGAAAAAGTCTGAGAACCTGTCGGATTGGTATACCGATGTGGTTTTGAAGGCCCAGCTTGCTGATTACGCGCCGGTGAAAGGAACCATGGTAATCCGGCCGTACGGCTACGCGCTGTGGGAAAACGTTCAGAATATTTTTAACAGCATGATGCGGACAAAGGATGTACAGAACGCATATTTTCCGCTGTTTATTCCTCATTCCCTATTGGAAAAAGAAAAGTCTCACGTGAGCGGATTTGCCCCGGAACTTGCCATCGTCACGATCGGCGGCGGGGAGAAGCTTAAGGATCCCTTGGTCGTGCGGCCGACGAGCGAAACAATCATGTATGCCATGTACGCCAAGTGGATCCACAGCTGGCGGGATTTACCCCTTCTCATCAATCAATGGAACAATGTGGTGCGGTGGGAAAAACGAACGTATCTATTTTTACGCACCACGGAATTTTTGTGGCAGGAAGGTCATACCGCACACGCGACAGAGCCCGAAGCAGTGGACATGGTCATGACTGCTCTGGAGTGGTATCGCCAAGTATACGAAGATTACTATGCTATGCCGGTGGTGCTGGGTGAAAAGAGCGAATCGGAAAAATTTGCCGGTGCCAAAAAAACCTTCACGATCGAGGGGTTTATGCCGGAGGGGAAAGCACTTCCGGGAGCCACCTCGCATAATCTCGGACAGAATTTTTCCGTTCCCTTTGAGATACAGTTTCAAAATAAAGCCGGGCAGATGGACTTTGTCTGGCAGACATCGTGGGGACTTTCAACGCGCAGCCTCGGCGGCCTTTTTCTGACGCACGGAGACGACAACGGCTTAGTTTTGCCGCCGCGGGTGGCCCCCATTCAGGTGGTGATCGTTCCTATTTACAAAAAGGGAGGCGATACGACGGCGCTGGCGGATTATACACGGGCTATAGCTGCAAAACTTAGAGAGAAAGATATCCGCGTGCGCGTCGACAGTCGCGAGGAGCCAAGTATCGGCAGACGATTTAACGAATGGGAAGTGAAGGGCGTGCCGGTGCGGCTTGAGATCGGCGAGAAAGAGTTGGCGGAGAAGTCGGTGACCGTCGTACGGAGGGATACCGGTGAGAAGGCAGTGTATGGAACAGACGACATAGAGGGCGAGTTGCCCAAGCTTTTAAATGCTATTCAAAAGACCCTGTATGCAAACGCCAAGCGGTTTCTGGATGAAAATACCAGAGAGGCAGTGGCGTACGAGGAATTCCGCAAAATCATGGCGACCACGCGGGGCTTTATCCGCGCCTTTTGGTGTGAAGAAAGCTCCTGCGAAAAGGAGATAAAAACGGAAACCAAGGCATCAACCCGATGCTTACCCCTTAACGCAGTAGAAGAAAAAGGCACGTGCGTGCATTGCGGGAAACCCGCCACGCATCGCTGGCTCTTTGCCCAAGCATATTAAATCATTCTTGAGCTCAAGGCCCGCCCTTGAGGCTGTTGAGGCTATAGTTTGCCATCGCTAATTTCTGCCAAGCGGTCGGCGCTTGCGTCATTTAGATACTCTTCAATAAATGATTTGTATGTAGTTTTTTCTGATTTGGAACGGCCTGAGAAGTAGTTAAGTATTGATGTGGGGTCGGTGAGCCTGGTCGAACGGGCGCTTACGTATTCTCCATATGAAGACCACGGATAAGCTTCAAGCTCTGAATTCAAGGCCCGCCCTTGAGCGTGAAGAAGCTCAATTGGATTTATATGGATATACCTCGATACGTGGAGTAAATACTCGTCTGTGTCAATGAGTTTAGCCTTAAATCTCCCCTGAAATACCGCTCCGACTCGCTCATATTTTTTGTTGAAGTACATGGTAAAGGCAGTATGAAGACGATGGATGAATCGGTCAATTGACTCTTCGCCTTTTTGGTAGAGAAGAAGATGGACATGATTTGGCATGAGGCAGTAGGCTAACAATATAACGTCGTGCTTCTTGAGATATTCCTTAAGGCGTTTTAAATAACGTGCATAATCTTTGTAGTCGAGGAAGATTGTTTGTTTATTGTGGCCGCGGTTATATACGTGGTAATACGAGTTTGGCTGAAACGGGATTGTTCGTTGGTTCATAATTTGAATCTAGCATTTGGGAGCTGTGAATTCAAGGCCCGCCCTTGAGCGTGGGGGACGGGTTGTTTTGTGGCGGGGGGAAACGGTATACTAGGGAAATGAAAACCCTCGTTGTGCATTTTGGTCCCGATCTGGACGCCATAACCGGCATTTGGCTGGCGAAAACTTTTTTACCCGCGTGGAAGGAAGCCAGTATCGGCTTTGTCCCGGCCGGAAAAACCATCTCGGGGAAGCCGCCGGATGCGGACCCGGAAATCCTGCACATAGACACGGGCTTCGGTAAGTTTGATCACCATCAGACCGACTCCGACACCTGCGCTGCACTTCTAGTCTACGAGGAAGTGAAAAAACTCCGCGGTGCCGATGTCAGCCTTGAACGGATGCTCGTGGTCGTTAACGATGTGGACC
>CAYNWD010000034.1:0-5527 GCA_964400835.1 uncultured Gammaproteobacteria bacterium | reverse complement strand
GCCTGCTTCACCGGTTCGCCCAAATATTTTTCCGGATCCGCTTTTATTTTACTGAGAATCTTGTCGCTGACTTCTTGAGGCGTAAACTGGCGGCCTTCTACCTCGACAACCGCCATCTCGTTTTTGCCGGATTTTATGGTGTAGGGAAGCCACTTCATATCAAACTGCACGCTTTTATCGCTAAACTTGCGCCCCACAAGGCGCTTTATAGAAAACACCGTTGACTTGGGGTTTAAGACCATCTGACGTTTCGCTACGTCGCCGACGATGTTTTTAATGGGATCCACAACAGACGGGATGACATTGCGGCCTTCTGCGGAGTGGATCACTTTTGGTGCTCCGCCCTCCATCACCGCAACGCATGAATTGGTCGTCCCCAGATCGATACCGATTATTTTTGCCATAGATTCCTCCTTTTTATAAAGAAATGTTGTCTGTTCAATGACCGATATTAAAGCATGTACAACTTAAAATTTATCATTTTGCATTTGGCATGGTCTTGCCGACTTTTACCTGTGCTACCCGTACTATTTTATCGTGCAGCCGGTACCCTGCAAAGACCTCTTCAACGACAATATTTTCCTCTCCGTTAACCACCTCTATGCACTCCATCTCGTGCGGGTTAAACGGTTTGCCTAAGACATCCAGCTTTGATACGCCGAATTCCGATAGAGCCGCCCACAGTTCGTTGAGCGCCAGGGCCAAACCCTGATCTGCAATGTGCTTGGTCGCCTTCTCCAGCGTATCTATGACCGGAAGCAGGCGCCCGACAAACACTTCTATGGCAAACCGGCGCGTCTCCTCTTTCTCGTTTCTCGTTCTCTTTTCTAAATTCTGATAATCCGCCAGCGCCCGCACGTACTTGCCTTTCCATTCCTCTATTTGCTTTTTTGATTCTTCCGATGGTCCATCTTGTTTCTTTTTCATCGCACGTAATATCCGAATATCCGCAATGTTTCCGCTCTCTCTTTATTGGATTCTCTACCAGTTGCTCGCCAGCTGATCAATAAGCCCTCCCATATACCGCACGACGGGTATGACATACGTATAATTTAATCGTGACGGCCCCACAATGCCTATGGCTCCCTAGACGTGCGGGGTGGAAAATCTGTTATACACAAAGCTGCACTGGGACAAAGACCCCCGCGACAGCGGACCTTCACCGACCAGGATATAAAACTGATCTTCGTGTGAGGCCAGGACATTCCACCAGAAATCAAACTGATCCAAACTGGAGAGTAAATCATGTGTCAGTTCGTAGTCATAAAACTCCGGCATCTCCAAAATATTTGCCGCTCCCGCATAGTAAAGATCGCCGTCTTTGGTGACGGTGAGAGCCAGGGTTTTGGTTTTCTGCGCCAGCGTCTTGGTCGCCTCCCGAAGAAGCTTGTCCACTTCCTGACGGTAATCCCAAATTTTTTCCTTCACCGAGACCTCGTCGGCCACGGACATATCCTTGGTCTTCATGAGGTTTTCGACGTAGTACTTGAGCGCGACCGGCGTGGGCGCCCGTCCGGCAGACGTATGCGGCTGCTTGAGGAGTCCCAAATCCGTCAGCCGCGCCATTTCGTTTCGGATCGTCGCAGGGGAGACGCCCAGGCTGTGTTTTTTTTCCAATGTCTCCGACCCGACCGGTTCGGCAGTACCGATGTACTCCTCAATAATTGCCTTGAGAATCGTAATTTGGCGCTGGTTCAGATTTTGAAGTGCATCCATAGGCGAGTTCCGGTTCTCCCTCGTTTTCCTTAATTAGCAGTACTATACATCGAGTGCTAATTGTTGTCAAGAGGGGGCTCTCCCGTCCCGGGAGAACATTGAAGATGCGTATTGATAACCGGAGACTTCTGGGACATAATGGAAAAGGCCATGAAAAAATTGGTATTTATTCTCGTCATTCTCCTTCTTCTTTTGGCAATTCCCGCCTCAGTCTTCCTGGTTGCCCAACGCCAGGAACTCCGTAAACGTGCCGCACCCGCAACCACGCTTTCCATTGTGCCGGCGACGCTGACCAAAGCACCCGGGGACGTCTTTACCATGGAGGTAAAAATCGATACCGGCGTCAATCAGGTTATTGCAACCGAAATATCCCTGACGTTTGATCCGGAAAAACTGGAGGCCCAAAGCATCACCAACGGCTCGCTGTTTCCCAATATCCTCACCTCCGGCCTCGTAGACCGGGGAGTAACCTCTATTTCCGTGGGTGCGGCAAGTTCTGCCCAGCCGGTCACCGGGACCGGGACTGCCGCGGTCGTGCGCTTTAAGGCACTTGCCGGTACCGGTGACACGCCGGCGACCATCCGCTTCGGACCCAATACGTTTGTGGGCGGACTGGGAGAAAGCGGCAAAAATATCCTCATCGGCTCCAACCCGAGCCGCGTCACGATCAGCGGATCCGCAACCGCGACCACCGGATCCACGTCTACCGCCACGGCATCGGCAACACTCACCCCGACCCCGACTCCGGCCGGCGGTTCATTTGGCCAGCAGGAGTCAACGACGTCCGCAGTCCAAATTACTACGCCGATTAAAAACGCGAGTGTTTCGACCGACACTCCCACGCTGACCGGCAAAGCACCGCCAGGATCAACCGTAACTGTTACCATTTACTCAACGCCCATTACCGTCACCGTCACTGCCGACAGTAACGGCAACTGGACGTATACGCCGACGGCTCCCCTGGAAGACGGTCCGCACAATGTCGTCGTGAGCACCGTGGTCGCCGGCGGCCAAACCGTCACCGCGTCCTCATCGTTTGTCGTCGCGTCCGGAACCGAGGGCAGTTCGACAAGCGCTACCCCGGTTGCGGGGAGTGCAGAAACCACCCTCCTCCTTCTCTCGCTCGGCACGCTTCTGTTGGTCAGCGGTCTTTTGGTTCCGTCGTTTGCCAAAAATCGAAACGGACTATGATGCTGCATGAAGCCAGTCGCGAAACGTATTTTTGGATAACTGATTTTTCCTATGTCTTCCATTCTTGAAAAACGCGTATCACAAAAAGTTTCTTCACTCGTGGCGCTTGTGGCGCTTCTCATTTTTCTCCCCTTCCTGCTTCTTGTGTCCTACCAAACCGTCCGTCTGGTGTCGCGCGCCCTGGGCAAACCCGCAAACATACAGGTCGATACCAGTGCGCGGCTGGAGCCCATAAAGCTTGATTTTTACCACGCATTTGCTCAAGGCGGCGAGGAATCGACGGATATGATCGCCTCGGTCGTCAATGAAACGCGCAGTCTCAAGCCGCAGCTCATACGCATCGACCATATGTATGATCATTACGACGTCGTCGGAAGAAACGACAGTGGCCTGACTTTCAACTGGACCAGACTTGACGAGGTCGTCAACACGATCCTGTCGACCGGCGCCAAACCCATGCTGGTACTCTCCTTTATGCCCGCGGTCATCGCCCGCGACGGGTCGATCATTAACCCGCCGAACAATTGGGACGAGTGGGCACTGGTAGTCCAAAAAACCGTTGAACACTTTAGCGGCAAGGCGGAGCGTAATCTTTCCGGTGTCTATTATGAAGTATGGAACGAGCCGGATCTGGCGCAGTTCGGCAAGTGGGGACTTTCTGGAGACAAAAACTATCTCACGCTCTACCGTTACGCAGCCACCGGCGCTTCCAGCGCGCAAAATGTTAACGGGTTTCTCCTGGGCGGGCCGGCAACAACCGGATTGTACAAAAACTGGATCATTGCCCTGGTTTCAAGCGGCATGCGGGTCAACTTTCTCTCCTGGCACTCGTATCTATTGGATCCCAAACGGTTCGACCAAGATCAGCGGAATCTCACAACCTGGCTGCTGCCCTATCCCAGCCACATTACCCTGCCCAAAATTATCTCCGAGGCCGGATTTACCGGCAGCAAAGACCGGCGGTACGGAACGACGTTCGTCGTCGCCCACACGGCTGCTATGATCCGGCAGCTTATTTCCGGCGGGCCGCGGTATGTCGTGTCGTTTCAGATTAAAGACGGGCCGAACCAGCAGGACGGCACCGGATGGGGACTCATCACCCATGACGATAACGGCAAAAAACCGAAACCCAGGTATTCCGTATACAACTTTGTGGATGCGATGGCAGGCACCCGGCTTCCGGTCAGCGGCGAAGGATCATGGGTCACGGGATTTGCCTCGGTTCGGGACAACGTCATGAGGCTCATGCTGGTAAATTTTGACCAGGCGGGAACGCATAGCGAAAATGTTCCGGTTATGTTTACCAATCTTTCAGCCGGTACCTATACCTGGCGCGAACGGTTCCTGTTTGGCCGGGATGCCAAATTTACGGAAACCGTCAAGGAAGACGGAACCGTCACGAGACAAATATTTATGCCTGCCCAGTCGGTCGCCATCGTCGAACTGACACGTCTCTAGACAGCGGGCACCCATGCAAAAATTCCGTCGATTCCTCACGAAAAAATTTCCTCTTGTCCTCGCCGGTTACGTACTCGTCCTGGGTTTAGTGTACGCGACACTCTCCATACTCCGGCATAACCGGTTTGAGTCCGGCGGATTTGACCTGGGCCTCTACGACCAGGCGGTCTGGCAATACTCGCGGTTTCTTGCGCCCTACAACACGATCAAAGACCGGTTTATCCTCGGAGACCACCTGACGCTAACGCTCCCGCTCCTTTCTCCCCTCTACTGGCTTAAAAATGACGTCCGCATGCTCCTTGTCTTTCAGGCTTTTTGGATAAGCATTTCCGCGATCGCCGTGTACTTACTCGGCCGCAGCCGGCAATTTTCCAAGTTCACAAGTACTGTCGTGGCCGTTGTGTACAGCCTGTTCTACGGCATACAGTATGCGGTATTTTTTGATTTTCATCCGGTCGTTATCGGTGTCGGCCTCCTTGTATGGTTTTTGTATTTTTTTGAAACCCGAAAGCGTATACCCGCAACCGTTGCGGGTATCCTCCTCCTTTTGACCCAGGAAAACATGGGGCTTCTCCTCGCTGCCGTTGGATTCGTGTATGTATTTCACAAACCCTTTCGAAAAGCCGCGGTCTTTTTTATTCTGTTTGGCATAAGCGTCAGTCTCCTTGCCTCGCGGGTCATTGCACTCATCTCGCCGTCCGGGTTTGAGTACTGGCCCCAGATCGCTGCAAATCCCCTCGCACTTGTGCAACAATTTTTTGATGCAGGGGAAAAACAACAGGTATGGCGGTACACACTGGCCGCATTTTCCTTTCTCCCGCTTCTTTCTCCCGGGGCAATGCTCGCCATATTTTTTGACCTGGGTCAATACTTTGTCACGGGTCCGGAATTTTCGCGCATGTGGAGTCCGTTTATGCACCATCGTATAAGCCTGGCGCCGCTGGTTGCCCTCGGCGCGCTGGATGGTCTGCGGTTTCTCCGAAAAAAAAATATCAACCTGACACTGGTCAGTGTCGTGCTCCTGGCTGTAACCGCGGTCAACCAATATGCCCTGCACCTAGCGCTCAACAAGCTCACAAAAAAAGAATTTTGGACCAGTCCGGCATTTGTAAATGTCAACCGCGTTCTCATAAAGACTCTGGCTCCTGATATGCGTATCGCA
>CAYNWD010000033.1:0-7156 GCA_964400835.1 uncultured Gammaproteobacteria bacterium | reverse complement strand
AGAACACTTTGAGATGGCAGAAATGAACGATGGTGCAGGAATCTGGTATATAGCTGGAGACTCTGCCGGCCGCGAACTTAGACCAGGAGAAGGCACTATATATTTGGACAAAACCCGGCTTGGTTCTGTGGCGATTAAGCCAACGTAACCATTACCTTCTCGCGATTCTCACAGAGAAATTCCATACCAGCCAGGCGGCGGAGAGGAGAAGAAGTATTCCTAGTGCGAAAGATGGCACGCTTAATTCCGACGTTGTCAGAAGCAGGCCGGCGATGAAGATTATTGATGCCGACAGAAGGAATGGAACCGGCGCATAGAGAATCAGGATATCCAAACCGCTTCGTATTTTTTTGGCTAGCGTCCACTGGGAGACGCCGACCGCGCGCTTTCTCCTCCTGTACGGAATGCCTACGTAGGTTTTTTCCAAAGACAATAAGAGATACGGCAAAAAAAAGTGCCGCGGCTGCAGTTTTTTTATGCGTTTCGCAATGCTGCGGTCAAAAAGGACCAGGTCAAATCCTCCCTTCGGCGCCTGCGGGAAGGCCAGAAAGCGTACCAGCGCATGAAAAAAATTGGAGAAGAAGTCCGACACCGGTGAATCGTTCCGGCCTGCCCGGTAGGCGATGACCAGCCGGGCTCCCTTTTGCCAGCGGCTAAGCATCCCGGGGAGAAATTCCGGCGGGTCCTGCAGGTCCGCGGCCAGAATTGCCAGGCAGTCGCCGGTGGCCCGGGTGATGCCGGACAGACTTGCGAGGTTGGAGCCGACATTTTTTGCTAGTTTTATAAGAATTGTGTTACGGGGCCTTTTTTTGCGGAATGCCAAAAGCTGTTGCCACGTCCGGTCAGTAGAGCCGTCGTCGACCAAGATATATTCCAAATCTGTACGGGGCGGAAAGCGGGCCTCGGTTGCCAAAAGCGCACCACCGGTTTCGGGAATATTGTGTTCGTTTTGGAAGCAGGGGATGATGATGGAAAGTTTTGCCATAGTGGTGGTGATTCACAGAATAGTATATTTTTCAAATCGCAGCTCGCAATAGTCATCTCTTATAAAAACTTTCATCCTGTTTGAAGTTGGATGCTTCATCCACAGTCGTACGACTGTGGTTTGCGCATTTCAGAGTATACGGCTTCTGCTGTTAAGCTCGAATGCGCTTTTCGAAATTTCCCATTCTGTTCATCGGGTTTCGTAAGAGAGTAACGCCGAATAATTTTTTGTGCGTATTTCGTACTGGAAAAACGGCACCATGGAGCTGCCGAATTCTTCTTTCCACCGGGCGAGCCCGGTGTTGAGCACTTTGCCGCCGACTTCCCGGCTGTTGGTCGTGCCCAGGCTCAATGTTTTTATCTTCTTCACCTCTCCCGTCATTAGGCGCCAAATCAGGTAGTCGAGGCTTCCGGTCTGCCGCCCGATTTCCGTCGTGGCCATATACTGCACATGACCGACGTTATGGGAGAGAAAAAGCGTCACCCCGGCAGCGAGATTTTTGCCGACGTACGCTTCGTACTGAAGGATATTTTTGGGAAACCGGCTGGCTAGGAGCTCTATTTCGTCGATCGTGTGGACCGGAGGCACGCCGAAGCGCGACGCGAGCCGGGGAACGAGCGCCTCGGCCCAGAACTTCCGGCAGTCTTTCGCCTTTTGAATGATCACGTGGGCTTTTCGTGCCTTTTTTATCTGCCGTGTTCGTCTTGGTGACAGGCGGGTCGGTTGCGTCAGATCAATGACAAAACACGTGCTGACGTCACGGATTTTTGAGCCGAGGATGTGCAAGGCGTAGAAATCATGGAGAAAGGGCTCGCGGTGCCAGAGAGCCGGCACCGGTTTGTAGCGCAGCGTGGCAAAGCCGTGCCGGTTTAGATATTTCATGAGCGCATAAAAGCAGGCAAGGGTTTCCGCAAGATGTGTTCCGGGGAGGACCAGGAGGCCTCCGTACGTCAGTCCGTCGTGGGAGACGAGGATTTTCCCGTTTTCATGGCCAGGCAGGAGGGCAATGAGCGTTTGTTTGCTGTACAGAAGAAGGGAGTGGTCACGGAAGCGGTCTTGGTGGTAGTCCATGTAGCGGCGGTCGAGAATGAATGTGCCGTTTACGCTATCCGCGACAAACGTGTTCCAGACTTTTTCGTACGATGCCCGGTACCGCTTGATGGTGATCATAAGGAGATGATTTTCTCAGGTGACTATGGCATACGACCGATTGGGCAAGTAGCGGGATAGGAAGATGGGAAATTTTCGCAACCCAAGTACTTCTTTAAACGCGATGGTTTCTCCCGGAAAGGAGGCGGCATTGATTTCGTCCATCGCAACGACCGACCCCTGCACCAGGTGCGGCATGATTGCCAGGAGGCACGCCTTCGTGGGCTTATAGAGCTGCATATCAAAGGAGGCAAGGGAGATGATGGTTTCGGGATGTTGCCTGAGATATCTTTTGATCGTCACTGAGGCGTCGCCTTTTACTAGTTCATATTTTTTGATATGCCCCATAGGATTTTCCGCCTCATGATAGTCCAAAAGCTCAGTCAGGTAGCTTATGTAGTCCTTGGTCACCGCATACTGGCCGGGTGCGACGAGGCCGCTTTTGCCGTCTTTCGGAGAGATTCCCCGGTAACCGGTAAAGGTGTCGAAACCGATAATTTTGCGGGTAAAGTTATATGGCTCGTATATGGCACGAAGCGCCATAAGCTGGACCATCGTTTGCCCGTACCACGTGCCAAACTCCATGATGACGCCGGGCAGAGGAAGAATTTTTTCGTACAGCTCGTTGAGGTAGAGGTATTTGGCTACGGTAGAGCTGCGCTCATAGAGCCCGAGATTGACCATGAGGTGCTCCTCGGGCATGGGGCGGGAACGGAAGAGACGGCCGAGATTTTTTCTGTTTTCGATTTGCTGTTTACTGCCGAGCACCTGAAGTTTTTGCGGTTGAAATTTCATATCACGGTTCGAGCCTCTGCATAGCCGATGCCCATCTTACCATAGGTATTGCCGTTATAAAAAAGATAGGTACTGCCCGCGACGGTTACAACCGCCGGATAACAGCTCATGGTACTGTCGAAGTCACCTTTTTTGTAGGTCAGGTTGAGTGCGTTGTCATTTCGCTTCCACCGTAAGCCGTCTGCCGATACGGCGTACGTCAGCCGGTAGGGTATGGAGCGGGTGGAATACCCGAAGTACATTGCATATCCCCGGCGAGTCCTTATGACGTAGGGCCTGCCGACGCGATATTCTTCCGGCTTTGTCTGTATGACCACTTTTCCTTTGTCCGGAAAGTGAATGCCGTCAGGTGACTCCATGTATCGGATGTTATAGACCGGTAAAGTTTTTGTTTTTCCTTTGATAAACGTGTTGCCCGCGCCGTACCAGACGCGCCATACCTTTTTTTGCCGGTCAAAGAGTATCGAGTGGATCGCGCGAAACAGGGATTCATCACGGGTCTTCTTTAGTATGGGTGTCTGGGAATAGCGGACAAAGGAATCCCCGCCGTCGCGGCTTATGGCAAGCCCGGAAAAAGCAGTAAAACGGACCCGTGTCCCCAGATGGTACCCCGCGTAGTAGAGAAAGAGGCTCTTTCCGCGCCGGACCACCGCACAGGGGACGACGCCGTTGTCGTCAAACATACCCGGCCGGCCGATATCCAGAACCGGCTGTTGGGAAACCCCAAGTACGTGTGAAGGATTTTTTCCTGATACGTCTATATATCCGATTCTCCCCGTGCCTTCGTTATCCCGAAACCCGGCAAAAATTCTGATGGTGCCGTCCGGCCGTACCCACGGCGTGGGTTGGAGGCACGAATGTTTGGCCCATTCCGATGTCCCCGGCGGGGAATACAGTAATCCGTGTTTTTCCCAATGCATACGAAAAAGCAATGTTGGCAGAAATTAATTCAATGTGCGGCAAGACATGTGTTTTCGAGCACTGTCATGAGCAGCTACTCCCGGCGGGTCCTGCTTCGCCTTTCCCTCAAATCGTTGTAGCTTGTATTCCAAACACCTCAAAACTTGATTTTGCCAGGGGTTTACCCGGGTTGCCGACATAGACTTTGCCCTTTTGTGTGTTTTGGATTATGACCGCGCCGCTGCCCACGACCGTATCAGGGGCGATTACGATGCGGTCGTTGTAGGTGCTGTTGACGCCCAAGAATGCATATTTGCCGATCCGGCAGTAGCCGGAAATGACGCAGTGGGAAGAGATAAAGACATGATCTTCAATGACCGTCTGGTGGCCGATGTGGTTGCCGCTCCAAAGAATTACATTATTGCCGATTTTTACCCCATGTTGCACAACATTTTCCTCCAGAATCATGCAGTTGTCGCCTATGGCTGCCGTATCCCAGACGAATGCGGCCGAACTTACATAGGAAGCAAGCCGATAGCCTTTCTTTTTTGCAGCCAGGTAATATTTGGCCCGCAGCCTGTTGAGCCGGGCGTAGGAGATAGCGACAAACAGGTCGTGGGTTTTGGGCGAAAATCGCTTTTCGACTTCTTCAAACGGGACAACGGGAAGGTCGTGCAGGGCTTTGCCGGTCATAATTTTTTTTTCTATGGTAAAGCCCGTGACGCGGTAGGCCGAGTCTTTCGTGAAGTATTCATAGGCGATCTGTGCCGTCTCGCCGGTAGCATAGAGAACCAGTTTTTTGGTTTTCTTCATAGTCTTTCGGCCATTGTAGTCGGGGCCCTGACGAAATGCAATTACGGCTGAAAGCTGACCGCTTTCTTCTGTTACAATAAACCTCATGGCTGCTTCCAAATCTTCCCGCTACACTGCCGGTTTCTTACTCTCCCAACTCGCGCTTCTTGCGTTACTCGCATTTCTTCTTATGTGGCGCTACCGCGTCGGCCTGACGCGATTTTTTGATGTTGATGAATTTACGTACCTTCACTGGGCCGGCCAGGTGGCCCGCGGCGATATTTTATACCAAGATATTTATACTTATTTTACTCCGGGGCTGTTATGGCTTCTGACGCCTATTTTTTGGCTGTACACTGTCTCTACCCGGGTGTTTGTCGTCGGCCGCGCTCTCGCGTTTCTCCTCTTTTTGGGCCAGACTGTTGCTCTGAGTATCCTCTTTGGCCTGACGCGGGGTTGGCGATGGCTGCTTCTTCCGGCTATAATTTTCAGCTTTTTGCCCATGCCGTACGACAAACTTCTGGAAATCCGGCCGGATAATCTGGGTGTATTGATTCTGCTTTTGGCGATCATTGCCCAGGTTCAGAGTATGCGGCTGAAATTCAAGAGCGGCAGGTGGGGTTTTCTCGCCGGGTTTTTGTACGGGCTGTCGCTTCTTTCAATCGCAAAAATGCTTCCCGTCGTCGGCGTTGCCGCTGCGGTGGCAGTATTTTTTGAGCGGGGAAATCCGGCCAGACTCTGGCCGTTTGCGGCGGGAATGGTTGCGCCGTGGGTTGCATTTTTTGGCTTCAGTGCAGTCTCCGGAACATTTTCCGACACATGGTACAGCCTGACGAGGCTCGTATTTGAAGCGTCAAAAGGCGCAGTCAGTACACCCATGGGCCCGGATCTTTTATTTTACCCCAACTCCGCCTTTTACGCTGGCGGCAACCGAACTATTACTACCGGGCTCATCGTCAATCATGCGTTCTGGATTGCGGGCTTGGCCGTCGGGCTGCACCGGCTGCTTTCGGCGTTTTCTTCGGGCAAGCGGGAAATTGCATTTCGGGAACTCCTCATCGCGGGAGTATTTTTTGTGAGTGTCTGGGCGTATGTAGAATTTTTTCCGCTCAAACACGGCCAGTATCTCATCCCGATCTCTGTCTTTATTGCCTACTACACAGCCGACGGCTTGGCGCATATGCTGACTGCGATGATACGACGGACGGGATACGGGCTCTCTCTTCTGTGCATCGGGATTTTTGTCTATATTTTGTCCAGCGTGACCGTGGAGGTCAATACCGTCAAACTGGGCCGTACACTCCAGAGCCAGCTCACGGAGCTGGAAACGCTTCTTGTCATAATCCCCCCGGAGTCCCGCGTAGTTGACCTGGAGGGCAGAATGGTGTTTTGGCCGGAAGGTTACCCGGTCTGCTGCCTGCCGTTTGATTTATTTTTGAAATTTGTGAGCCGGCCAGTGCCTCCGTTAAACGAATATTTGGAGCAGTATCCGGCGCAGTATATCTTTCAGGGCGACAGCAATAGACTTGCAAACCTTTCGCAGGAAAACTTTCGCTACATTACTGCTGTGTATGAGCCGGTCGAGGGGTGGGGGGAGAAGCTGTGGAGAAGGAAAGAAGAAGGGAGAAGTAAGAATTAAGAATAACGAATTACGAATTAAAAATTGATTAGAAATTAAGAATTAGAAATTAGAAATTTCAAAAAGTATGAACCTTTTGCGTTGTGCGGTGTGCAAAGGAGACAGGTTGCGGACGCTTTTTCGAAGGAAAGCCGGCCGGACCGTCGCAACGTGCGCTCATTGCGGGCTTACCCAGGTGGTTCCTTT
The DNA here is from genome assembly GCA_964400835.1 of uncultured Gammaproteobacteria bacterium. Lineage (GTDB taxonomy): Bacteria > Patescibacteriota > Microgenomatia > UBA10105 > UBA927 > CAYNWD01. Next base: position 710 of record CAYNWD010000033.1, on the reverse strand, counting down.
GCCCGATGAGAAGGAGGTCGCGAAGCTTTATGAACATGACGCTGCGCACTTTGATCCGTATAAAGAGCAAATCAGCGTACACCGGGCGTATTTCCGGCTCAAACTGCAGGACATTACCTTGCGTCTCGCGTCTCGCGTTTCACGTCTCACGATACTCGATATCGGCTGCGCCATGGGGGTGTTACTCGAGGAAGCGCAAAAACGCGGGATTGATGCGTACGGCATAGATATGTCGGCAGATGCCGTTTCTTATTGCAAAAAAAAAGGCCTTCATGTCAGCGTCGGCAGCGCAACAACGGCAAAGTTGCCCAAGGGAAAGCGTTTTGACGCAGTGACGGCGTTTGAAGTCATTGAGCACGAGCGGGATCCGCTTGCGATGATGCAAAAAATCCGCTCACTCGTCGCTCCCGGCGGTATTGTAGTTCTGACCACTCCCGACCACGCAAGTTTCTGGCGCAGAATCATGGGAAAGTGGTGGGTGAGCTATGCACATCCCGAGCACCTGTTCTTTTTTGACAAAAAAAGCATGACGGCGCTCCTTTCTCGGGCGGGATTTTCGTCCGTGACGATCCAAAAAGACACGTCCCGTCCGTTTCCGCTTTCGTTCCTTTTCACGCGGGCGGCCGACTACTTTCCTTTTTTGGGCTTTGTCCTGCGGCCGGCCGGCAGTCTTCTTGATAGGTTCAAACTTACCAACCCCATAAACCCCC
>CAYNWD010000032.1:7470-8448 GCA_964400835.1 uncultured Gammaproteobacteria bacterium | reverse complement strand
GACCTCTCCCGGAGAAAGGAGCGCAAAGTACACCGCAGAATTTGCCGGCGAACCAGAATACGGCTGGACGTTTGCATGGGGAACCTTGAATAATTTTTTGGCTCGGCCGACGGCGATATCTTCTATCTCATCCACAAACGCGTTCCCCTGGTAGTAACGTTTATGCGGGTAACCTTCGGAATATTTGTTGGTCAGCACCGACCCAATCGCCTCCCGCACCGCAACCGAGGCGTAATTTTCAGAAGGAATCATTTCCAGAACCTCCCTTTGCCGGCGCTCTTCCTTTTTCATCCACTCCGCCACTTGGCGATCGATGCGGGAACGTTGCATGCCCCTCATAATACAAATTTGATTCCAAAAGCGCAAACATCTGGTATGATAAGAAAAAGATCTATGAACAAACTCATGGTTATTCTGGTGGCCGGCGGCTCGTGTTCGGGCAAGTCCGTCTTCGCCAGACTTTTCCAAAACGCCGTCATCCTGGAACAGGATCACTTCTACCTCCCCAAGACTAAAATGAAGCCGGACAAAGACGGCAGCTATAACTACGATGTTCCGGAGTCCATAGACATTGCCGAATGCAGCGACGCAGCCAAAGTGCTTGCGATAGGGAAACCCGCCACCATCCCCGTCTATGACATGAAAATTTCGGACCGGACCGGCACACAGGTCATCTCCCCCAAGCCGGACACGAAGTTTGTGGTGGTCGAGGGAATCTTTGCCTTCCACGAGCCGTTGCGCGGCCTCGGCGACCTCAAGATTTTTATTGATACGCCGGTAGAAATCCGCGTCGCGCGTCGCATGCTGCGGGATCAGGAAAAAGGTCGAAGCGATATAGACACCCTCTCCTGGTCTATAACGGTTGAAAAATATCACCGCGAGCACGTGGAACCTATGAAAAAATTCGCCGACCTCATCGTCCCCTTCTCCTACAACCCGATGCGGTTTATGCAGTAATACATGGCTCTAGTCTGAAAA
>CAYNWD010000032.1:0-7460 GCA_964400835.1 uncultured Gammaproteobacteria bacterium | reverse complement strand
GTCTGAAAATTTTTCCATTCCCTCCAATATCTGTTTACGGCCGCTTGGTGGCATTGTAAGTGTCTTTGCCGATAAGAGAAGTCCAATTGAATCGTATGTACCCACGCCGGGTAATTGAGCACGGACCCCATCTTTCCAACTGTTAACGATCTTTGTCACCTCGTACTTTGATAACCCAAATAATGATCCGACAGCATCGAGAACAAAATTTGTGCGCTCGTCTAGCACTTTAAAATCTTCTGGCGAGTATGTTTTCATACTATTATTTATGTTTCCTGGCTTAGCCAGTAAACGCTCGATCGTTTGCTGCATGTCCTTCATCATATGATGGAATTTTAGATGAAAAACGCGGAGGTGATCTCTCTGAGTATTTCCTTTTTGATTCAAAGAAGCCTCTTGAAGTACTTCCTCTATAAACGTATGAATTTCATCTGCAGTCGAAAGCTCCTGGATGCGTTGCTGCAAATCTAGAAACGCGTGCCCCCCAAATCCGGCCCTGCGCAGAGACTTAACTCCGAGGGTTTGTATCCGCTCAATAAATGATTTTTGTATGAACGCCGGCCCCTCCTCCCCATTCATTAAATGCTTAAAATACGTTCGTGTTTCAAGAATGCCATACACTACGACATCCATAACCATGTTGTAGATCGCTGAATGTTTCTCAAACCCCATACCCAAAAATTCGTCTGCAACCGCAACGAACTCCCACATCGCACGACCAAAATCATCCGGAGAAATATCGCCGTCTTTTCCCATCACAAAACTAGAAAATTCCTCTTTGCTGCTAGTGAGAAATATTGCTCTACTGCTCGCTTTTTCAACATTCAATTTTCTGATGTGTGCGATAGTCGCGGGATATATCATAGGAAGCAAATCAGCAAGCAATGCTATGGAGGCAGTTTTGGACAACATTTCTCTATACTCGTCCGAAATTTCAAAAAACCATGGCGCCGTATCGAGCTGCCGATCCAGGATTTTGCGCTCTTTGATTGATGTAAATAATGGATGAAGTCCTGTTTCCGTTGGAAATTTGCCCTTTCCTACTTTCTGCTCTCCACTAATTATTGTAAATAGCTGGGAGTCGCTTATGCTCGTCGCATCGAGTGTATAGTTTCTCCAGGCCTCCAAAAGTTCTGAATCTAAAATCGGCACACATGTCGCCTGTGCATCAAACGTATAAGCCTTTTTTCGACCGGTAAGCCTTTCGCGTGCCCGTTTTGGATCCGCGTGAATGAGAATAAGGAGCTTTGCTACGTTGATACTGCGTTGTGCTCTTTCAATGCTTATATGCCTTTCCAGGGCGTATTCATTAACTTGCGTACCTACCATTGCAGCTCCATATTCAGCATGAAGATACTTCGGCTCTACTTTTTGAAACGAACCCTGCGCATTCCATTGGGCAGCGAGAAGTTGGTGGGGGTCGTGGTTTTGCGGATACAATCCAAGCCCGTCGGTCATCTCTGGATATACGGTAAGATCAGCTGCAAAGGACAGAAAAAACAGTCGAATGATACGCTTGACATGCCGCTCATGATCGTGGGCATGATCTCGCAATGTCGGGTCTTCGCGCGCGTTCGTAATTTGCCTGGCATATCCAGAAGGTTCTTTCTCTTCATCAAGCATCCTCAGCCGCAAGCCATTACTTGCACGCTCAGAAATTTCAAGGTGAGCTGCCCTGCTGCACAAATCAAGAACGGCAGAAACGAGTCCAAGGGGTGTACGAGACCGCTCCCGCACCAACTCGTTCACTAATTCGTGGTTTTGTTCAAAAATTTCAATTGCACCTGCCTTCATTAGGGGGAGCAGTCCCAAAATTCCCTCAATAAGATTGATATCGCGAGGTGCTTCAATTCCAGGGAGAAAATATGCGTCCTTGCGAATTCCAAATTGGGAAAATGGAATACGTGGTATGCCTTTCTCTCTCATTTCAAATAATTCTTCCCTGTTTTTTGGACGACAATTGAGTGCGGATGACTTTCAATAAGACTCGCTTGTGTTACGACGATCGCCCGGGATTTGGCATAAAACTCACGGATGTTTCTGGCGCCGATATAATACAACGACGATCGCAAACTGCCGTCCAGCTGAAAAAGAAAATCCGCCACCGGCCCCGCATGCGGGATGAGGCCTTCAACGCCTTCGGCAATAAGCTTGTCCTGAACGGTCTCGCGTTTCTGCCCGTAGCGCTCCGCGCCGCCCTTTTTCATGGCGGCGACAGACCCCATGCCGCGATATGTTTTCCATTTCCTGCCGCCGCGCACAACGGTTTCTCCCGCAGACTCGTCAAACCGGGCAAGAAGCGACCCCAACATGACTGCTCGTGCGCCAAACGCCAGTGCTTTGGCCATATCGCCGGCCTGGCGGATGCCTCCGTCTGCAATGATCGTCACGTGTTTTGCCGTGAGATCGGCCACTGCCTGCACTACCTCGGCAATTGCCGAAATTTGCGGCACGCCCATGCCGGTGACGACGCGCGTCGTGCATATACTACCCGGCCCCATACCGCAGCGCAGCATGTCGGCGCCAGCATGTATGAGTGCTTTGGCTCCGTCGTAGGTCGCCACATTTCCCGCCATAACCGGAAGCTTCCGGTACTTTCGCTTTATAAATTTCAAAGCATCCAGAACAAACTTGGTATAGCCGTGTCCGGAATCAATAACAACGAGCGACACTCCGGCTTTCACCAGAGCCACGAGCCGGTCAGAAAAATCAGCACCCGCGCCGACCGCAGCACCCGCCAGGAGCCCCCTCCCCACTACTTCCGCCACCATTCCCGCCTGACGGGCAATTGAAAGATTGCGGTGAATAATCCCCAGGCCCCCGGCCCGAGCCATGGCGACTGCCATCGCGGTTTCCGTCACCGTGTCCATGGGAGAAGAAATGACCGGAAGCTTCAGACGAATATGCGGGTGAAGCGTCACGCTCAAATCCGTCTCTTGCCGCTTAAAATCAGCGTAGCCCGGCAGAAGCAAGATATCGTCAAACGTCAGTCCGGGTTTGTCAACAATTTTTTGATCAAGAAGTCTGTGTGTTTTTTTCATAGTTTCACAAACGTCGCCCTCCGGCCGGTTTCCATGCACAGGAGCGCCGTCTCCTTCGTTAAAATCCGGTGAGCAAGCAACCTTTCGTATTCTTCCCGCACGTTGGTGCCCACAAGCTCCGGGCCGTCGGAATTGATGCACATGCTGACGCCGGCCGACCGTAGCGTCTGTATGATCGTTCGCATTTCGTTCCAATCCGCAACGACCCCGGTGCGCAGGTTGCTCGACGGGCACACTTCCAACACAATATTTCTTTTCGCCAAATCAGTGAGAAGCCGTGGGTCAGAAGCCGCACCGATCCCGTGACCTATGCGGTCGGGGGAAAGCTTTGCCACCACTTCCCGCATTTCCGCCGCATCCGTCGCCTCGCCGGTATGTATGGTGACGCCCAGCCCGGCCGCCTTTGCTTTGGCAACCGGTACTGCGATTGAATCGATGCGAAAGCCCCGATCAATGGGTCCGGCCAGATCTATGCCCACGATACCCTCAGACTGAAACCGTATGGCTTTGTCGACAATAATGGCGTTGCGGGCTGCATCGAACCGGCGGTCCATCATAAGAAGGATTCCCGCACGCACCGGGTATACGAGGCTCGCCTGCTTCATGCCGGTTATGGCGCTAAAGATAATTTTGTCCAGATCCCGCTCCCCGCCGCGGTTTCGCAGCATCGGGTTAAAGCGGATTTCCAAAGTCGTGGCATTTGCCTTACGGTATGCACGGCTTATGGCGTCATGCACTGCCCGCCGGATAGCGTCTGTTGAGGACTGAATAAGTTCCGTCAGGTGAAAAAACGATAAATAGCGGTCGTAGGTGGTGTTTTCTTTGAGGGTGACCGAATCGATAAATTTCCAGTAGTCCTTGTGCGGCAGTGTTATGCCCTGCTCGTGCGCCAGTTCCCACAATGCATGCGGCGTGCTGGAAGAACCAAGATGGAGATGAAGATCGGGGATGTTGGTGAGGAAATCGTACCGGCCCATACACTATGGTAACAAAAATCAGACACGTCCGCAAGAGGGTCAAATGATTTTTTGAGAAAGTCCTAAGCCTAAAGGTCGTCGAGGTGCGTAAGCGACCGTATGGCTCCGTTAGGCCCGATGGTAAGCTGGACGCCGTTTGCGTGCTCGACTAATAAATTGGACATGTACCGGCGGGTGAGTGGAAGTTTTTTTGCTACCATTTGCGTCACGGCTATAGGCGCGCCGTGCGATACCGCTACCACACTCTGTCCATAATGCCTACCATGTACATCGGTAAAAAAAGAGTACATCCGCGCTGCTATATCTTTTAATGTTTCGCCTCCGTCTTTTATCCATTTATCCAAAAAGAAATTCCAGCTCACCGCATCCATTTGTTTCACAGTCATCCCCTGACTCGGTGAGTAAATTTCGATGAGACGTTCGTCGAATACCCGCTCAATGCGAGGGAAGCGTTTAACAATTGCATCTGCGGTTTGATGCGTCCGAGTGAGTGGACTCGCGTACACTGCCACAATCTTGTGATCGGCGAGCCGCTCAGCAAGTCGGCCTGCTTGCTTTTTACCCACACTACTCAAAGGATATCCCGCAAGTCTTCCATACCAGATTTCCTCGGGATTATGAACATGGCCGTGCCGTACGAAAAAAATTTTGGTATCCGAAGCCTTTGTCATAATTTTTCCTCACAATATGGATGCACTTAGAGAAGCGACGGATAGAGGTGCTTTTTGCCGGATTGTGTCTTTTTCCCGTCCCAACCGGCAAGCAAATGGACCGCGTGCGATGCCACTTTCCCGGCGATCACCGCCATCTCGTCCGTTATGTGAAACTCATCCGTCACGCGGTTTGCAATCACAAAGCACACTGCCCCCGCGCGTTTGCCAAAGAGGTTTGCCAAGGTAAAAAGCGCCGCAGCTTCCATTTCAAAATTCATGACCCCTGCTTTTTGCATGTCTTCGAGCATCCTCTCCTTAAAGCTGGGCATATATCCACCCAACGCAGGCCTGCTTTGCCCGGTATAAAACGTGTCGGTTGAGGCCGTAATGCCCACGTGATAGCGCACCCCCAGCTCCTCTGCTGCCTGGATAAGCGCCATGACCACTTCGTAATTTGCCACCGCCGGGTACTGCGGAATCACCAGATCCGCACTGGTCCCGTCCAGCCGCACGCCGCCAGTTGAGATAACGAGGTCGCCAAGCTTCATGTCGGCATGTAGTCCGCCTGTGGAGCCCACGCGGATAAACGTGTCTGCACCGATTCTGCAGAGCTCATCGACGCCTATGGCCAAAGATGGCGAGCCGATGCCTGTGGATGTACAGCTTATGGATATACCTTTGTACTCACCCGTCATTGTGTGGTACTCACGGTGATGAGCCACCTCATGCTTTTTCTCCCAGTTACGGGCAATTTTCCCTACCCTTTCCGGATCTCCGGGTAGAAGCACATAGCGCGCCACATCACCCTCTTTACATTCTATGTGATACTGCTTTCCCGCAGTTGTAGGCGCTGACGCGGAAATTTTTTTTTTGCTCATGTGTTTACCGACTACGCTATTCAGGTTGAAATTCGTGTGCTCCGTCTGGCGTATCGTTAATTCTAATTTCAACATGATTTTCCACTCTATCGGGAAAAGGAAGCCTATAATTCACATCGCCCCCAAGCTTCTCTTCAACTAATGAATGAAGTGCACTTTGATTGCCCTGTCCAACTGCACGAGCGCTTCGCATCATATCATCAGTGTCCTCATTACCTCTGCCCCTTTTATTAGGCGGTCCCTCTGTCAATGCCATATCTTCCTCCTTTCAGGAATAAACTATTTATATATCCTGTGACACCGCTCACATGCGGCGACGTATTTGTCTGCCGCGCCCACTTCTATTTGCCCTTTTCCTCCTTTGAGCCGCTGCGTATGGCGCGCGAGCGACCCGCAGTTTTGGCACACGGCAAAAAGCTCGAGCCGCTCGTCTGCCAGCCCCATGACATCCGGAGTCGCGCCAAACGGCTTTCTCTGATAGTCATACAAAAGCCCGGCGGCGATCACATGAATGCCCCGATTGCGCAGAATCTCTATGACCTTGAGCACTTTGCGTTTTTCAAAAAACTGCACTTCATCAAAAATTACCTTATCGGCTTTGGAAGCAACAATTTTGTCTATGATCGACTGCGGCGTTTCGCCGTCCACCAGTATTGCGGGTGTCCGCTTGTGGTCGTGGCTGTGGATTTCTGCTTTGCTGCTGTAGCGGTTGTCAAGCGACGGCTTGACGGTGAGCACCGTGTGCCCCATGCGGGTGAACACTTCGACCATGGCAACGAGCTTGCTGGTTTTACCGGAAAACATAGGGCCCGCGATAACGGTCAGTTTCCCTTTTTGCTTACGTTTTTTCTGTATCATGCGGATTTCCCTTTTTATCTCGCTTTTTTTCAAATTTTTAATTCCTAATTTTCAATTTTCAGTCAATTTTTAAGTTTTAAGTTTAAAATTTTACTTTTTCATTATTTTCTACAATACTGCATTTTCCCGCAGGACGTCAAGCACGTCTTTATGGATATCGGCAGCCGGGCGTAGTTGCCCATCTTGCGTACAGTGGATCGTCTTCCAGTGAGGCGAAATTTCTGCCAGGGACAGATACAGCTTCTCGACTGTTGCAAGGAGCTCCCCGTCTTTCTCGTACATATCCTTGGTCTTTTCGCCCTGCACATCGCGTTTATTCACGAGTGTCGCTGCGACATCGCGGGGCATGTGAAAGTATATGACGAGGTCTTCTTTGGGAAGTCCGATGGCTTCCTGCTCGAGCTTGTATACCCAGCTGATAAACTCTGCCTGTTCACTCTGCGGCAATTTGGCTGCGTGATAGACGCCGGAGGAAGCAGTGTAGCGGTTGCTTATGACGATCTTCCCCTCGCCGAGCCACCGGACCAGATCGTTTTTAACCAGCCACCGGTCGCAGGCAAACGGTAAGGCTGCCAGTTTGGCAGGCACCTGCTCGATAGGTCCGAATGTGCCGTGCAGAAGCTCACCCGCCAAATCACCGAAAAATGATTTCTTATAGCGGGGAAAGTCCAAGGTCTCGCACGCTATGCCCGCATTGTTGAGATATGTCACCAGCAAATCAAGCTGCGTGTGCTTCCCCGATCCGTCCGTGCCTTCAAAAACTATGAGTTTACCGGCCATAGGAATACTTCTCATCCTAGCAGATTTACGGAATCATCGACAGAGGAAATTTATTTCACAGAAGTCTGCGAAGAAACTACTGGAGGGTCGCGATATTCACGAGCGGCATCATAGAGTCCCGGTGGCACATGACCGTGTTTTTGAACGTACGTACGTATTTCCAGGTAATGTTGATTATCTAAGCCAGTCTTCCCCCCCCCGGCCAATCTTTTCTCTACTGTTTGTTCCGACTCAGTTTGTGCTTTCCTAGAAGTAATTCTGCCACACTATAGG
>CAYNWD010000031.1:0-8939 GCA_964400835.1 uncultured Gammaproteobacteria bacterium | reverse complement strand
CGACCGGATCTACGGGAAGTACCGGTGCCACGGGAGCCGCCGGCGTGACCGGGCCCACGGGTGCAACGGGGTCAACCGGAGCCACAGGCGCACAAGGAGATGCCGGAGTGACCGGTCCAACGGGAGCCACCGGATCTACCGGAGCTACAGGGGCCGCAGGCGTCACCGGTCCCACCGGATCTACCGGATCAACGGGAGCCACCGGTGCCGCGGGTGATGCAGGTGTCACAGGGCCCACGGGAGCAACGGGAAGTACCGGTGCTACGGGAGCCGCCGGCGTGACCGGGCCCACGGGAAGTACCGGAGCCACTGGTGGTGCAGGTCCCACAGGAGCAACCGGAACTCAAGGAACTGCGGGTGTTGATGGCCCGACCGGATCTACGGGAAGTACGGGTGCCGCGGGAGATGCCGGAGTGACCGGTCCTACGGGAGCCACCGGATCAACGGGCGCAACCGGTGCCGCGGGAGTCACCGGGCCAACCGGAGCCACGGGAAGCACGGGTGCCACAGGAGCCGCAGGTGTTACCGGTCCCACCGGATCTACCGGATCAACGGGAGCCACCGGTGCCGCGGGAGATGCCGGAGTGACCGGTCCAACGGGTGCAACCGGATCAACCGGAGCTACAGGGGCCGCAGGTGTCACCGGTCCCACCGGATCTACCGGATCAACGGGAGCCACCGGTGCCGCGGGAGATGCCGGAGTGACCGGGCCTACGGGAGCTACCGGATCAACGGGTGCTACCGGAGCCAATGGCGTCACTGGCCCCACAGGGGCAACGGGAAGTACCGGTGCTACGGGAGCCGCCGGAGTGACCGGGCCCACCGGATCTACCGGTGCCACTGGTGGAAACGGCCCGACCGGGCCGACCGGCGATGCAGGAGCAGCAGTGACCGGCCCGACCGGAGCAACCGGTGCAACGGGTACGGCCGGACCCACGGGAAGTACCGGTGCTACCGGTGTCACCGGTCCGACCGGAGCCACCGGTGCCGGATCAGTAGGTCCGACCGGAGCCACCGGTACCGGCGGCGGAGATTTGGATACGGTCTATGATGCTGATGCGGATTTTGAACTCACTGTGGATAATGCAGCAGGTATAACGTTTAATCTGACAACCACCGGCGATTTTGTTATCGAGGATAACGGGACTCCCGTATTTAGCATCAACGATGCAGGTGTCGCGAGCTTTAAAGAAAATATCGGCGCACCGACACTTGATACAGATGGACAGTTTGCGATCGGTATGATTACCGGATCCGCCGCCATTTCCGGTCGTATATGGGTGCGCGCAAACAGCACGACATTCCGGTTTAATTCTGTGACCAACTCCGCTGACTATTCCGAGTACATACGTCAGGAAGGTGCATCCGAGCCGGGAGATGTCATGGTGCTTTCCCGTACCAACAGCAGCATGGTGCGGCAGAGTGCTGCATCATTTGAACCGGAATTGGTGGGTGCGGTGACGGAGCGGGGAACCGGCAATGCAAAACCCGAGCCGTACTTTAGTGAGGATACTGACGTGGGGCCGGAATACGCGAACGTCGGCATGTTGGGTCAGGTATATGTGAAGGTAAATATGGAGAGCGGGTCTATCCAGCCGGGTGATCCTATTACAACGTCGTCGCAGAGAGGTATCGGAATGAAAGCCGTGGGTTCGGGCCGGGTGCTGGGTACTGCGATGCAACCGTGGACAGGAGTCGAGAGCCGCGATAAAGATGCGCCCCAACAACCGCTGCCGCAGGGCGTGGGCATGATACTTGTTCTTGTCAATCCGACATGGAACGAAACAAGTGTGGACCCGTCTCTGGTAGGGATAGTAGTCAATGGTGCGCTTTCCTATCCTGACGCGACGGTAAACTACCGGCTTATAGACCAGGTTGGAAAGGAAATAGAGCGTACCGGAGTCTTCTCACAGGCAAAAATCGGGGAGTTGTCTGTGGGTAAGCTACGGGCAAATCAAATTGTCGGTCTGGACGTCTATACCGACAAACTCGACATGGTGGAGAGCATGGTGGCAGCGCTCTCTACTGCATCGGCTCTCCCAGCGGTTTTTGCCGACGGGCTTACGGTCGCAAGCGGTTCGAGTACATTCAAGGGCCCGCTTTTTGTCGAACAGCTCGTCACATTCCTTCAGAACCTCCTTGTCAAAGGACAAGCAACATTTGAAAGCGCGACGGAATTCCTTTCTGATGTGTTTTTCCGCGGCCGGGTGACATTCAATAATGACACAGCCGGAATTGCCGTCATACCAAAATCTACGACGAGTGTCGAGATTGTATTCGAAAAGCCCTACCAGACGGCGCCGATTGTCACGATATCGCTTGTATTGAAAGAGGCAACGGACAGTGCATTTATGACAGAGGCGGTGAAGGCTGCGGTCGCAGGAGTTACGGAAAAAGGCTTCACTATCGTACTCAATGAGCCGGTTCCGAGGGATCTGGAATACAACTGGGCAGCGGTTTCTGTGACGAACGTAAAGCGGACCATCGGGAACCAGTTGGGTGAGGGTGGGAGTACGAGTCTTTCTTCTTCGACAAGCTCAGAACTTGGTGTAACGCTTGGCGAAACCAGCGTGGTTACCCCGTCTGCGACTCCTGTGCCCAGCCCAACCCCGACAGAATCGGGGCCAACGCCAACGCCGGTTCCGTCACCCCAACCAACACCCGGGATAGCGACTCCGTCCGCGGAAGTCAGCGGGCCGGCGGTGACGGTATTACCCAATGAGCTTGGATTTGTGCGCGTGCGGCAAGGTCCCAGCATTGAAGCCACCGAGTCCGGCAAGATTGCCTCCGGTATCAGCGTGCCGTACGATGACGTGCAGTACGGGTGGTACCATGTGGTGTATGATGCAATTGTGGGATGGATTTCAGGAACATACGTACAGGTCAATTGATTGGTGCAGAGAGCACACATACGGCCTACAGCCAACGTAATGCAGACCAGAGCGTGATGGCGATCAAAAAATTCCGAGCTATTATTGTCGCGAGTGTATGCCTCAATGTGCTGATGGGATTTTTCCTCTGGCGGTCTTTTCAAAGCGGGAAATTTCAACAGGCGCCCTTGGAGTACCCGCTTTTGTCGAAGCGCATTTTTCAGCAGAACCCAAATGATTATGTGGTGAATTTTTACCCGCTCCGTACGCAGCTGCGGGATACTGTTGCTGCTTGGGGACAGACGTTTTCATTTTATTTTGAGTATTTGCCAACCGGTAGCTCCATCGGTGTCAATGAAAAGCAGGATTTTGTCGGCGCGTCTCTTCTGAAGCTTCCCATGGTGATGGCGTATTACAAACAGCGGGAGAAGAACGGGTTGGATTTCGGTGACAAGACAGTGACCATAGAACAAAAACATCTGGATGCGCTGTTTGGACAGCTGTGGAAACGGGGTGAGGGGGCAACAGTAAGCCTGGGGGAGGCTGCCCGTCTGGCGTTGGTAGATTCTGATAATACCGCGTTTAATATTCTCTCAAATTACGTGGCGCCTGAGGCATTTACCGAAGTCTACGAAGGTCTGGACATTGACCTGGTCAGTGACGTCGTCAAAAAACAGACGTTTATCAGTGCCAAAAGTTACGGATCAATTCTCAAGGCGCTGTATTTTTCCGCAGTGCTGCGCGAGCAGCATTCGCACATGATTTTGGAGCTTCTGACGCAAACCAAATTCGACGACAAGCTTCAGGCCCCCATACCAAAAAATATTTTGGTTGCGCATAAAATCGGTGCGTCTGTAGGCGAACAAATATATCAGGATTGCGGTATAGTTTACGCGCCCAAACGCAATTATCTATTGTGCATGTTTTCTCAATCCGCAGAGGGAGAGGCGAGAAAGCGAATGCAGGAGATTTCCAGGCTCGTGTATGCCTACATTTCGACGGTAAACACTACAGCCGATTGAGCTCATTTTTAAGCTCCTGGGCACGCTCGCTGCCTTCTGCCTTTACCAATCCTTCCTTCCAGATTTTTTCTGCTTCTTCTCTAGTGCCCCCTGATTCTACGATCAGTTGGCCTAAACGGAGATATCCTAATCCGCGGCCAGGATCGTCCTTTATAGCCTGTCGGTACAGCGCAATTGCCTCTTGGATGTTTCCTTGGTAGCGCGCCAGTTCTGCAAGGTTCATTTTGGGCGCGGCTGCCTCTGGGTTTATGGCAAGTGCTTTGTGAAACCATTCGGTTGCGGCATCAAATTGTTCATCCTCGAGGGCAAAGTACCCAAGGGCGTTGGCAGCTATTGCGGAGGGTTTGCGGCGGTACATGGCTTCATAATCCTGCTTTGCCCGGTCGCGATGTCCTTCTTTATAGATAGTTCTGCGCAGAGGTGCTGCAGCCGGCAGGCCGTACAATGAAACAGCCTCAGCGTTTATTCCGTCGGTGCGCACATATATGACTGCGCTGTCGTCAAAATACACAAGTTGCCATGCCGGATCGTAACGCAGTAGTCTGCCCAGTTTCCATGAAAGCGTGTAGCTTTCTGTCGTCAGGAATGCCCAGGAGATATCGTATTTGCGAGCGAGGGTATTAAAATAGGCAAGGAAGATGTTGTCTTCATCGTCCAAGAGCCGTATGAGACCGACGTATTCCGGCAGTACTTTGGAAAGAAACATATCAGTCCTTCCGTCTATGAATGTTTTTTTGTCCGGTCCCAGATGATACATCAGGTACCCGCCGATTTGATATTCGTTAAACATGTTGCCCTGTATGTGGCTTCGGACGAATGCAATGGATTCATTCGAAGGATATATGGGTCGGGATTGGATGCGGTAGGAGAGGCCGAGAGCAGTAGTTACACTCAGTACGACTGTTGCGCCCGCGATTGTTGCAAGCCGGCCTGTCGCCCGACCATGAAGAAAAGGAACAAAAAGAAGAAGCGTGGCAGGAGCGGCAAACGGCGTCTGGCGTACGCCGGTAAATGCAAACAAAGACAGCGGCAGAAGCGGAAGCAGCAGCATATGCTGGCGGCCAGACGTACGGCGTGCGTGCACGTTGACTATCGTGAGCCATGCCGCAGCCAACAGTATCGGCGCATAGACCCAAAGCCTTGCTGGCACATTTGTGAGCAGCACCCATTCGTCTATGACCTGCACGATAAATTCGCGCTTTTTGAAAAATAACCACAGAAGCTCGTATACCTTTGTGCCCAAGGGCGGAAGCAGCGTGACTGCCGTTGAGAGGAGTCCCCATAGAAAGAAGTCCTTTCCTGCACGTTTGTCCAATCTGTATGAAATAGCCATGAGGGCAAAGAGTATATAGAGACCCAACACCATGCTTGCATGCGTGTTGGTCCACAGGAACATAATAAACGGAGTCAGCCACAACCAGTTTTTACCCAAAAATGCTCTTTTGAGGCCCAGGTAGAGTACGGCCATAAAAAAGACGTAGCCAAAAAGCTGCGGCCGCTCAACCCAAAAATCAAAGCTCACTAAAAAACTTGACGAAAGAAGAGCAAGCCGCGCAAGCGGGGAAACATGAAAAATTTCAACCAGTATCTGACGGAACAAAAAGAAGTACAGTAGCACCAGGAGAACGACCAGTGATTGAATGCCTATGGCACCCAGTGCATGATGCGCAAGATACAGTATGGTCTGAGAAAGCCACTCATAAGGGACAGCAGGCAGGCCGTAGGCAGTATGGGAAAATATATCGGTGAACGGAAGATTTTTTGTCGCAGTAATATATTCCCCGTATTTTAGGTGAAACCAGACGTCGTAATTTTCTACCGGTTTTATGGAAAAAAGAATGATAATACCGAAGAGGACCAGTTCGGAAATGAAGCTGAAACTCATTTTTTTCACAACGTCATTGTATCAAAAATTTGATACGATATACGCATGAAGAAAAATGCTCCCGGTTTGCTCATTGCGGGTGCATTTTTGGTCGTTGGGCTTCTTAGGCTTTCCCAGTACGGCATGCACGAAGACAGCCCGTTCCATTTCTTGCGGGGGCAGGCATACCTGCAGGAGATGTTGACGGGAAAGGTAACATTCGGATTACAAAATCGTCCCTCACCGGTATTTTTTGCTCCGGGGCAGAGAATTTCACTCTACAAACCCAATGCCACGGAGGAGATTCTTTCACCCGTACGATTTTTTGGCACCGACGACAATTTTCCCACCCTGCAGGAGGCGCATGAGAAGGCGCTGTCCCGCCAGAACACGCGCAAAAGTTTTTATGCGCATGACGTGTGGGATACAAACGTGTGGAACCTCTATGCCGGCCACCCGGCCGTTTCGGACATGCTTATGGCGGTAACCAACAGGGTGATGTACGAAAATTTGGGCCTTTTGGGCGATGTGGAATCGTATCATCTCTATGTGGTCATTGTTGCCAGTCTGGCAGTATTTTTTGTGTCTTTCTTTGCGAGAGCGGCATTTGGTGGCATTGCGGCAGTCGTTGCGTCTCTGAGCCTCGCACTGTACCCGTTTTACTTTGCCGAAAGTCATTTTTCGATCAAAGATATTGTTCAGATGGGATTTTTTACTATTTCACTTGTCTCGTTTTACTTGTGCATAATTGCGAAGTTATCCGCCTTCGCAGAAAACCCCGATCCCATCGGGGATGCATGCGAATCTCTTGCTTCGGCGGATTTTGCTCCGCCGAATGAGGAGAAGGTACCACGGGCGTCAGCCCGTGGAGCTTCATCCTGGCGCTGGTTTATCCTGTTTGTCTTGTCAACTTTTCTGGCATTCGGGACCAAGTGGAACATTGCATTTTTGCCGGTCATTGTTCTGCCGTGGCTTGGTTCGGTTCTTCTCACGAAAGAAGGCCGCGCATTTGTCTCCTGGCCCAAACTCGCCCTCATGGGTGTACTGGGTATCGGCGTTCCGTACTTTTTGCTTCTTATTTTTTGGCCTCCCCTGCGGTCAATCGGGGGACTTGTCGAAACATTCCATTTCTATAAAGGGCTTGCCATCAAAGACCCCTTTTTTACTGCGGTGCCGCCTTTTGCCCTGGGCATTCTGGGACTCAATGCCACAGCACTGTTTCGTGTACTGACCATGACGCCGCCGGTGGTGCTTCTTTTTGCCGTGATCGGTATCGTATCGCTGGTATTGAAAAAGGAAAAAAACACACATAACGAGGTGCTGCTTTTGGTGCTGTGGCTCATGGTCCCCATTGCACGGGTCAGCAGAAACAACATAGATACGACCGGATCCATGCGGCAATTTATTGAATTTCTTCCGGCTCTGGCTATACTTGCCGGAGCAGGCGGAAGCGTGGTGCTGTCCAAAATTAAATCAAGTGCTTTCCGCACGGGAGCGCTCATTGCTTTCTGTCTCATGCTTCTTTTTCCGATTATCCGGCTTCACCCCAATCAAAACCTCTACTTTAATATTTTTGCCGGGGGATTGCGGGGTGCAACAAAAAGCGGGCTCTACACATGGCAGGGAAGTAGCGGCAATGTGTACCGCCAGGCGGTCGAATGGCTTAACAAAAACGCGCCGCCCGGCGCGAAGCTCGCGTATATGGACGGCACGATGTTTTCTCTCTCCCCGTTGTGGCTGCGAAGCGACATTCGGTTTGGATCCCATTTTTCCGGATTTGACATGAAGGGAGAGTATGTTATCTCAGTTGTCTACCCTGCTCCGCCTCCGGTATTTGCCTACAATTATTTGGAGCGGTTTTTGGAGCCTCTTTATGAGATAAAAGTCGATGGATCCGCGGTTCTCAAAATTTGGCAAAACGACAAAGATCATAGGAATCCCTCCTACGCGAGCCAATCCGCGCTTGAGGGGCCTTACGCAATAGAAAGAAAAGAAGCAAACAACAAAAAAGTTTGGGAGCTTAGCTTCTTGACGCCACAAAAGATTACCAGACTAGCGCTGCGTATGCCCGAAGACTGTGCGAGCTGGAGAGTTTCTACAAAACGAGAGGGGATCTGGAGCGTGTTTGTTGGGGGGAGGGAGATTTTCATAAATCCCATGGAATATGACCGTGGGGAAGTTGTAGAGGTGCCTTTTGCAGCCGACACAGTCGAAAAAACACGACAGTGGGATACGGATAAAGCTGCGTGTCTGTATCGGGCGAATGTCGAGAGAGTAGAAGTAGTCAACTAACCTTTTTCATACTGAGCGATTATAGAAAGAAGGTCTTTCCTAAGCAAACATTTTGTAAACCCCTGTTTTTTTAACAGAGTGAAAAAATAGTGTTCTTCTTGTAACCACCTCTTCATTTCTTCCTTCTCTTTTACATATTCCTTGTTTCTTTCACGGAGGAGAGGAAAGATGAAGTGTATAGGCATTTTTGTAAACCAATCGAGAATTTTCCTTTTGACGCTCGCATGGGGTTCGATAAAACATAATAATCCAGAAGGGACAAGCACTCTTTTGATTTCGACAAGCGCTTTTTCGTAGTCCTCAAGGTGATGAAAAACCGAATCAACAAAGACGGCATCAAATGACGCGTTCGAAAAAGGCAATTTTTCGGCAACACCGACATGAAACGTAAGATGGGGATGCAATTTTTTTGCTTTCCTTATATACCGGGATGATTTATCAATGCCGACAATACTTCGAATTCCCTTTTCGAACAAAAATGCACTATTCACTCCGTCGCTGCAGCCTACATCGAGGACGCGTGCGTCATTTTTTATACGAAAAAAATGGAGTCTCCTTTTTTTCTGCACCTCACTCAATTTGAAATAGTGAGATTTGATTGGCTTCATTCTGTGCACAAGTTTAGCACATTGCGATGTTGACACGTATGAGAGTGAGTGTTAAATTTACACCGATGCTTGAAAATAAAAAATACGCATTCCCTGCGTTTGTTGTCTTGTCTGGCGTATTGCTGCTGGTAGGCACGCTACAGATTATCTACGCACAAGGACCCCCAGGTCCGCAAGGACTACCAGGTGTACGGTCAAGCCTTCCACCCTTCGTTTGCAGCAGTTGTGACATTTCCAATCTTGGGGAAGATACGCGGTTTGCAGGTAAGCCTCATGCGGATTA
>CAYNWD010000030.1:326-9288 GCA_964400835.1 uncultured Gammaproteobacteria bacterium | reverse complement strand
TAAGTCGTAACAAGGTATCCCTAGCCGAAGCTGGGGATGGATCACCTCCTTTCTATTTTATAACCGGCGCAGTGAAGAAGTGTCAGAATCGAATAGATTCGCAGGCATTTCAAAGCGAGGCTGGTTCTTTCACTCCGGCGGAGAGTCGGAGTAACAAGTCACTCTCGAGCATGTCGCACATGTGGTGTACACAGAAGATGCGGCTGAGTGACAACTCTCTCAATAATCAGTCGTCGGTCGACAGCGTTTTCGCTGAAGGCTGATGCCTGAGATTCCTGTCACCATTTGGTTGTTGAAGGGCAAAGAGGCCAGTAAATGTTCCTTGCGCCGTCCCGCCACGCGGCGGGTGATAAGGCGAGAGGCAATTTGCGGCTGATCAAGGTACATACGTCTCAATTGAGGCGTATTTTTGTATCTGGTACAATGAACTGCGTGGCGGCACGTCAAACGTGCCGGCCACGTAGAAATGACGTAGTCATTTCTTTACGTGGCCCGGGTGGCCTGCCCGCCATCGCTTGCCTGCCCGCAAGGCCTCGCCACGCGTGGCAGACGGGCGCTCAGGCGCTGCAGGCGGGCGAAGAGGTAACATAGCGGTTTTTGTCCCAGCAACATCTTTCTGATTTGATAAAATCAGAAGTAGATGTGCGGGATCACGTTCCGCTTAGCGGGACTAAGCTCGCATGGCGCGGTGGCGAAGTGGTAACGCAGCGGTCTGCAAAACCGCTATACAGGGGTTCAATTCCCCTCCGCGCCTCAATAGATGCGGAAAGGAGATTTAAAAATTATGCCAGGAACACCAGATACGAAGCCGGGAGCAGGCCAAGATGCACGAGCTCTCCACCAATTGCAAATTCGCGTTGCCCAGAGCGTTGCTGGTGGGGGCATGGGCGGGGCAGAGCAAGAAGTTGCGGCGGGCTTAAGGATCGCTGCGATTAAAGCGACGAGTGCTGCCATGGAGGCAACAAAAACACTGGTTGATGAGGGTGCATGAGTGCGCAAGGCGGGCGGCTAGTTCATCGGTACCTGCCCGCAATCGCTGAAGCGATAGCTTCAGCAGGCGGGCCTGCCCGCAACGCCTGAGCGCAAGCGATGGCAGGCGGGGAACGCTTTCCTGCGTTCAGACGAAATTTAGTCAGGGGCGGCTAGTTCATTGGTAGAACGCTTTCCTGATAAGAAAGAGGCGCATGGTTCGATTCCATGGCCGCCCACTAAAATTTTCGTCTGAAATATCGTGCAGTTGGCGATATTTGAATTTCTCGGGGACTCGAAATAAGAAAGAGGTATATGGTCCGATTCCATCCCGTCCCACAGGTGTTCGTTGGTAGAACCTGATAAGTCGCCTCTTCGGCGACCCGCCGAAGAGGCGGGAAAGAGGTACTAGGTTTGATACCCGCGCAGAAGAATAAAAGAATTTAAAGAGACCACACACCATGCGCATCCGCTTTAATCCGTTTGCTGTCGTTGCTATCATCGCCGTCGTCAATGCGTTGGGGTACGGCATCATCATTCCGGTTTTGTATTCGTACGCCAAGCAGTTTGGCCTGTCGGACTTTGAAAACGGACTGCTTTTTTCCATATTTTCCGTTTGTCAGTTTCTCGCCACTCCTGCGATCGGCAGGTTATCCGATAAATACGGCCGCAAACCGCTTCTGGTGCTTTCGCTATTGGGGACCGTCGCGTCGTTTGTCATGATGGCGCTGGCCAAAAATCCCTTGTGGCTTTTTGCCGCACGGGCACTGGACGGCATCACCGCAGGCAATATCTCCGTTGCCTCGGCCGTCATATCCGATACGACGGATGTGACGAACCGCAGCCGCGGATTTGGCGTGATCGGTGCGGCGTTTGGTTTTGGATTTGTCTTTGGTCCTGCAATTTCCGCTGCGACGCTCGGGTGGGGTATAGCAACGCCTTTTTGGATTGCCGCCGGCTGTGCCGCTTTGGCGGTGGTCGTGACGCAGTTGTTTCTACCCGAAACCAATACGCACCGCCAGGACGTCGCGCGGGAGCCGCTGTTTCCGTTCGCCAAAATTATGGCCGCGCTCGTCGACATCCGCGTCGGTACGACGCTCGTTATCTCGCTCCTTTACGCGTTTGCCTTGTCGATGTTTATTTTTGCCTACCAGCCGTTTTCCGTGCATATTTTACATTTGAGCGCGGCACAGATATCCGTCAATTTCACGATTTTCGGCGTCGTAAGCCTTTTCAGTCAGGCGTTTCTCATCCACCGCGCAGCCAAAGCTTTCGGCGACCGCAGGGTACTGGTCGCAGCCTTCGTTCTGGCCACGGCCACGTTTGCCAGCCTCTTTTTTGTCCGAAGTCTCGCCGCATTTATCCTGGTGTCGGTGCTGCATGCCTTGGCCAACGGCTTTGTGAACCCTATGATTCAGACCATTCTTTCCAAAGATTCCGATGCTGCGTCGCAGGGATCGATTATGGGGATCAATGCGTCGGTCGTCGGCCTTGCAATGATTTTCGGTCCGATAGTCGGCGGGCTCTTGGCAACTTTATTTATCCCGCTGCCGTTTTTGGCAGGAAGTGCCGTGGTCGTATTTTGCGTACTGCTTTCATTGCAGATTCTGCGGAAATCACCTCGCAAGGTCCATATTTAAGTAAAAACGGGGTCAGACCTTGATTTTCTTGTGTTAACAATCTATCCTGATACTATATGGCTCGTTTACCCCGGATAAGCGCCGAGCAGTATTATTATCACGTGTTTTCGCGAGGGAATAACCGCGGAACGATCTTTTTCGAACCGTCTGATTATGAACGCTTTCTCAAAAATCTGGATCGTTTTGGGACAAAATTTCGATTTAAACTCTACGCATATTGCCTTTTGCCGAATCACTTTCATCTCCTCTTGCGACCGGGGAAAGTAGAATTATCCAAAGTTATGCAGACTCTTATGACTGCGTACTCTATGTATATAAACAAAAAGCACGATCGTGTCGGACATGTGTTTGGCGGCAGATTCAAAAGTATTATTGTGGGAGAGGAACAGTATCTCCTTGAGCTTATTCGCTACATCCATCTGAATCCAGTTCGGGCAGGTCTCGTTGACCGGGCGGAGAGCTATCCCTGGTCGAGCTACCTAAAATATATGAGTACGGGTGACGGAACGCCGAAAGTTGAAACCGGTGAGATGCTTGGTTTTTTCGCGAATGATTCTTTTGGTCAGAAGCAAAAGTTTCAGGAATTTGTTGAGGCTGGCTTGGGCGCGGATTTTGATCCAGAAAAAGAACAGGCGAGGGGGGTTCTCGGGAGCTCGAGATTTCATCAGGCGTTGGCTAAAGTATTGAAAGGGAAGAGAATATAGCCCTAATCAAGGTCTGACCCCGATATGCGTTGTGTGGGAGGAGAATATTGGCTATACTTCGTCTTTGTATGATTCTCTCTGATCGTGATATCCGTGCGGCACTTAGCCGAAAACGAATCGTCATCACTCCCAAGCCGGACCTTTCCGAGCAGCTCGGGTCCTGCAAACTCGACCTTCGACTGGGCAATGTGTACCGGGTGTTCAATCACAGTAAAACTCCCTACATAGATCCCAAAGATCCGGAGACGCTGACCGACCTCACGCACGA
The DNA here is from genome assembly GCA_964400835.1 of uncultured Gammaproteobacteria bacterium. Lineage (GTDB taxonomy): Bacteria > Patescibacteriota > Microgenomatia > UBA10105 > UBA927 > CAYNWD01. Next base: position 5,707 of record CAYNWD010000030.1, on the reverse strand, counting down.
GGTGAAAGTTAAAAACGGTGAGGCTTTTACTCTGCACCCGGGTGAATTTATTTTGGCCGTGACGCGCGAACATATCCGTATGCCGGCAGATTTGACCGGGGAACTGGAGGGTCGTTCGTCGATCGGCCGCATGGGAGTGGTGGTCCACTCAACTGCTGCCAATATCGATGCGGGGTTCCGCGGGCACATCACGCTCGAGCTTGCCAACATGGGCAGAATTCCCGTCATGTTGTATCCGGGTATGCGCATTTGCTCGATTGTTTTTCAGGAACTGTCGAGCCCCTCACTCGTGCCGTATTACAAAAAGAAATCCGCCAAATACGCCGGGCAAAAAGCCCCCCTGCCCAGTAAAATAAGTGAGGAACGTTAGGTAGCAAGGCCAGTTACTTAGTTACTTAGCAAATTTTTACAAAGTAACGAAGTAACATGTGTTGCTCGCGTTACTGTTTAAGTATGGAGTGGCCGATCCTTTACAAAAACGTACTCAATGTCAAAGATCCCGAAAATCCCGTCGGGGTCTGCGTCATGTGGACCGAGCGGCAGGTCGTGGCGGATTTACTGTCTTCTACCAGTTACTGCGCTATCGGGAATCTGTACGGCTCGGCCGGCATTTCTGCGATGATCCGCAATGTGTATGCCAAGCCGACGGTGAACAAAGTCGTTCTGTGGGGCGCGGATCTGTCGAGGAGCGGCCAGGCGCTGTTGGAATTTATGAAAAACGGCGTTGATGAAAATTTTTTCATTGTCGGTGACGAAAAAAAAGGTCAAATTGAGCCGGAAATAGGCCACGACGCCATCAATCATTTCCGCAAATCCGTGCAGGTGGTCAATCTGCGCGGCAAGTCGCCGGATGAGCTCAAAAACACGGTCGGCCTTTTAGGCCGGGAGAAGCCGTTGCCGTTTTCCGAACCCAAGATATTCCCCTCGAGCTTTACGCCACCCGCGACGTTTCCGAGCGAGCAGTTTGGCCTGCGCGTACACGGCAAGACCGCCGCCCAGGTGTGGCTGAAACTTCTCAATAACATCATGCGCTACGGCCGCAATAAAGAAACCCGCTACACCCGGGAAAACGACCTCAAAGAATTTCTCAATATCATGGCAGTCATTTCCAACGAAAACGCAGACGATCCGTATCTGGCGCATTATTTTCCGTTCACAAAAAAGGATTTGCAGGTGTACTATCCGCAGGTACTTTCCCCCAAACAGATCCCGGGCGTTTCCTACACGTATGGACAAAGGCTGCGCAATCACGACGGCGTGGACCAGATTGCGGAAATTATAGACCTTATAAAACGACGGCCGTTCAGTAAAAAGCAGGTCGCCTTCACGGCCAACGTCGGCCATGACTGGGGGAGAGATAATATTGACAAAGGGGACACCCCATGCCTCACACAGGTCATGACCTCGATCCAGGATGGCAAAATTTTCATGACGACGCATTTTCGAAGTCAAGACATGGTCCACGGATGGCCGAGAAATGTATTTTCGCTTCTCAAACTTCAAGAGCTCATCGCTAAAGAAACCGGGTATCCGAGGGGACCGTTTAGCATGATTACCCACAGCGCTCATATTTACAGTGATGATTATGAGCTTGTGCAAAAAATCTTGGATGGAAATCTCGCAAAAGAGCTGGGATACACGAGCCGGCAGATGTTTGAAGAAGACCCGCGCGGCAATATTACCGTTGGAGTAGAAAAGGTCGGCAAAAATCCCGTTGGACGGCCGACCAAATACGCGTCGAAGCCGAAAATCGTGGATTATGAAATCGTCGTGAAGCTCTACGCACCCAACGGCGGCTTACTGCTCATGGAATGGCGGGGGAAAACGGCAATGGACGTATATATTCAGATGGTGAATATCGGCGATTACCTGGTGCTGCCCAGTCACCTTATCTACATCGGCACGGAGCTGCAGCGGGCTGAATATGCGATAAAAACCGGTCAGGCAGACAAATTCAGCCAGGACCCGGCGGCGAATAAGGAGCTTTAATTAAATCTCAATGCCTTGCCGTGCTGTCATTTGACCGTGACGCTTTTTGCCAGGTTTCGGGGCATGTCCGGGTCAAACCCGCGTTCGACCGTCAGATAATAGGCCAAGAGCTGTCCGACGACGACATTGGGAATGATCGTCCCTTCTTGCGCGTCTTTGACCGGGATGTACTAGTCAAATACACCATGGGGTTTGTCGGCGATCCCGATGATATAGCATCCCCGCGCTTTCATCTACACCGCACCCGCCAGATTGGCGCCGAATGTTTCGTCGCTGGGTGCAAACACAATGCACGGCGTGCCTTTTTCGACCAGAGCGAGCGGGCCGTGCTTGAGTTCACCGGCAGCCAATCCCTCCGCGTGTATATAGGAAATCTCCTTGATTTTGAGCGCAGTTTCCAGACTTGCCGGATAGGATAAACCTCGGCCGATGACATACACATGCCGGCTGCCGTGCATCTTTTTGGCGAGGCGCTGGATTTTAGAAGCCGTCGCTGCCGCAAGCACTGCTTTGGTCGATTTGGCAGCCAGCGTGAGCACTTTTTGTCCGGTGGATATCTTATCCACCAGCGCATAAGCAACCAGAATCAGGTGACTTAATTTTCCGATAAATGCTTTGGTGGAGGCGACTGCCTTTTCGGGGCCTGCGCCGATGAGCATTTTAAAATCCGCTTCCCGATACAAGCTTGAGCCTAACACATTGACGATGGTCGCGATAGAAGCTCCCCGTATTTTTGCTTTGCGGATCGCCTCGAGCGTGTCTATGGTTTCGCCGGACTGGGAAAGTGCGATAACCAGGCTTTTTTTCGTCAAGAAATCCTGCGCGTAGGTAAACTCGCTGCCGATGATGGGGTTGACGTGCGCCTTTGCAATTTTGGAAAACAAGTATTGCGCGGCAATAGCGGCGTAGGAAGCAGTCCCGCATCCGACGATAAATGTATTGCTTGCGCTCCGTATGTAGGCGGCCAGCTTCTGGGCCTGCGAAAAATTACTTGCCGCAATGTCTGCGATAAGCCCCGGCTGTTCATGAATTTCTTTTAGCATGAAGGTAGGATACGTGCCTTTTTCCGCTTGTGCAATTGACCACGTCAGCGTCTGTTTTTTGGGCTGGTGGCGCGACCCGTCGCGGGCGTTAAAAAGAAGCACCTCGTCTGGGTTGACGATGGCCATTTCGTCGTCTTCCAGAAAATGCACTTGCCGCGTGTGGGGCAGAAGCGCTGCTGCGTCGCTGGCCAGATAATTTTCTTTGGCGCCGTAGCCCACGACGAGCGGGGAGCCGTTACGCACCGCGACCATCTGGCGGTCTTTTGAGTTTATGACGATGAAGGCATTCAGGCCCTCCATTTCATTAAACGCCTTCTGCACGGCTTTGGAGAGCATGGTAGTTTTGGCGTATTCCTCAATCAGGTGCACTGCCACTTCCGTATCTGTTGCGGAAACAAACCGGTGCCCCAGGCCGACGAGCCGTTTTTTAAGCGATTCGTAGTTTTCCAGAATACCGTTGTGAATGATGGCGATCGTGCCGCTGCAGTCAAGGTGCGGATGGGCATTGGCGTCGGTCACGCCGCCGTGGGTTGCCCAACGCGTATGGCCAAATCCCAAAGACCCCGTCGGCATGTCGCCGACGGTCGCGCTGCCGATTTTCCCGGCCTTTTTTTTGACCAGTATTTTTGATTTTTGGCTTTTGGTTTGTGCCTGGGGCACCACTGCCACACCCCAGCTGTCATACCCGCGGTATTCCAGCCGTTTTAATCCTTCCAGTACTAACTTTGCCGCATCAGAACGGGGACCGATATAGCCGAATATGCCACACATAGAATTTTGGTATAAAAGGTGCCCAAAGCATCAAAGTTTCAAAGGAAGAACCCTTGATATTCTTGATACGTCCGGCACGCTGACACAGAGAAAAGTGAATAAAAAAATGTAAGGAGAGAGGGCGGACTCAGTCAGGAATCATTTGGGTTCAAAGTTGCCTTTGAGTTTTATCCGATTACTGTTGTGGTAGAGAGTGCTACCAAGGGGTATCCGCAGAAACCAAAGAATTTCAAATTTTTTGGCTCGATAGCCCCGATTTTTCTTATCGGGGTAAACCCCTTCCTCGTATCCTCCCACTTCGTCCTTCGGACATGCGATAGGGACAAGCCTCGATAATTTTTTAATAATCGGGCTCGCCCCTCCGAAGCTCCGATTTAATCGGAGCGAAGGGGGGCCACACGCTTAGATTGTTTTTCCCGATAGACTCGGGGAAATTTCCGCTCTCTTTTTAATGTACCTCACCGCCAATCGTACGCGACGGCCTAGCCATTGTCAAGTTGGGGATAACTGTGATAGAACACGTATGTGAAATCAAAAAATAAAACAACCTATATTTCGGTGATGGGCACGATTGGCGCGGGTAAGACAACAGTTGCAAAATTATTGTCACGCGAGCTTAGATTCCATTTGATTGAAGAAAATTTTGGGGAGAATGCTTTTTTATCACGGTTCTACAAAGATATGAAGCGGTGGGCATTTCATTCTCAAATGTTTTTTCTCATGGAAAAGATAAAGCAGATGCTTGCAACGCTTAAAATATTGAAAACGCACTCAGTGGTGCAGGATAGCCCGATACAACAGGACGCACTCTCCTATGGGAAGGCCCAGTATGTACTGGGTAATATGGACGATGCGGAATGGTGGTTGTATCTCAAAGTATACAAAGCATTTGAGCCCTTTTTGCCTACGCCGGATCTCATTGTTTTTTTGGATACTTCGACACAGGAGCTTCTCGCGCGTATTCAAAGACGGGGTAGAAAATATGAACAAGCAATTCCGACGAACTATATTGAACTGTTAGACATGTTGAATCAACGATGGTTGAAAGAAAACAAGACGATTCCCGTTCTTGTTGTAAAAACAGATCACTTGGATATCGTGCATAGTAAAAAGGCCCGGGGAAAGCTCGTCTCATATGTGAAAGCAGCGTTTCAAAAGAAGTCTTCATCTGTACCCTTGCGCCAAGTGCTTCGCCTTGGCATTTTGGAAGCATAAGGAGTTTTGTTATACATGACATTTTTTTCACATACTAAGGTTCTTATATGGGATTTTGACGGCACGCTGTACAAGGCAAACAGTGATTTGTGGCATGACGTACGGGAGTCGGAGTATCGGGTGATTATGGATCACACGGGATGGAGCCGCGAGAAAACGCTTGAAGGGTTTCATAAATTGTACAAGCATACATACAAAAGTGCGACGCAGGTGGCTTCAAAATTGGCGAATATTCCCGTGGTGCAGGCGGCGCGCGAAATGGAGACGTATTATGACCGCACAAAATATTTGAAAAAAGATGGTGCGCTGTTTGCATTGTTTGCGAAACTATCACCGTATACGCACTATCTTTTGGTCAATGGG
>CAYNWD010000030.1:0-316 GCA_964400835.1 uncultured Gammaproteobacteria bacterium | reverse complement strand
AGAAAATATTGTCCGGGCGCTCGGTTCTCTTGGGTTAGCGAGTTCGCAGTTTGTCCAGATCGTGACGTCCGAGATTGTCGGCGACAACAAACCCAGCCCCAAAGGATTCCAGTATATATTAAGCCAGACCGGCCTTCTGCCGCAGGAGCACCTCATGATCGGCGACCGCGTGGACGTGGACCTCCAGCCGGCCAAAAAGCTCGGTATGAGGACGTGCCTGGTGACGTGGGGGAGAAAGATGGAGAGGCCGGAGTATGTTGACGAGGTTGTTGAAACGGCCTATACTGTGGCAGAATTACTTCTATGAAAGCACAAA
>CAYNWD010000029.1:0-10138 GCA_964400835.1 uncultured Gammaproteobacteria bacterium | reverse complement strand
CCGGCCGCCAGCGGCGGTGGAAGTGCCGTTTCTCATTAAAGATTTTCTTACCTGGCTCAACAGTACCGGGCCTGAGGATATGCACACGGGCCTCAAAGCCGGCATTGTGCATTATGAGATCGTGCGCATTCATCCTTTTTTGGACGGCAACGGCAGGCTGGCGCGGGCTTTGGCGACGCTTATCCTGTTTGCCGAAGGCTACGACGTGAAGCGGTTTTTTTCGCTGGAGGAACACTACGACCGCGACCCGGTGCACTATTACGGGGCATTGCAGAGCGTGGGGACCGGCGGCGGCAATCTTACGGGATGGCTGGAATACTTTATCGAGGGCCTGGCGATAGAGCTGACGCGCGTGAAAGAAAAGGTCAAGTCCCTTTCAACGGATTTGAAGCTCAAAAAGACTCTGGGCGGCAAACCCCTGGCGCTCTCCGAACGTCAGATAAAAATCGTTGAATTTATTCAGGAAAACGGCTTTTTACAAAACAAGGCGTTTTTTGAACTCTTCCCTATGATTTCCGAGGACACGGTGCTGCGCGAATTGAAGGACCTCATGAAAAAAGGTATAGTCAGAAAAGAAGGAACGACCAAGGGCGTGCGGTATGTGCTGCACAACTAAGTATACGTTGCCCTCGGTTTTTTTCAACGTTCTATGGATTTTTCCGGGCCGGGCGTCACGTATGCACTGCTTCTTATCCCGACACTGTTTGCCGTTACCGTGATGGTGCAGGGTGTCGTAAAGCTCGCCAACGGGCAAAAGGACGGCCCGGTTGCTTTGGGATTCGGCCTTTTGTGTCTCATGCTTATTGCCGCTGCGTACTGGTTTTTCATCCGTTAGTGCGACGACATCGCTATGTTGTTTTCCCGTTTTTCGGTCCACCTCCAAACGCTTGAGCAGACTGCGTCCCGCAACGAGATGACCAGGCTTCTGGCAGCCCTTTTTGCCGAAGCGCATGAGGACGAGATAGATAAAATCTGCTACCTTCTCCTCGGCCGCGTGGCGCCGCTTTTTGAACCGGTGGAGTTCGGTGTGGCAGACAAATTCATGCTCCGTGCCGTCGCTGCGGCCTTTGGGATACCTCTGGCATCGGTCGTGGTTGCATTTAAAAAAGCAGGCGACGTGGGCAGCGCTGCCCAACTGGTGGCAAACCGCGCCAAGAGCGTTCTCACCGTGTCAGACGTTTTTGACCGGCTCGTGGAAATCACCCGGCAATCCGGCCAGGGGTCGCAGGAGCAAAAAATTTCGCTTCTTGCGAAGCTTCTGGGCGGTCTGGATGCGCTTTCGGTGCGGTACGTGTCGCGCATACCCCTAGATAAACTGCGGCTGGGGTTTTCGGACATGACGATCTTGGACAGTCTTTCCTGGATGCTCGTTGGCGACAAATCCTTGCGGACGAAACTCGAGGACGCCTACAACGTGCGTCCGGACATTGGATTCCTGGCAAAAACAGTCAAGAAAAACGGGATCCCGGGACTTGCCCGCGTGGGCATAAAGCTGGGTGTACCGATCCTTTCGGCGCTCTGCCAAAGGTTGCCGACGGCCGATGAAATGGTCAAAAAAATGGGCGAGGTGGCGGTCGAGCCCAAGTACGACGGCGTGCGCGTGCAGATACATTACGGGACCATGAGACGGAAAGACGGGAGGTCGGTAAGAGTCCAAAGTTATTCGCGGAATCTGGAAAATACCACGGCCATGTTTCCGGAGCTTGCCGCAATCGGCAGCCAACTGGCAGCAGATGAGGCAATTCTGGATTGTGAGGCTGTAGGTATAGACCGAAACGGAAAGCTCATTTCGTTTCAGGAAACGACGACCAGAAAGCGCAAGCACGACGTGGAAAGGTCCCGGGCGGCTGTGCCTTTGAAGTTTTTTGTGTTTGATATTCTTTACAAAGACGGAACGGAATTGCTTCGGCACCCGCTCTCTTCCCGCCGGACCATACTTGCGTCCGTGATTCGCGGATCGGATGAGCTCGTCCTCTCGCCGCAGATTGTTACCTCCCGCGCCGAAGACGTCCGGCGTTTCCACGACGAGCAGCGCAAAAAAGGACTGGAGGGCGCAGTCGTCAAAAAATGGCGCAGCAGCTACGAGCCCGGCAGACGCGGGTACTCCTGGGTGAAGTTTAAGGAGGAGGAAGGCAAAACCGGCAAGCTCACCGACACCATTGACGCCGTGGTCATGGGCTACACACGTGGGGAGGGGAAGCGGACCGCGTTTGGTATAGGGCAGGTAATTTTAGGAGTACGGCAAAAAGATGGGTTTGTGACGGTTACAAAGCTTGGTTCGGGGGCAACAGAGAAAGAATTACGTAGCCTTTTTCAGGTTCTGAAAAAACTTCGAGTCAAAGAGCAGCCGAAAGAATACAAAAACGTAAATAAAGCCTACTACCCTGACGCGTGGGTTTCTCCAAGGCTTGTTCTTGAGTTTGCCGGTGATGATCTGACAAAATCAAAAACACACGGGGCGGGATTTTCCGTGCGGTTCCCCAGGCTCGTCAGAATCCGAACCGACAAAAAGCCGCTTGATGCCACCACGGTTGCCGAAGTTTCAGCGATGTACAGGAGACAGTTCCCCGCATAATCTTCATGACCCCTTGTATCCCTCGGCCGGGTTTTTTACCATGGGTATAGCTGGGTTATGAATTTTTCCTGGGACATAGGAGTACTTTTGGGCTTCGGACTCGTCCTGTCCGCGGCTGCGGGCATCGTGCTGCGAAGCAGTATGAGTCTCGCCACGCGTCTGGGGCTCACGGGCTACGCGGTCGGATTTCTTTTCCTGGGAGTTTTAACCTCGCTGCCGGAATTTTTTGTCGCCGTTGGGGCGGTTACCGGAGGCATTCCCCAGCTTTCGGCCGGCAACCTCATCGGCGGGTCCCTTCTTCTTTTGTCCCTGGTCATGGGACTTTCCAGTATCCTTGCCGGAGGCATTTCCATCGATCATGGCCTTTCGTTAAACGAGATTGCATTTAACAGTGCGGTGATCGCATTGCCCGCCTTTGTTTTGTGGGACGGGACACTCACCCGAGGAGACGGACTCGTGCTCGTCACCGCGTATGTGATACATGCCATGGTGGTTCGCCGGGACGGCAAAGGCAACCGGAAGAAACGAACGCATTTATTTCGGAATTTTTATTCCGACGCGGTTATGCTTCTGGTCGGGCTTGGCGGCTTGGCGTTATCAAGCCGCATTATTGTCGGTGTCGGTCACGGGTTAGCCCAAAGACTGGGATTGCCTGATTTTGTTTTTGGTCTCATCCTTTTATCGTTCGGGACGAATTTGCCGGAGTTTGCCCTGGCACTTGAAGGGATATTACTGCGGCGGCAAAGCATTGTTTTCGGGGACTTTTTGGGAAGCAGCGCTACCAATACGTTCATCATGGGGCTTCTGGGTTTATTTTCGCCGTTTCGCATGCAGCAGGACGCCCGGCTCTTTGTGTCTCTCGCACTTCTCGTAGGGGTGAGTGTGTTTTTTGTCTGGGCGAGCCGGAGTAAAAAATACATAAGCCGTGCCGAGGGATTTGGGCTGCTTGCGTTTTTTGTCGTGTTTGTGCTGTTTGAAATTTTTGCGTTCGGCGCGTAGTAGTTACCGAATGTGGGGAAAGGTCGATGTTTCTGCTTTCCCTAAAATATAGTAGCGGAAAAATACTTTTACCATGCGGGGGAAAAATGCCCATCCTTCGTTTCCCCTTCTGCTGTCACTCGCAACCGCGTTTTTCGGCAGATACACGACCTTTCCTTTGGTAAAGAGCCGCCGGGCCATTTCCAGATCTTCGGCAGACTGAAAGCCCACGGGATACCCGCCGGCTTCAAGCGCTTTATCTTTCCAGTACGCAGTGTTTTGGCCCGGGGCAATGGGCCTTCGCAAGAGCTGCATGACACGGATCCAGGCGGGCTGGAAATAATTAATGATCCACCGGTACACCCACCAGCCGCCGGAAACGATATAGTGGCCGTAAACTGCGACGACGCCGGGCTTTTCGAGTGTTTCCTCAATAGCCCCAAGCCATGTTGCCGGTACCTGGGTGTCTGCGTCCGTCCAGGCGACGACGTCGCCGGTAGCGGCGAGAAGTCCTTCCTGCCGGGCAAAACCGATGCCGCGGTGGGGGACAGTCAGGACGCGCGCGCCGAATGCGCGGGCAACGTCGCGGGTTTTGTCGGTAGATCCGCCGTCGACGACGAGTACTTCGTCCGGCGTACGGATGAGCTTCGCGATAGAAGCAAGGGTGGCAGGGAGACGCTTTTCTTCGTTGTAGGCCGGTATGGCCACGGTAATGCGCATGATATTTTTACTATACCAAAAATTCGCAATTACCCGATAGCCACAGTATAATTGCGGGTATGAAACGGCCGTTTTTCAGTATCGTCGTGCCGTGCCTCAATGAGGAAAAATTTCTGCCTAATCTTCTTGAGTCGCTCGCGCGGCAAAGCACCAAAGACTTTGAGGTTATCGTGGTTGACGGTGGCTCAAAAGACGGAACACTCACAGTAGCAGCCTCGTGGCAAACGAGACTTCCCGGCCTGAACCTTCAGGTAAGTAAAAAGCGGGGACAATCCGTTCAGCGCAATATGGGCGCGCAGATTGCGGCCGGAAAATATCTTGTTTTTGTGGATGCAGACAGTGTGCTTCTTCCCTATGCTCTGCGCCGGATGAAAGATTTTATTGAAGAGACCGGCTCGCGTTTTTTTACCGGCTGGACCCGGCCCGACAGCGAGAAACCGGGCGATGTCACGCTCGCCCTTTTGGCCAACATGTTTATCGAAGGATCGTTACTGGTAAAGCATTCGACGGCAGTCGGGGCCTTCATGGTCGTGGAGAAGGGGTTATTTTCCGGAGCCGGCGGATTTGACGAGCATATGACTTTCGGTGAAGATTACGATCTGACGCGGCGCATCGGCGAGGCGGGTATTGCGCTTGATGTACTGCGGGAGACGGTGTACGTGTATTCGCTCCGCCGTCTGCGGCGCGAGGGAAAGCTCAAATTTTTCCGGCTCTATGCAAAAGGAACGATTGTGGGGCTACTCACGAACCGCGCATTGGGGAAAGTGCCCGGATATATCATGGGTGGTCATATGTACAGGAAGGAAACGAAACGGCAGCCGGGTCTGGCGCAGGCGTTAGGGAAGTATGAGCGCGCGCTCAAAAAGCTTTTGCGCGAGCTGTTCTAAAACATTATTTTTTTTTATGCACGTTATCGCCGACCTTCAACTTCATTCCCGGTTTTCGCGGGCGGTTTCCAACCAGATGACGTTACCCAATATAGCCGCGTGGGCCGGCCGCAAGGGCATCGGTCTGGTTGCGACCGGCGACTGGACGCACCCCATGTGGTTTCGCGAAATTGAGCGGGATCTGGTGGAGACGGGAAACGGACTTTTGAAACTCGCGACCGGTACCCAGAGCCAGGGATCAAGCATTGGGAAGACGCTCATTCCCAATCCCTTATCCCGAACCCCTGCCCAGCCGGCAGGCGGGCTGGCACCCGAACCCCCTCTTTTTTTGCTTGCGACAGAGGTTTCGTGCATTTATTCCCAGGGCGGGAAGGTCCGCCGCATTCATACGCTCATTTGGGTGCCCAGTGTGGCATCCGCAAGAAAAATAAGCCAGGAAATGACCAGGCGCGGCTGCAATCTTCTCTCTGACGGCCGGCCGATTATTGGGCTGACTTCCATACAGGTTGCGGAGCTTGTTTTTACCATAGAGCCCAAAGCACTCATCATACCGGCGCATTGTCTTTTGCCCGAATCGATGATTTTAGGAGAAAATTTCGTACCGAAACGAATCGATTCAATAACAAAAAAAGAGTTAGTAGTGACACACACAGGAGAATTTCACAAAGTTACAGAAATAAAAAAACGCCCATACAAAGGAAAAGTTTTTCATATTCAGCCGTGGTATTTTCGTCCGGGATTGGTAACAACGCCTGAGCATCCATACTTTGCCATAAAAACCATTAAAAAGTGTCCAAGTACGGGTGACATATGTAGGCCAAGCAGATCGCATTTAGCATCCTGCAAAAGAAAGGCGTGTCTGCAATATAAGCCAGCCTGGATAAAAGCAGAAGATTTGTCGATCGGCGACGTTCTTATATATCCGCGTTCCTTTCCCGTAACCCATGTGACAAATATGTATCTTGATGTGAAAAGCAAAGCAGGCAGCACGGTTCGTGCAGGGGGAAGTAGGGGAAGAGTATTGAAGAATACATTACCATTAACGTCCGATTTGGGAAGGCTCGTTGGATACTTTATTGCCGAAGGATCAACAGATGGCGATAATAGCTTTTCATTTTGTTTTTCAGAAAAAGAACAAGAATATATAAAAGACGTTGTTGAGCTAGTAAGGAATGTTTTTGGAATAGAATATTACAAAGAATATTCTCGGAAAGAGTCAAAAGGCATAGAAATCACATTTTATTCCAAAATTCATGCCCAATGGTTTGCCCGAGAATGCTACGTTTTGGGCAAACGGCATGATGCTGCCCACAAAATGGTACCAGGAGCTTTACTGAACTCAGCCGAAATTGTTCAGGCGGAGTGTTTGCGTGGATGGTATCGGGGAGATCATGGATATACAACCTCGCGAGTGTTAGTTCATCAGATGAAAGCAATATGTCTGCGTTTGGGTATTATCCCCTCAATACTCATCGATAGCGCCGTTGCGCATAAAAAAAGAGGGAATCATAGGATTGGAAATCGGATAGTCAAGGCTCGTTATGATTTATATTCATTTTCGAACCTTTCTTTTTTTGATGATGCATTTCATTTGAAGAAAGAGATACCGCGATCACAGACAAAGCTGGACAGAAGACACGGCTGGATTGATAGGAATAATGCGTATTTGCCTATTAAGGATATAACAAAATCCATGTATGAAGGGGATGTTTATAATCTCGAGGTGGAGAAAGATCATTCATATCTAGCGGAATATGCGGCAGTGCATAATTGCTGGACTCCGTGGTTCAGTGTCTTTGGCGGGATGAGCGGATTTGAAAGTCTGGCGGAAGCTTTCGGCCCGTATGAGAAACAAATTTATGCGATCGAGACCGGATTATCAAGTAATCCCGCGATGAACTGGCAGATTGCGGAACTTGATTCCCGCACCATCGTGTCGTTTTCAGACGCGCACAGCGGGCCGAAACTCGGCCGCGAAGCCACCGTACTGGAGGTAAGCGGCCAGTCATCAATGCTTAGCTATCAGCATGTCTACGACGCAATTGTTTCTTCAAGCCTGAAGGCTGATAGCAGAAAGCTTAAGGCATCCATCGCCTACACGATCGAATTTTATCCGGAGGAAGGAAAGTACCACTACTCCGGCCACAGAAACTGCAATATCCGGCTGGGTCCGGCGGAAACTTCGACGCAGGGTACCACGTGCCCGGTCTGCGGCAAACCGCTCACCCAGGGCGTTATGCAGCGGGTAGGCGAGCTTGCGCAAAGAAGCGAAAAGGAGTTGCGGCTCACGAGTAGTCAGTTGCGCCTTTCGGGGGGAACATCAATCCGCGCAACCAAAAGCGAAACGTTTCCCCAAAGGCCACCCTTTATAAGTCTCGTGCCCTTGGCTGAAATTATTGCCGAGTCCATTGGCTCTCCGGTGACGAGCCCAAAAGTTTTGGGGCCTTACCTGCGCCTGACGGACAACCTGGGGAGCGAGTTTAACGTACTCCTTGCGGCACAGCCGGAAGATATTGCCCGCCTCGCCGGTGAACGCGTTGCCCAGGGCGTTCAAAAAGTCAGAGCAGGGGACCTCGTGATTGATCCCGGGTATGACGGCGTATTTGGCAAGGTGAAGCTTTGGCACAAAGGCGAGGACGCCGGCCTTGTGGACGAGACCAAAAAGCAACTTTCAATTTTTTGATCCTATTGACGAAGTCTTTTGAGCCGTGGTACTCTGCGGACAGAAGGGGAGGTGAGAAAAAATTATGGCAGAAACCAAAGGAAATGAAAATCTCATGGCCGCTGCGTCGTATTTGTTGGGTTTTATCACCGGTATCATTTTTCTTCTTATTGAAAAGCAGAGTAAGTTTGTTCGCTTCCACGCGATGCAGTCGACTATCCTGTACGGCGGAATTTTTGTCGCCAACATTGCACTCGGGTTCATTCCGTTTCTGGGATGGCTCGTGGGTCTTCTCCTCACGTTCGCCGCATTTATTCTGTGGATCGTTTGCATGTGGAAGGCGTTTCAGGGAGAAATGTATAAAGTGCCCTACGTGGGTGCAATGGCAGAGAAGCAGTTAGCAAAAATGACCTCGTCATGAGCTTTGCGAATCGTCGGCTGGCAGGAGAGCGTTTGGCAGAAAAACTTGCCGGCTACACAGGCGTTGATGCGATGGTCGTGGGTCTTCCTCGCGGCGGGGTCGCGGTTGCTCAGGCAGTATCCGCAGCACTGAAACTTCCGTTGGATGTATTGGTGGTAAAAAAAATTCCGAGTCCGGGTCAGCCGGAGCTTGGCATTGGTGCACTCGCGCCCGACGGGGTCGCATTTGTCGACTGGAGGCTTGCGCACCGCGTGGGCGCGGACGAGGCATACCTGAAAACGCAAATCTTACATCTCAACGAGCAGGTAAGAAAAAAAATAGCACTCTACAGAAAAGGAAAAAAGAGGCTGGAGGTACGGGAGAAAATCGTGATTGTGGTAGATGACGGCGCGGCAACCGGCGCGACACTGGCGGCAACTATTCAGTGGTTACGCAAAAAAAAGGCGCGAAAAATCGTGATCGCGCTGCCGGTCGCGCCTAGTGACACAGTCGGCAAAATCCGGCCGGAAGTGGACGAGCTGGTGGCTTTGGAGATTCCGAAAGCTTTCGCTGCAGTTGGCCAGTTCTATGAAGATTTTGCCGAAGTCACGGACGAGGAGGTTGTTGCGCTGATAGGACAGGAAGACAATAAGACAGGAAGACAAGAAGATACGAAGACAAGAAGACAGGAAGGCGCGGGCGTATAATCTTATGAAACTCATTGTCGGCTTGGGTAATCCGGGAGAAAAGTACGCCGATACACGGCATAACATCGGCTTTATGGTTGTCGAGCGGCTGGCGCGGGAGATCGGCGGCAGTGCCATTCCCTGGACCGAGGAGGCGCGGCACCACGCGTGGGTGGCCAAGAAGGCCGACATTGTATTGGTAAAGCCCACGACGTTTATGAACGGATCGGGGATCGCAGTAGCCGCAGTCGCGTCGTTTTACAAAATTGAACCGCCGGATGTCTGGGTTGTCCACGATGATCTGGATTTGCCGCTCGGCAAAATCCGCATCCGTACCGGCGGCAGCTCTGCCGGACACCACGGCATCGAGTCCATTATGCGGGAGCTCAAGGCAGACAACTTTACCCGTTTCCGGCTCGGCATCGGCCGGGGCATGGAGGAGAGGAAGAAAACCGCAAACAAAAATTTTCATCGCAGGTTTGTCATCGGCTTTGTCCTGTCGCGGTTTCGCCAGCGCGAGGCAGGGGGGTTTAAGCACCTCGTCAAACGGGGATCGGATGCCGTGGAGACGGCACTTCTCAAAGGCCTTGACCGCTCGATGAACCGATTCAATTAGATGATAAGATATCAGTCGTCAGCTATCAGCTGTCATTCGTAAACTAGCATGATGCATAAGTTTAGAAAACTTAAGATTTGGGATAAAGCAATGGATTTTGTTACCCGTGTTTACGACGTTACAGCAGATTATCCAAAAAATGAACTTTATGGGCTGGTTGATCAGGTACGGCGTGCGGCGGTATCCGTGGCATTAAATATTGCCGAGGGAACAGGTGCGGGAGGGGATAAGGAATTTTCCAGATTTCTTCAATTTTCGCTCCGGTCAATTTACGAGGTGATTACCGGTTTAGAGATCGGCATTCGTCTTGGATATGGCAACAGGCAAAAAACCAGGCATTAATTTCTGAGGCCGATGAACTTGGGGCAATGATTTTTGGATTTCTTAAAAGTTTGAAGTCTTCACGCTGACAGCTGAAGACTGATAGCTGAAAGCCGACAATGCAATCTGTTTCCGACATCCTCAAATCATTTAATCCTGTTGAGGACAAATACATTTCCCGTGAGTTTCAGTCGTACGGGATATTTCTGGCGGAAACACTGGGAGACTATAAGCACCGCAGTCTTTATATCCGGCTTGCCAAAACTGTTCCGCGGGCAATTCTGGAAAAAGCG
>CAYNWD010000028.1:0-10661 GCA_964400835.1 uncultured Gammaproteobacteria bacterium | reverse complement strand
TGAAGTATGGCTCACCATAGAGCCTGCGATTTTCGGCAGCGGGAAAGGCATGGTGGACACACGTGAAGCATTGGATGTGTCTTTGGCGCTTGTCGATATACAAAAACTTAATTCCCGCGGTACGCTGCACCTGCGCTATAAAGTGCTGAAATGATTAAGCGTGGCGAAGTAAAGGGATTAAAATCCTAATGCCACTTTGACGATAACCACGGTGATGCGGCCGGGTTTGATTTCCTGGTTTACGATAAGGATTTTACCGACATTGCTCTGCATACCGTAAACTTTTTGCGCGCGCTCGTTTTCCAGCGGCAGGCAGTACGTGTAAATTCTGTCAAAACCGGCCGATAGATCAGTAACGATTTTCTGGCTGCCGACCACCCACACGACATTAGCGGCGCCGGACACATAGGAAGCCAGTTGACTGCCGGTGTTTGAGGCGATCATGACCTGGCCGCTGTGCGTGACGGCATGAACGCTGCCGACAGCCCACTGCGGTGCGCTGCCCATCCGGGCCTTTTGCATCGGGTCTACACCTGCCTGTGTCGTATAAAGCTTCGGCCGTACGGCGTCGAAATTGCCGGATTCATTTATTTCTTTGGCAAGGCCAATGGTTTCCAAGGTTACGGAGCTTAAGGAAAAAACTTCAGATCGCTTGGGAATCAGGTCCAGTACGAGGCGCTTGGCTTCCTCGCCGGTTTTGGCCACGATCGCCTTCATGCCATTTTTGGCGAGTGCGGCAACTGTGGTTTGAATATCCGCATCCGAAGCAAGTTTGGAATAGAGGGGATTTGGTGTCATTATCACTCTTATATCATGAGTGCCAAGCGCGTGTCAAGGCGTGGATGCTTGCAGAGTGGATTGGTTATGACTTCTTTCCTCATTATAGCTTTCTTCGTTTCTAAATCTTTTAATAAGTGACTCACAAATATCCGAAAGCGTTTTTGCCCACGGTTCATTGATAATTCTTACTCCTTCCTCCATCTCAACATGTAAGTGAACAAAATTTCGAGAGTCCTTTACAACGTGTATCTGATGAAACTCAGTCTCTGAAATTATCTTTCCAGCAAGTGCTCTGTCCAAGGCAATACCGAAAGTTTCTGCTTTAGTGTTTTCTCTTAGTATCGCTTCGATTAATGAGCCATACAGAATTATTGATGGCTTCCAAAAGTCATTTTCTAAGCATTTTTTTGCGGTCTTATAGTCTCTTGAGAGAAGTAGTCTAAGCTTATCGTTTGTAATAAAGTCAAATGTTCGAGATGCAACTTTTTTTCTTAATTCTGGATTTTGAATGAATCTTGATTTTGAGGATAAACTTAATTTTTTTCGGAATTCTTCGGTTGTAAGTTTTGATCCTGGAAAACGTTTCAAGTACTCAGCTGAGGTTAAATGGTGTTTCCGATTGATATGTGTAGCGAGCACTGGAAATTTTTGATTACAGATTTGGCATTTAAGAAGTACAGAGTTTTGTTTTTTCATACTTTATTTCTCAATTATGCTCTTGCTTGCTGCGTGGTTTATATTTCCCTCAACTACTCTCAGGGTAAACTTCTTATCCAGTCCAATACACTCGATCTCAGCGTTAAAGGCAGACTGAGCTTGCCGGAAGTGCTGAGCGTGCCAGTCTAGGCCCTTACGATTGGCATAATTACTCCTACATGTCGACTTTCCAGAATAGTATATAACCTATTCGATGTATTCCTTTATTTATTGATTCTGCCGATTGATAAAAATTTACTAAGGCAAGTGTATAAAGTAAATAGCCAGGGATCTTAAAAGAGAAGGCTAAGCCCTCGACTAAGGCGTCATATTGAAAAGACAAAAATGTAATGAGTGCTGCGATGCTCATCCACATAGAAGCTGCCAAGAAATGTTCACCTACAATTTTGACCACCTCTTTGGTTTTTTTGTCTTTAATTGAGGTTAAATATGTGAAGCACGTTTGTGACATTGCTATTGTGATTGCAATTACAATTAATAGGCTTGTAAATATTAATTCAGTTTTACCTTTATACAAAAGTATCCAGGCTAGTCCATAGAGGGAAATACTTGTTATCTCCACAGGAAGTCTAAAACGAATAAATAAATAGATTTTTATTAGTTTCTCTCGTTTTTTATTTTTCATTTTGTGAATTTTAGAGCTGCGATCACTTGGTGTCCAGTCTTGCTGGGAGACTTGGATTCGAACCAAGATAAACGGATTCAGAGTCCGTTGTCCTACCGTTAGACGATCTCCCAAAATTTAAGATTTAAACACCTTCGATTTCAAAAATCTTCTTCCTGTTTTACTTTTTAGATATACTTCTCTATTTCTTGCTTCATGCCAACTTTTGAATTCCGCTTTATATATAAGATCCCAAGGCAGATATCGTTTTGTATATGAATGTTTCCCTGAGTTATGCTCTTTCAGTCTACGAACAATGTTGTCAGTCGCCCCGACATAACTCTTATTTACAACTTTGCTTCTTAAAACATACACGGTGAACATGTCCGTTGTCCTATCCGCCTCGGCTCGCGAGCTTGCCGAAGCGAGACGGGCCGTTAGACGATCTCCCAATGCTAGTAATGCAGCTTGATGCCACCGTATTATACTGTAGAATATGTACCAGAGGCCAACTCTATGATCCCTAAGAACGAATTACGTGCGTTTCTTCTTGCTTCAAACATGGCGGGGTATGCGGGAGGCGAGGAGAAGAAGTGGGTGAAGGAAAAAGACGGATCCACGACGATCCCGTTTCGTCTGGGCGACTGGTCGTCGCACGACAACTTTTTTGGCGGAGAGCCGTACGGCGGCAGAACAATAGTATCTCATTTGCGCAGGCCCGTATGGATTATGGTCTACTATGGCTGGGTGGCCGGTGGTGTTACGCCGAATGTCATATATACCGTTCTCCGTTCAGCTCTCAAGCGTATGCCACCAGAAGCTCCGTTTCGGGGCCCGAAACAATTTGCGGAAGGTTCATTGATCTACGTAAACGCATGGGAAGGCGATGTCGAGCGGTTTTCGGGTGAAGAACGGATTACCCAAAACGGAAAGCTTTCCTATAAAGCAAATTATATGGGCGGATGGGTAGACGAGAGGAGCGGGGTGTAATGGAAGAAAAACTGAAGCAACTCAAAGAAAAACTTGCGTATTACGAAGGGAAGCTTGCATTTAAAATGAAGCGCTACCGGGGGGGCATCCACGAAAGCGCTGCAAGCGAAATGAAGCACCAGGAGGTCATGGTGTTACGGGCTATGGTTGCTGACCTTAAACGGGAAATTGCACAACGCGAGTCATGAAAAACCTTTTTCTCACCTCAAGCGTCAATTTTGTCGCTCACGATATTGCCAAAAAAATCGAGGGCCACGGAAAAAAGCTTGTGTTTATTGATACAGCGGCAGAAGTGGAGGACGGAGATTTGCAGTGGCTCAAGGACGACAGAAATGCGCTGGTGAAAGCCGGATTTACGGTAACGGATTACACGCTGACCAAAAAGACGAAAAGTGAGGTCAAAAAGACACTTGCTGCGGCAGATATCCTTTATTTTTCGGGCGGGAACGCCTTTTGGCTCCTGGAGCAAATCCAGCAAAGCGAATCCGCGGGCGTCATAACAGACTTTGTCGAGCAGGGGAAAATATATATCGGGACCAGTTCCGGATCCATCGTGGCCGGTCCCGACATATATCCGGCGCTCCGGATCGTCCCAAGAAAGAAGGCAAAATTCCTGCGCGGATATGAAGGCCTTGGCCTGGTTGATTTCGTGACGCTTCCTCACTGGGGCGACCGGGACTTTAAGGATTTATATATGAATTTCTGCCTTGAACATGCCTATACGACCAAGCACAAGCTCATTCTCCTCACCGACAACCAGTATGTGTGGGTCAAGGACGAATGGTATAGGATAGTTGACGTGCGCCCGCAATAGACGGGCGGGCTTAGATTGCCAATTCTATGGCCCTTGCAGGAATTTCGGGGTGGATTTTTTGGATGAGGAAAGCGATTGCCGGGTCAAGTTCTGCATCTTGTATTGGATGTAAATAATCCAGTGCCAGTTTCGGATTGTCGGAGTCTGCTATTTCTGCCTGTTTTTTGAGGTCGCGCACAGAAAGCTCAAAAAGTTTTTCGACCGCACCGAAGTTTATTTTTGTCTGATTATCTTCAAAATACAGAAAATCCGCCTCAACCATTCTTCGCAATCCCAATAAGCCCATGCCCTGATAATATGGCTCCATGTGCTTTGTGCCCCGGCCGACCTCTATGTACCGAAGGTAAGTTCCAAGGAGTACAAGTGCCTGCCTGGCAAGAATTTCTTCATCAAATTCTCCGTTTTTAACGCGGTCTACGAGTACAATCGTGGTGGTTAGCGTTGCCGCGTCCTCATTGAGGAGCCGAAACACAGTGCTGCCGATCTTTTGCCGCACAGAGTCTGTATCCAGAAGAGGCTCGCCGACTTCGTGACCGGCAAGGTGAATCGCAATGAGATCAAGCGACGCATCGACACTTTTAAATCTTTCCACATACTCGGGAAAGACTTTCTCGACGAGTTGGATCGCAAGCTTCCACCGGCCCCGGGTGGCTCCCGGATTTAAGAATACCTTGATGCCGTGCTCGCGTTTCACCTTATCTTCGTTCGGCAAAAATTGACCAGAGGGCTGAAAATCGAGGGATCCGGCAAAGACTATATCGGACCCTGCGGTAAACAATTGCACGTTTTGCATTGCTCCCTTGGAAGCCTGAAAGGCGTCACTTTCCGAAAGAATGCCAGGCAGATATTGGATCATCGCGTCTTTTGTCGCTCGGACAGACTCCGCGAGTTCTGGCTCCTCCATGTTTAACACGAGGCGAAAGTCTGGAAAGACACGAATGCCGTTGGGATCATAGTAATCATATTCCCGGCTTGCAATCGGCTGAAGCCGGCCGCTTACTCGTAGCCATACCTCGTCGACAGTTCTCCAGAGGTCGGCGAGTTTTTCGTTCTCTGCAGACCCAAGGGCACGGGTGTATGCGCGCAGGTAGGCAGCCCATGAAGCGGCGTCCGCGTTGTCTCCATGGAAACTTTCGAGTATGTCGGCAAGATCACCAAATTTTTCTAGGATTGGATAAACATTATCAAGCGCTACCGCATAAGGGGTTTCTTCGAGTCCGCCTTCCCCCTCCTCAATAATCGCATACTGGTTAGTGAGTCCTTTTTCTTCGGCTTTTCTGTTCAGCGGGTTGTATGGCACTTTTTCTCTCCACTCAAAGCACATGGCATCGAATTCACCGGCAACCTGGCAGGATGTCTTAAGTACTTCTAATTCCCATGTTTCCAATCCAAACGTTTTGCCTTCCGCTATGTGCCAGAGAATATAATTGCGTGCGAGTTGCTCCTTGACATGTACTGCCTGAAGAAGTCCGTTGTATTCTTGGGGACTCACAGAGTCAGCCCCGGGGAAACTGTGGGACCGGATGGCTTTTTCTATGATTTCTGCGGCGGCCTCGTTGCCGTCTAAATTCGGAAGCCATGAGCGAAGTTGGGGATCTGTGAGAAATATCTCGGCAGTCAGCTGGTTAATTTCGTTTAGGCCTGTCGGATGGTCTTTGGGTATTTGGGCAAATTCATCCAGGTGTTTCGCCCAGGTGTTGTGAAGCGCTTGGTCGTTTTGTATATCTATGGGTCTTTTGATTTCAGCGTTCATATCAGTCTTTGTGACTTGGATTGTCACATAGGCCTATTTGATTGTCAACCCTGGGTGGTATAATATGCAGGCATGTTCCCCGAGATGCCGCCACCAGACCCCTCACTGACGAAAGTGCCGCCGGTTGGTACGACACACCATGAACCGCCGCCGGTTGAACAAACGCCGGTTCCATCAAAACCGCTGCCAGTAGGCGATGCGGAAAGGGGCACCCATTGTGGTGTATCGTACGAGCGGGCTTGACAGCCGCGTGCTTCTTCTCTAGTCTAGATACTAGACTATGATTTCTGCCCGAACGTCGAGCTTACTTCCCCTGCTGGAGCTTCGTTTAGCCCCTGTATACTCGTCCACTTCATGGAAAAACAACTGTGTCAGGAACGTTTTGTTGAAAGGGGGTGAAACACACACATGAAAATGAAAGAACTTGATTGGGTTGCATGGACGTTTGTCGTGGTCGGTGCGCTCAACTGGGGTCTGGTCGGTGCATTCAAGCTGGATCTCGTGCAGACTGTGCTTGGCACCAGCCCTGGACTCGTGCAGCTCGTCTACATTTTGGTCGGTTTGTCCGGACTCTATACGCTGTACAAGATGAGCTCGATGAAGAAATGATCTAAGAGGCGGGAAGACAAAAAGACAAACTATAATTACTTTCGGAAACCTCTCCACGTGGGAGGGGTTTCCATTTTTATTGGGATACGATACCATACGTTTTGTGAAGAACATTACGTTTGTTTTTGCCCACCCCGACGACGAATCGTTTATAGCCGGAGGAACGATTGCCAAATATGCGCGGTTGGGACGGGAAATAGACCTCATTTGCGCAACCCGCGGCGAGGCAGGATCCTGGGGAGACGTATCTGCCGATCCCTCTGCCAGTCTGGGAGATGTGCGCCAGGCAGAATTGGAAAAAGCAGCGCGCATACTGGGGGTCTCGACCGTGACCGTGATGGATTACAAAGACGGGACGCTAGTTAAACAAACGCCCGGAGAAATAGAGGACAAGCTTTACAAACTGTTTATTGAAATACAGCCAGACATCGTGGTCACCTTTGACCCGACCGGCATCACCAATCACCCCGATCACGTAAAAATTTCCCTTTCCGCGACATTCGCTTTTCAAAAATATGCAAAACAGGAAGAACGGAATCGGAAAGAGGCCGATAATCCCAAGCTCTACTACGTGTGTATGCCGCAAAGCGCGGTCGATTACTTTAAAAAGGAAAAAATTCTCCCTGCCGATTCATTCGGTAAGCCATGGCGCGGGACCGAGGACCGGCACATTACGACCGTGATAGACGTGGCGGCGTTTGTGACCAAAAAAGCCAAAGCGCTCTGGGCACACGAGACGCAGCGGCCCGATGTGGTGCGTTACTTTGCATTACCGACAAACCCTATGATAAAAAATGAATACTTCCGGCTGCGCATGCACGGCACGAAAGAAGCGTTCATGGGGAAAAACGACACCGTTTCACACAGGCTTTAAGTTATGAAAAAATCCGCATCGCTCACTGTCCAAGATCTGTTTGCCGGAACAAAAGATACGGTAATCCTCAAAGGCGTGACGCTTAGGCTCCGTCCGGGAGAGGTGCACGCGATTATGGGCCCCAACGGCAGCGGGAAGTCAACGCTCGCCTATGCGATCATGGGGCATCCTGCCTATGAAATCCAAAATCCAAAATCCAAAATTCTCATAAACGGCAAAAATATTATCCCCTTAGCGACAGAGGAGCGGGCGAAACGAGGTTTATTTTTGGCCCTCCAGGCGCCGCTTGCCGTCTCGGGTGTTTCACTTTTAAACCTGCTGCGAACAGCATACCAGGAAGTCCACGGAAAAAGGAAAGCCGCACCAAAGATCCAAAATCCGGTTCTCGCGAGGGGGTGGCAGGCGGATATAAGCATTGCGGAGTTTACCGACAAGCTGAAGCAGTATGCCAAGCTCCTTCGTCTCGACGAGTCGTTTTTGACCAGAGGAATTCACGACGGGTTTTCCGGCGGGGAAAAAAAGAAAGCGGAAATGGTGCAGGCACTGACCCTTTCGCCCAAATACGCGCTCTTTGACGAAATAGACACCGGACTCGATGTTGATGCGCTTCGTGATGTCGCCCGCGCCATCGCGGAACTGCGCGACCGGGGCACCGGGGTTCTCATTATTACCCACTACCAGCGAATATTAAAATATCTGACCCCGGACCACGTGCATGTCCTGGTGAACGGAAAGATCGTCAAAAGCGGTAGCGCAGACCTTGCGGAAAAGATTGAGCAGCGCGGATACCAAGAATATGTCTAATACTTCCCCCTCCCTGGTGAATACGACCTACAAGTACGGATTCCGGAAGCCGGAAAACTATGTGTTTAAATCCCGCAGGGGTCTTTCTGCAGAGGTTGTGCGGCAGATAAGCTGGCACAAAAGTGAACCCGACTGGATGCGCAAGTTCCGGCTGCAGAGTTTCGCTATTTTTCAAAAAAAACTGCTGCCGGCCTGGGGTGCGGATTTAGGTAAAATTGATTTTGACAATATTTACTACTACATAAAGCCGACAGAAAAAAAGGCGAAGTCCTGGGGAGATTTGCCGGCCGAAATACGGGATACCTATGACCGGATCGGCATTCCGGAAGCCGAAAAAAAGTTTTTGGCCGGGGTGTCGGCGCAATATGAAAGTGAAGTGGTATATAAAAGTATCCAGTCGGCTCTCACGAAAAAGGGCGTCGTGTTTTTGGATATGGACTCAGGCCTGCGGGAATATCCGGAGCTCGTGCGCACATACTTCGGCACGGTGATACCGGCAGGTGACAATGCGTTTGCGGCGCTCAACTCCGGTGTCTGGTCCGGGGGGTCATTCGTCTACGTGCCGGCGGGCGTCCATGTGGATCTTCCGCTTCAGGCATACTTTCGCATCAACGCGGCAAATATGGGGCAGTTTGAGCGCACACTCATTATTGCAGAAGAAGGAAGCTATGTGCATTATGTCGAAGGGTGCACGGCGCCGATTTACTCGACCGATTCCCTGCACGCGGCGGTTGTCGAGATTATCGTGAAACCGGGCGCTCGTGTGCGCTACACGACGATTCAAAACTGGAGCAGCAATGTCTATAATCTCGTGACCAAACGAGCGCGGGTGGAAGAAGAGGGTACCATGGAGTGGGTAGACGGAAATCTGGGCAGCAAAATTACCATGAAGTACCCCAGCGTGTACCTGGTCGGCCGTAAAGCCCGGGGAGAAGTGCTTTCCATCGCCTATGCCGGCAAAAATCAGCACCAGGACGCGGGCGGCAAAGCAGTGCATATAGCCCCGGAAACTTCCTCGCAGATTATTTCAAAATCCATAAGCCACGCCGGCGGCAGGACATCCTACCGCGGGCTCGTACAGGTGTATCCGGGGGCTGTGGGAGTGCGCAATAAAGTGGTGTGCGACGCGCTTATTCTGGATGAGGAAAGCCGATCCGATACGTACCCCACGATGAAAATTGACGAACAGGATGTGCAGATAGAGCATGAGGCCACGGTATCCAAAATCGGTGACGAGCAGCTGTTTTACCTTATGAGTCGCGGATTATCAAAAACACTCGCGCAGTCCATGGTGGTCAACGGGTTTATAGAGCCGATCGTTAAGGAATTGCCCCTGGAGTACGCCGTGGAAATGAACCGGCTCATTGAGCTGCAAATGGAGGGGTCGGTAGGGTAAATAATACCGGGAGAAAAAAGAAATAAGACAGGAAGATTCAAAAAAGCGGTGCGTGATGAGAGGGAAAGACATGAAAAAAGAAAAAACCATTGTCGTTGATGTCACCA
Organism: uncultured Gammaproteobacteria bacterium; assembly: GCA_964400835.1. GTDB lineage: Bacteria > Patescibacteriota > Microgenomatia > UBA10105 > UBA927 > CAYNWD01. The sequence goes on along the minus strand of CAYNWD010000028.1, from coordinate 1,213 downwards.
AAAGGCCGCAGGCGACGTTTCGGGTGGGAGCGGGGACACATGTGACGCTGGTGATCCTAGGGCTGCGGCCCAAAGTGCACAGTGCGCAGTACACGGTCCGCCTGGTCGGAGCCGGTGCCAAGGCGTCTATAGTGGGCATTGTCGTCGCCGCAGGTACCGAGCAGTTTAGCTTACACACGCATCAATATCATGCAGCGCCGAGCGGAATGAGTGATTTGTTGGTCAAAAGTGTGCTGTCCGGACGCGCAAAATTTTTGTATGACGGCGAAATCCGCGTGGAAAAACTCGGTCAGAAAACCGACGCGTATCAGCGCAATGAAAACCTGCTCCTTTCCCAGACGTCGTCTGCCAGAAGCGATCCGTCGCTGGAGATACTGGCCAATGACGTCCGCTGCACGCACGGAGCCACAGTCGGAAAAATCGGGAACGAGGAACTGTGGTATCTGGAGAGCCGCGGGATCGCGGCTTCGCTTGGTAGACATATGGTGACCGTGGGATTTCTTGAGGCAGGGTTGGCAAAAATTTCTGATACAATAGTGAGCCAGAAGCTTCGTCAAACCGTATGGAAGACTTTGTCAAAGTTGCCAATGTAGACGAGATCCCTGCCGGCGGCATGCGGACGTTCATAATCGGCGGGAAGCGCATAGCGGTGGCCCACACCGACGACCGGTTTTTTGCCGTCGATGATACCTGTACCCACGAGGAATGTTCATTGGGAACCGAGGGTTTTTTGGATGCCACGACCGTTATCTGCGGCTGCCACGGTGCGCAGTTTGATGTAACGACCGGCCGGGTACAGTCGCTCCCGGCAACCTCTGACCTTGGTTCGTATGAGGTAAAGGCAGAAAATGGCGAGATCTATGTCAAAATACCATCCGGGGTAGGAGCGGAGCAATTGTAGTATGGTGAAGGCAGACGTTCTTCGAAAAGATTTCCCTCAATTGACCGGAAAGATGCGCGGGAAGCGGATTGTCTATTTGGATTCCACGGCCACGTCCCTCAAGCCACGCTCCGTTTTAAAAAAAATTAACGGGTACTACCGCCGGTATACGGCAAATGTATTCCGTGGCATCTATACGACAAGCGAAGAAGCGACCGAAGAGTATGAAAAAGCACGAGAGAAAGTGGCGCGTTTTATCCGCGCTCCGAGCTTTGGAGAAATTGTGTTTACCCGAAGCACGACGGAGTCACTGAATCTTGTTGCTGCAGGAAT
>CAYNWD010000027.1:0-11110 GCA_964400835.1 uncultured Gammaproteobacteria bacterium | reverse complement strand
CGTCGGGGCAAGGATACGGTGATCATTTTTTCGGCGGTGTGCCAAAAGTTTCGTCCGCGTCTACTTCCTTCGCCTCTTTTTCCGTGTAAGGAGCGATAAAGACCAGGACCAAGCCGTCCGGGTCTTTCACGACAACCTCCAGGGTGCCCCAGTAGTAGTGCCGCGGGCCGACTGCGAGGGGAATATTGGATTTTTTACACCGGTTGATGATAGTTTGTATATTTTTGACGTTTATCATCAGCGAAACCTTGGAACTTGTGATTGGCTGCTTGAATATTTCGGATTTGACGGCCCGGTGGCCGTCGGCGATTTCCAGCTTGCACCCGCCGTGCATAAAGGTCACGCCGTGATAATCCTCGGGCGCGCTTATGAGATTGCCGTTTTTGTCTTTTTGGAATGTTTGCCCTGGTCCGTACTCGAATATTTTTTGAAATCCGAGCGCCTCATAAAAAGCCTTTGAGCGGGTAAAATCCGATACTTTGATATGTGTGCCGATAGCAGTAATCATACGGGCCTCTTTTAAAATATCATTTTTTTGTCGTCTCGTCCGGTCCGTACATGCGCTTCATTACTTCTTTTAGTCCATATTTTCCCAGCTCATATCCTTCGGGGTCACGATTTTTGGTGCGGTGGATTCCGTCCAGGACGACCCCGCCGTCAGTTCGCATTTCAACCGTATGCGGCTCGCCGTCCGGACCGGTAAACACGGCCGGCGTATTGACGGCGTCAAGGCGCATAAATTCGTCGGTATGTGCTAGCCGCGCTGCTTCATTCGCGACCCCTGGCGCAAGCGCTCGCAGGAACCTTGCCGCAGCATGAGTAATTTCTACTTTCATATGTATATAAATAACGCATATTAAAGCTCTCATTGACATATTTCAATAGAAAATGTATGTATATATGTAAGGAGTGTGCATGAGGGTATTTTTTACTGTTTCTTACTACGGCAAAAAGAAGTTTCAGGCGTCGTATGACCTGGTGCACCGGGCGCTTACCAGCCTGCGCGTGGACCTGGTGTCTCCGGAACTGGGCAATTACCTGAGTGTACTGGATGAGGACACGCGCAAACGGCTTGGCAACAACCCGGGACTTCTGCACTACGAAGCGATCCGGCAGGGAATACACCTTTCCGATGCCGTGGTGATCGAAGTGAGCCAACAGGACATCCAGCTTGGCCACGAAATAAGCCTGGCGCTTATGGAGAAAAAGCCGGTATTGGCGCTGTCTACCCTTGAGGACTTCAGCAAAAAAATCCATCACGACTATTTTTTTGCCAGCCGGTATACGAAATTAAATGTGACTCCTCTCCTTCAGGATTTTTTGGCCCGGGTGCGGCAGCTGCGGCAGGCGCGGCGGTTTAACATGTTTTTATACCCCTCGCAATCGGAATACCTGGGGCGGATTGCCAGAAAAAGCGGCATGAACATGTCAGAGTATGTTCGGCATCTTATAAATCTCGACCGGCGGGCCAGTGCAGTCGGTGAAACGAGAGGGGGAACGTGATATACTTGAGCACCGATTGAATCGGAGCGAGCCTCAACAAAGACCCTATCATGGTTGAAAAACATATACATCAGGGAAAAAAAAACGGGAACGGGAAAACCGGCAAAAACGGCAAGAAGCAGAAGGTGTTGGAGATGCGGATGAACTTTAATCTGCGCAACGTCTTCATCGGCCTTTTTGTGCTGTTCCTCGTCTTTTCCATGCTCGGCAATTTGGGTCGGCAGGCAGCACTTCTCCTCGAAAAGCCGCTGACAACCACGCTGACAGACATTAAAGAAGGAAAGATTGAAAAAATCGAAGTGGAGGAAAGCCGGCTGTCCCTCTATTACAAAGACGGCAGCCGGTTTATAAGCCACAAAGAACCGCAGGATTCGCTCAATGCCTTACTGGAAAAGGCCGATATTCCGCTGGACAGCGTTCAAATACAAGTGAAGGATTTGAGTGTGGGTCAGCTCGTGTGGGGGATCGTCGGCAACGTGCTGCCTTTGGTTTTGACCGTCGTGTTTTTCCTTTTTCTTTTCCGCCAGGCGCGGGGTGCGCAGGACAACATGTTCTCCTTCGGCCAGTCGCGTGCGCGGGTATTTAGCAAAGACCTTCCCAAAGTCACCTTCGCCGATGTTGCAGGGATCGATGAGGCGAAAAAGGAGCTCGCGGAGGTCGTCGACTTTCTGAAAAATCCGGCCAAATACACGGCACTCGGTGCACGCACTCCCAAAGGCGTCATCCTTGTGGGGCCCAGCGGAACGGGAAAAACGCTCCTTGCCAAAGCCATGGCAGGTGAGGCCAAAACCGCATTTTACAGTATCGCCGGATCCGAATTTATGGAAATGTTGGTCGGCGTGGGCGCGGCGCGCGTGCGCGACCTTTTCGGCCAGGCCAAGAAAAACGCGCCGGCGATAATTTTTATAGACGAAATAGATGCCATAGGAAGGATGCGCAGCGTTGGCGTGATGGGCGGCCACGACGAGCGCGAGCAGACACTCAATCAAATTCTGGTTGAGATGGACGGATTTGAGCCCAATACGGCAGTTCTGATCGTTGCCGCGACCAACCGCGGAGATTTATTGGACCCCGCCCTCACCCGGCCGGGCAGATTTGACCGGCGCGTGGTTTTGGATCTGCCGGATCTGGAAGGACGCAAGGCAATCTTGGCCATCCATGCCAAAGGAAAGCCGTTTGGTTCGACTCAGGGTAAACCGGGAGCAGGAGTAGATTGGAACAAAGTCGCCAAGCGCACCGTGGGCTTTTCCGGGGCAGATATCGAGAACATGCTCAACGAGGCAGCCATTTTGGCCGCGCGCGGCAGCAAAAAAGAAATCGACATGGCAGATATCGAAGAAGCAGCCACTAAGGTCAAGCTGGGGCCGGAGAAAAAACGTCTGCAGAGCGATCTAGACCGCAAAATGACCGCGTACCACGAGGCAGGGCATGCGGTGGTCAACTACTACAGCCCGCACCTGGATCCCGTGCATAGGATAAGTATCGTTTCGCGCGGCATGGCACTGGGCTATACCATGGCGCCGCCGGAAAAAGACCGGCTTCATGAAACCAAGTCGCGGCTCATTGATGAAATTGCCATGACCATGGGCGGCCGTGCAGCCGAGCACATTATCTTTAACGAAATGACGAGCGGCGCATCCAATGACATCAATCAGGCCACGCGCATCGCGCGCTACATGGTGACGGAGTTTGGCATGAGTGATATAGGCCCGATAAATTTTGGCCCGCATACGGACGTGACGGAGTGGGGCAAGGCGTTTTATGAGCAGCAGCAGATAAGCCAGGAAATGCAGTCTGCCATAGACCGCGAGGTGAAGCAGTTTATCGACCACGGATACAAAAAGGCGCTGGAGATACTGCGCAAACACAAAAAAAGCCTGGATCGAGTTGCAGAAGAGCTCGTCAAGCGGGAGACCATAGAAGCGGAAGATTTTGAGAGCCTCATGGGCGGCCCGAAGCCCCGCAAAGCGGGGAAGAACCAAATGGTCAAATCATCAAGCGTTGGATAATTTCAATGAATCGCCTCGTCCTCATTGACGGCAATGCCATTTTGCACCGTGCATACCATGCGCTTCCTCCCTTGACTGCGCCTGACGGCACTCTGGTCAACGCGGTGTACGGCTTTGCCAGCATGCTGTTGAAACTCTATGAGAACCTTTCCCCTACCCACATGGCTGTGGCGTTTGACCGGCCTGGGCCGACGTTTCGCAAGAAGCTCTTCAAGGCGTATCAGGCAAAGCGGCCAAAGATGGACGACGAACTGGCAGGGCAGGTAGAAAAGGTGCACGAGCTCGTTGGTGCGTTCGGCATCCCGGTGTTTGAAAAAGACGGATTTGAGGCAGACGATGTGATCGGGACGATTGTGGGGAAGGTGTCAAAGGACACCTCTGCCGTCTCTGCCACCTCTGATACCTTTGCCACCTTTGCCACTGTTATTATTGTTACCGGCGACCGGGATTTGCTGCAGCTCGTCATTGACGAGAAAGTGCTGGTCTATATGCCCACTAAAGGGCTTTCCGAAGCCAAACTGTACGGTGAAAAAGAAGTCGCGGCCCGCATGGGCGTTTTGCCAAGTCTCGTGCCGGACCTCAAAGCCCTCGCGGGTGACAGTTCTGATAATTACCCCGGGGTGTCGGGAATTGGCCCCAAAACCGCCGTGAGTCTCCTCCTGAAATACGGATCCCTGGAGGCCATCTACCGGCACCTGTCCGCCATTGCCCCGGCCGCCGCCGAGAAGCTCAAACACGACAAAGAGAGCGCGATATTGGGCAAAAAACTTGCAACGATAACGAGAAATGTTCCGCTCGACGTTTCCCTCCCGCCGCTTGCCGGTCTGGACACGGCCGAAAGCCGTGCGTTTTTGACGTCTTTACATTTTCATTCGCTGGTAAAACGGCTCGCCAAAGGAGCTCCTGCTGCGGGTGAAGAGAAACAGGAGGAAAAGAAAGACCGGCCGCAGCAGCAGCAATTGTTGTAGCATAGGAGCGTGTGAGCATATTCATACCGTGAAAATAGCGTTGGTTCATGATTATCTGGGAGAATTCGGGGGAGCGGAACGGGTACTTCTGGCCTTAAGCGAGATGTGGCCGGACGCACCTATTTATACCGCGTTCTATCGGAAAGGGTCGTCTGCGTGGGAACGGTTTAAGGACAAAGATATCCGCGTTTCATGGGCACATCACGTCCCCGCATTTGGCACAAAGCTTCATAGCCCGCTTCGGTTTCTGGCACCTTTTATCTGGAGCTCCTTTGATTTTTCTCACTATGACGTCGTTATCGGCTCTTCGAGCTGGTACATTACCAAGGGCTTTGTGAAAAAGAGTAAGAATTTAGGGCGATCGAGGACGATCGAAATATGCTATTGTCACACCCCGCCGCGGTGGCTGTACGGGTACAGGACATCCAGGCAAAATTTTTTTGCAAAAGTGTACGGTACCGTCGTTGGTTTTTTTATGCGGCACTATGACTTTGAGGCGGCGCAGCGCGTGGATTACTTCATCGCAAACTCCCAGGAAACAGCCCGGCGAATTAAAAAGTTTTACCGGAGGGATTCAGTGGTAATTTATCCTCCAATTGACCTATCACCTATCACCTATCACCTATCACGGAGAAATTATTTTCTTGTTGTCAGCCGGCTCGCGCAGCCAAAAAACATAGAGATCGCCATCGCTGCAGCCAACCGGCTTGGGCTGCAATTAAAGATTGCCGGCACAGGTCCCGATGAGGCGCGGCTGCGGCTTTTGGCCGGGCCGACGGTCACATTTTTGGGTTTTGTAGCCGATGCCGATTTGCCCGAGCTCTACGCCGGTGCGAAAGCATTTTTGGCGCTCTCCCCTGATGAGGATTTCGGGATGACGCCGGTTGAGGCCATGGCAGCCGGTACGCCGGTCATAGCATTGGATGCCGGCGGGTACCGTGAATCGGTGATTGCGGGGAATCCTCCGGCAAGCTCAGGGCAAGGAACAGGAATATTTTTTGACGAGCCGACGGCAGAGAGCCTCATCGTTGCTCTGAAAAAGTTTGCCGGAATGAAAAAAAACTGGGTGCCGGCGTGTCAAAAACAGGCGCAAAAATTCAAAAAAGAGGGTTTTCAGAAAGAAATCCGCGCCTTCGTCACCAAAAAAGTTTCCGCCTGATCTTCTCCCGAGCCTCGCTCAAGCGTATAAAAATCCGACGAGCTTACGGTCGTGGTTTTCGCTCTCTTGTTATAATGAGCCTATGGCAGAAGATATTCTCCGGGTTTCCGGCCTGACCAAGCATTTCGGCCCGGCGAGAGCAGGATTTACCGCAGTAGACAACATTTCCTTTTCCGTGGGGGAAGGGGAAATCGTGGGGCTTCTGGGTAGAAACGGCGCAGGGAAAACCACGACGATCTCCATGCTCCTTGGACTTCTTACCCCCACGAGCGGTACGATACGTGTGTTCGGCAAGGATTTGCAAAAGCACCGCGAAGAGATTTTGGGGGAGGTTAACTTTTCCTCCGCATACATAAATTTCCCTTTCCGGCTGACAGTCCGGGAGAATTTGCACATTTTTGCGCTGCTTTATGACGTGGCGGACCGGAAAAGACGGGTGGAGGAGGTAATGGATCTGTTTGGGGTACGCGATATCGCGGATAAAACATACGTGTACCTTTCCTCTGGTCAGCAAACGCGGGTTCATTTGGCCAAATCGTTTATTAACTCGCCGCGAATTCTTTTTCTGGACGAGCCCACGGCGGCACTTGATCCGGATGTGGCAGATTCTGTGCGCAAACTCCTCGTCGACATGCAGAAAAAATTCCGTATGACGATCCTTCTCACGTCCCACAACATGGCGGAAGTTGAGGAGATATGCGATCGCGTGCTGTTTATTGATCATGGTAAAATCGTCGCCGAAGACACGCCGGAGGGGCTCGCGGCGAGCATAACCGGCACGAAAATTCACCTTATGGTGAAAGACGGCATGAAGCGTACCCTGCGGTACTGCCAGGAGCACCAGTTCGATGCACGGCAGGAAGGCCGGTATGTGACGGTGACGCTTGCGGAGGAAGAGATTGTGTATTTCCTCTCATTTTTGGCGGAAAAGAGCATTGCTTACCAGGAAATAAGCATAGACCGGCCGACCCTCGAGGATTATTTTTTGGAAAAAATCAGACACACATCATGAATAAAAATCATATTATAGCGATTGTTTTTCGCAATCTGTACGTTTGGATCCGGGAACTGGACCGGGTTTTTGACGCTTTCTGGTGGGCGTTTTTTGACGTGGTTATTTGGGGACTTATGAGTACATACTTTGCCGGGACGTTTACGTCTGCAAACATTGTGGGCCAGCTTCTCACCGGAGTTATTCTGTGGGCGGTTCTGGCCCGGTCGCAGTGGGAAGTATCGGCGTCGATGCTCATCGAATCCTGGGAAAAGAATCTCATTAATATTTTTACGAGCCCGCTGACCATAGCGGAATTCCTCACCGCTACGATACTTCTGGGTATCGGAAAATTGTTGATAATATTTTTCTTTATGTCGGCTCTGGTGTTTGTGTTTTATCAGTTTAATATTTTTGTCATGAGCTGGTGGATTCTGCCGATTCTGACGAGCTTGTTTCTGACGAGTGTGTGGCTCGCGCTTTTCATCAATGCGCTCATCATCCGCTGGGGCAAGAGCGTCATGGCATTTGCCTGGACGCTGTCGCTCCTCATTAATCCCGTTTCGGCCGTCGTGTATCCCTTGTCTGCGCTCCCGCCGGCGCTGCAGACAGTGGCACGGTTTGTCCCGTCTTCGTATGTGTTTGAAAGCATGCGCTCGCTTTTGTCGACCGGGACCGTCGACCCCTCGCTTCTTCTGACCAGCTTTTTTCTCAACGGGGTGTATTTGGCTGTGAGTGTCGTATTTTTTCTGTTTATGTTTGACCGCGCACGGCGATATGGGCTGTTGATAAAGCTTATGTAACGCGTCCGGCGCAGTTGAGCGTCTGTTTGACTCATCGGACAAACTCCGCTACTATAGAGGGGAGCACGCCTTTCGTTCGTGCACGGCGTCGCAGTCCGCCAAACGGCGGATTTTTTAAGGGGAAATGACGTATGATATACGGAAAAAACGCGCACATTCTTTCACTGGGGGGATCTCTCATAGTCCCCAACGGCGGTATTGATACCCAGTTTCTCACCAAGCTCAATGTATTTATCAGAAAACAAGTCTCCGAAAAAAACCGGAGATTTTTTATAACGGTCGGCGGCGGCGCGACGACGCGGCACTACCAGAAGGCCGCGAGTGTCGTGCGCGGCGAGGAGCTGGGGGATGTGGATCTGGACTGGCTGGGGATCCACGCGACGCGGCTCAATGCACAGATGATACGGACTATTTTCCGCGACATTGCGGATCCCCGGGTCATCAAGCACTATGAAATTATCCTTAAAATTGACCAGCCGGTGGCCATAGCGGCCGGATGGAAACCGGGATGGAGCACGGATTACTGTGCCGTCACTCTGTGTCAGGATTACGGCGTCCCCAGTGTCATCAACATGACCAATATCGACCAGGTATACGACCGCGACCCCAAAGCGCATCGTGACGCCAAGCCGATCCCGGAAATTTCCTGGAAAGACTACCGCGCCATGGTCGGCGACACCTGGACGCCGGGGATGCACGCGCCGTTTGACCCGATTGCAAGCAAACTCGCCCAGGAGCTGGGTATAACGGTCAAAATCCTCAACGGCAACGATTTTGAAAACCTCGACAAGGCCCTGGACAACAAACCCTTCAAGGGAACGACGATTCAATAGGCCGGAGGTGACAGACACGCCCCCGACGCGTTAGAATGCTGGGTGTCATGACTCTTTCCGCGCTCACACTCCAGAATTTCCGCAGTTACACAAGGCAAACATTTGATTTTTCTGCCGATACGACACTTTTGGTCGGCGCAAACGGCGCGGGCAAGACGAATGTGGTCGAGGCGATCATGATGCTTGCAACCGGCAAAAGTTTCCGTGCAGATGCGGATCGTGAGGTTATCCGGTGGGGCAAAGAGCTTTCGGTTATCGGCGGTCATCTGGCAGATCTAACCAACCGCGCGTCCGCACGGCAGTACGAAACCAAAAAAGACGATGTCGACCTTGAGCTTCGGATGACCGCAGGGACGGTCGGCGGCCAGCCGTCTCCTCTTAAAAAATATCTGGTCAACGCTATCCCGCGGCGGCTGGTGGACTTTGCCGGCAACCTCCACGCGGTTCTTTTTTGGCCGGAGGATCTGGCTCTCGTGACCGGCAGTCCGTCGCGCCGAAGGCGGTATCTGGACAGCGTTCTGGTGCAGGTCGACCGGGAGTACCGGCGCAGCCTCCTCTCCTACGAGCGGGGACTGCGGCAGCGCAACCGGCTTCTGGATGGTATCGGTGCGGGGAAAGCGCATCGCCACCAGCTCCTTTTCTGGAATCAGCTCCTGGTTTCCGCGGGCGCGTATCTCACCCAAAAACGCGCCGGTTTTATCGATTTCCTCAACGCCCAAAACGTTTCCGGCATGTCCTACCAGGTCGAGTATGACAAGAGCGTGATTTCGGAATCTCGGCTTGCCCAGTATGCAGCAGAGGAAGTGGCAGCCAAGGCGACCCTCGTGGGGCCGCACAGGGATGATTTTCGCGTTCACAAAAAGCAGAAAAACTCGCTTATTGACCTTGCCAAATACGGGAGCCGGGGAGAACAGCGGCTCGCTATCCTCTGGTTGAAGCTTTCCGAACTTGCCTTTATGACCAGGGAAACCGGCACCCGGCCGCTTCTTCTGCTCGATGATATTTTTTCCGAACTGGACGCAGACCACCGGCTCCTGGTGTTCGGACTCATCGGCAGCCAGCAGACTATCGTGACGTCGGCAGAGCAGGATATAATGAAGGAGCTTTTCCACTCCAGGCTTCGCCCTGGGCTGGTGACTTTGGAATTATGACAAAAGGGATGACACAGAGTGAACGGGAGCGGCTTTTTCGGCCGGCGAAAGATTCGCACAAAGGCCAGAACGGCAGGCTGTTGGTAATTGTCGGAGCGCACCTTTTTCACGCTGCGCGCCTGTGGGCACTCACGGTGGCAAGCCGCATTGTGGACCTCGTGCACTACTCTTCAGTCCCGGAAAATAACCAGGTGATGCTGGAAATTAAAAAGCAGTTTCGCGACGGCATTGTCGTGCCCCGGGAGGATATCGATGCTTACATAGCCGAAGACGACGTCATCCTGATCGGTCCGGGGATGACGCGCGATTCGGAAACGCAAAAACTTACCGACAGGCTTCTGTCCCGGTATCCCCGGAAACAATGGGCGATAGATGCAGGAGCACTCCAGATGATGGACATATCCCGCATTCCAGCGCACGCCATTTTGACCCCGCACCACGGAGAATTTGCGGGGCTTTGGCAAAAATCTGCTCTGGCGGGTTCGCCTTTTGCTCACTCCGTCAAGGTCCAGACGGCTTTCTCTCCATCCCGTTCTGGTGCCAAGGCCATGACGGAGCTCGAAAAGACGCACCCGCCCGGCAGCGTGGACGAGGAAAAGATTGTGGCATTTGCGCAAAAATATCATTGCATCGTGCTTCTGAAGGGTCCAGTCGATATCGCGACGAATGGAACGGAAACACGCAGTATCCAGGGAGGAAACGAAGGCATGACCAAAGGCGGTACAGGGGATGTGCTGGCAGGCCTCATTGCTGCTTTAGCCTGTAAAAACGATCCGTTTTTGGCAACTATCGCCGGAAGTGTTTTTAATAAACAGGCGGGCGATGATCTTTTTTCCTCGGTGGGGCCGTATTTTAACGCGAGTGATTTAGCCGATCAGATACCCAGGACGATGAAGAGGCTTCTTACTCCAGCTTCTGAATAAGTTTGGATAATTGGTATGTGATGGTGACGGCAAGAACGGTGATAAGGACGGCGTAGAGGAGGAGCGAGGTGAGGCCCGCGCCGGGGATATAGGGCTTGATGCGGGTTGCGACAAGCTCGGTAATGACATTGTTCCAGGCTAAAGCGGCCACCAGCCCGAAGCCGGAGGTTGCCAACGTCAGCATTTGCCGAAGGATCGTCAGGGTAAGCTTCCTGGCCTCTTGTTTCTTTTCCTTCATGCGGGTATTATACAGGGAAAATGGGCTCCGGGTCCACGGATCAACGATCAGGCAGGCCTTTCGGACAAGAAATTCATTCTTATGTATACCCCTCACTTCACCATCACGAATAAAATTCTGCGCCACATCGGCACCATCGAGGCGGCGCGGGAGGTGATTGAAAACAGTCCGCTCGTTCCCTCCTGGGAGGCAAAGTTCCGGGATGATGCACTGGTCCGTACCATCCATCACGGCACGCACATAGAGGGAAACGAGCTCAACATGACCGAGGCGGAAAAAGTGCTTGCGGGTGCCAAAATTGTCGGCCGCGAGCGCGATATCCAGGAAGTCTTGAACTACCGCAATGTCCTCAAGTTCATCGAATCCTTCCAGTCGGGGGCTTTGACTGAGGAAACGCTCAAACACATGCACGAGCTGACGGTTCACCGGATTATGCAAGAGGATACAATCGGCGAGTACCGCAAAACCCAGGTAGTCATCAAGAATTCCGCAACCAGCGCGGCTACTGGACGCGCCGCCTCGGCTTCCGGGC
>CAYNWD010000026.1:0-12656 GCA_964400835.1 uncultured Gammaproteobacteria bacterium | reverse complement strand
GGCGAACCGGTGAAGCAGGCGGTCATCACGGTCCCGGCATATTTTGACGACAGTCAAAGGCAAGCAACAAAGCAGGCCGGTGAGATAGCCGGACTCGAGGTGTTGCGCATTCTCAATGAGCCGACTGCTGCGGCACTCGCCTAGGGTGTGGATAAGAAAAACGCGCACACGATTGCGGTGTACGATTTAGGCGGCGGCACGTTTGATATTTCTATTCTGGAGCTTGGCGAGGGCGTGTATGAGGTGAAGGCGACCAACGGCGATACGCACTTGGGCGGGGACGACTTTGACAAAGTGATTCTCGACTACCTTGCCGAAGAGTTCAAAAAAGAACACGCTGTGGATTTGAGACGCGATCCGCAGGCGCTTCAAAGACTGCGGGACGGCGCCGAGAAGGCAAAGATAGAGCTTTCAAGTTCCATGGAGGCGGAAATTAATTTGCCGTTTATTACCCAGGGCAAAGAGGGACCGCTTCATTTGGTCATGAAGCTCAACCGCGCCAAACTTGAAACATTGGTGGGAGACCTTATCGTCAAGTCCATAGAGCCGGTCAAAAAGTGTCTCGCTGATGCCAAAAAGAAAGCGCCGGATATTGACGAGGTGGTTTTGGTCGGCGGCATGACCCGCATGCCCAAAGTCATTGAAGTCGTTAAAAACTTTTTTGGTAAGGATCCCAATCGGTCAGTCAATCCCGATGAAGTCGTGGCAGTTGGCGCGGCGGTTCAGGCCGGAGTCCTTTCCGGAGACGTCAAGGATGTGGTGCTTTTGGATGTGACCCCGCTTACTCTCGGCGTGGAGACCTTGGGAAGTGTCGCAACTCCTCTTATTACCCGAAACACCACGGTTCCCACGAGTAAAACCGAAATATTTTCAACAGCCGCAGACAACCAGACGTCGGTTGAAATAAATGTCATCCAGGGAGAGCGGCCGATGGCGGCAGACAATAAATCACTCGGTCGGTTTATTCTCTCCGGCATTCCGCCTGCGCCCCGCGGCGTGCCGCAGGTAGAAGTGACGTTTGATATAGATGCATCCGGCATCCTCAATGTCACGGCAAAAGACAAGGCAACGGGAAAGACCAATACTATTACGATCACAGGCAGTACCGGACTTTCGAAAGAAGAAGTGGAGAAGATGCAAAAAGAGGCAGAAGCGCACGCTTCAGAAGACGCGGCAAAGAAAGAAAAAATTGAATCGCGCAATAAAGCAGACAACATGATCTACGTTGCCGAAAAAACGCTGAAAGACGCGGGTGATAAAGTCAAAGAAAAAGACAAGAAGACAATAGACGATAAGATAAAAGACTTAAAGGCAATTCTCGAAAGCGGTACCAAGGAAGATCTGGAAACCAAAACCAGCGAACTCTCTGATGCAGTCCAAAAAGTCGGCGCTGCGATGTATGGTTCGACAGGCTCACCACAGGGCCAAGGTCAGCAGGGACCGCAAGGCGAAGAGAAAAAGGACGAGAAGGAGAAGAAAGTCGAAGAGGGGGAAGTGGTAAGCTAAAAAAATGCTCAATGATAAATGTCCAATGCTAAATAAAAAACTTAGGCCAATGTTCAATGTTAAACACAAAACACGAAATTCATGACCGGATTTACAAATTCGTTCTGAGAGTTCTCCGTGCAGTTCGGCAATTACCACGCACTCCTGAAAACTCGGTGCTCATAAGACAAGTTGTTCGTTCATCCGCATCTATCGGAGCAAATGCTGCCGAGGCGGATGGCGCAGGATCAAAGAAAGAGTTTGTTCATCAATTTACAATAGCGAAGAAAGAAGCAAAAGAAACCCTCTATTGGCTTACGCTTCTTTTCGATCATAATTCAGTTTCGAAAGTAAAAACTGCTCCTCTTGTCGATGAAAACCAGCAATTAATTGCGATAATTAGTAAGATTGTTTTGAATGCGAAGAAATGAATGTGTTGATTATTTCGCATTTATCATTTAGCATTTGGCATTGTCACCATGGCTACTAAACGTGATTATTACGAGATTCTGGGAGTTTCCAAGAGTGCTTCGGCGGAGGAGATAAAGAAGGCATATAGGAAGCTTGCTTTAGAGTGGCATCCGGACCGGAATAAATCTCCCCAGGCAAACGAGAAGTTTAAAGAAATAAACGAAGCCTACGCCGTGCTTTCCAGCGCAGAAAAGAAGTCTACCTATGATCAGTTTGGCCACAGCGCGTTTTCCCCCGGAGGGGGACCCCGCCCGGCGGGACAACAAGGGCCATTTTCCTATACCTATTACACAAGCGGCAACGGCGGCGGGTCGCCTTTTGGAGGCTTTGGGGATTTTATTGATCCGTTTGAGATTTTTGAACAGTTTTTCGGCGGCGGATTCGGCCGTTCGACTGGTTCACGGCAACGCCGGGAGACGTATCAGATTACCATTGACTTCATGGAGGCCATGAAGGGTATAACGAAAGAGGTTCATGTGCCCAGGGGGGCTGCAGGCGAGGGTTCGGTCAGAAAAACCATAAAAATTCCCGCAGGTGTGGATACCGGGAGCAGGGTGCGCTTTGATGACTTTGATATTGTGATTGAGGTTCGCCCGGACAGGCACTTTCGGCGCGAAGGAGATGACCTTGTTGTGGAAAAAGAAATTCCATACGCGGTTGCAGCTCTTGGCGGCAATATCGAAGTGCCCACCATAGACGGCGACGTCAAACTCCGCATCCAGCCGGGCACGCAACCGGGGACGATGATAAGGCTTCGGGGAAAAGGCAGTCAGAGCGTTCAAAGGGCAGGCCGCGGCGATCAATACGTCCGCATCCAACTTAAAATTCCGACGCATCTTTCAAAGCACCAGCGGGAATTGTTGCAAGAGCTTGATCTCTAGGGTATAATAAGGCTTGTTGTGCGGAAATGAAGGTGGGGAGACCCGCCTTATTTTTTAGCCAAAAAATGACCAATGACCAATGACCAATGATAAATGATACATGCCAAACAAAAAATCACTTGGCATTGAACATTTAGCATTTGGCCTTACATACCATGCCAGCAATTGTACGAAGCGAATTTTCATTAGCACTCAACCAGGTAGCCACCGAGCGCGGGATCGATCCGGCTGTGGTATTGGAGACTATAAAGGCAGCTATTCTTGCTGCATACCGGAAGGATTATGGTATGGAGGAGCTGGAGCTTCTGATAGTCGAGTTGAACCCCGACTCCGGCGAGGCAAAAATATTCAAAGACGGCAAAGACATTACCCCGCCCGGCTTCGGCCGTATTGCCGCGCAAACGGCCAAACAGGTTATTCTGCAGAGAATCAGGGAGGCGGAGAAGCAGGCGGTTCTGTCCGATTATCAGGCCAAAATTGGGCTCATTGTACCCGGGATGATTTTGCGTTTTGACGGCCCCAACGTCGTTGTGGATATCGGCCGCGCACAGGCGGTGATGCCGCCGGGTGAGCAGAATCCTGCCGAGCGATATCACCTTAACCAAAGACTCACGTTTTATATAGAGGGCATCAGAGAGACCATGCGCGGCAATGAGATTATTGTGTCGCGCAGTCACAAAGGGCTGGTTGAGGGACTTTTCCGGCGTGAAGTGCCGGAGGTGGCTCAGGGAGCGGTGGAACTTCGGGTGATCGCACGCGAGGCCGGAAACCGCACAAAAGTTGCCGTTTTTTCTAGCCAATCGGGCGTGGACCCGGTCGGCAGCTGCGTGGGGCAGAAAGGTGTGCGTGTTCAGGCGGTCATCGCGGAGCTTGGCAATAACGAAAAGGTAGATATAATCCAGTGGAGCGATGATCCCAAGCAGTTTATTTCCGCGGCGTTGGCACCGGCGAAAGACATAGAAGTCATCCTCAACGAAAAGAAAAAGGCTGCAGAGGTATTGGTTCCCCAAGATCAGCTCTCGCTGGCCATAGGCCGCGACGGCGGAAACGTACGCCTGGCTGCCAAAGCAACGGACTGGAAGATAGATATTAAAGGAAAAGGCAAGCCACCGGAAGAGACGGATCAGAAGAGTCAGGCAAGTCCGGAAACACAGGAAGAGAAAGAGCCGACTCCGGTAACGAAAGAAAATACGCCAGCACAAACTCAGGAACAACTTGCAAAAGAATCCGTATGAGAACCGGGCTGGATAGGTTTTATCCTTACTATGGCCAAAGACGTTCAAAAGCAACACCTCTCTGTGCAACCCGCAGCCGCCTCGGGCCAGGCCATGCCTCCGGTGGTGGCGGTATTGGGCCACGTTGACCACGGCAAAACGACTCTTCTGGATACCATCCGCACGTCAGATGTTGCGGGGCGGGAACACGGCGGGATTACCCAGCACATCGGCGCCTACCAGATAGCGCTGGCAAAAACCAATCTGCCGGCCGGCGGACAAAAATCAAAAAAAGTCAGTTCGGGAAAACCCGAGCCTGATTCCAAGGCTCATTCTGCCAAAAGAGATCAGGAGGCCGGCCGCTTTATTACCTTCATCGACACCCCGGGGCATGCGACGCCTTCCAAAATGCGTCCCCGCGGCGCGCAGGTAGCTGACATTGCCATATTGGTCGTTGCAGCGGATGACAGCGTGAAGCCTCAGACAGTGGAATCCATCGAACAGATAAAAAAAGCCGGGATCCCCATGATTGTGGCAATTAACAAAATAGATCTGCCGGCCGCCAATGTCGACCGGGTAAAAAGCGACCTGGCCAAAGCCGGGGTCCAGGTAGAAGGGTTTGGCGGCGATGTAGCAGTAGCTCTTGTGAGCGCAAAACAAGGCACCGGGGTGCCCGAACTTTTGGACCTTATTCTTCTCGTTTCTGACTTGCAAGGCCTGCGGGGCGATTCTACTGCTCCACTTCAGGCGGTGGTTGTGGAAACGAAGCGCGACAAAGCGCGCGGTATGACCGCGACGCTTCTGGTAAAAAACGGGACATTAAAACCCGCCGCGCTTTTGTACTTGGGGTCGGTTTTGGTCGGGAAAGTGCGTGCCATGACGGACGAGCACAAAAAAAATGTCGAGGCCGCAGGTCCCGGGAAGCCCGTGGAAATTATGGGTTTTTCAACACTTCCTGATATCGGCGCAACCCTGACCCAGGTCCCGGGAAGCCGCGAAGAGACAAACCAGCAGCCGTTAAAAAAACAGGTTTCCCAGATGTCAGATTTTTTGGCTGCCATGGACGATGCGGCAAAAAAAAGATTATCGCTTATTTTGAAAGCAGATACTTCTGGATCTCTGGAGGCGATTGTCGAAGCGCTGCCCGGCGACCAGATGACCTATGTACGGCGGGATCTGGGTGATATTACCGAGGGCGATATTTTGGATGCCAAAGCGTCTAAATCCCTGATCGTGGGTTTCAACGTCAAAGTGTCCCCGAACATAGAAAAACTTGCCCGCATAGAAAAGGTGGTGTGCCGCACCTACACTATTATTTATGAACTCATTGACGAGTTGCGCGATGTTTTAGAAGGACTTGAGGAAGTGCTTTCTCCGGAGCGGGAGCTCGGTCACGGCCAGATTGTGGCGGAGTTTCCCTTTGAGGGGCTGCGTGTTGCCGGAACCAAAGTGGTCTCGGGTCGGCTGGCCCGGGGCGACACGGTAAAAATTGTCCGCAACGAGGAGGAAATTGCCCGCGTAAAGATAAAGTCCATGCGCCGCGGCAAAGACGACGTGACGAAAATAGAGGCAGGGGGCGACTGCGGAATACTTCTGGACAAAAAAGTTGATTTTAGTCTTGGTGATGCTATAATCGCGGTCACGACGTAAACCGCAAATTCTATGGATGCTTCGACAGACACCGCCCACGTCAAGGATCTTCTTGTTAAGGCAAGCGAGATTCTTATTGTCACCCACGAAAAACCCACCTTTGACAGTTTGGGAAGCAGCCTTGCTTTGTACCTGGGACTTACCGGACTCGGAAAACGGGTCACGGTGGCCTGTCCGGACCCGGTGACGGTGGAGCTGTCGAGTTTTGTGGCTGCAAACAAAGTCGCAACCAGCCTCGCCAAAAAAAATTTCATCATTTCCCTAGACTATGTCGACGGTTCCATAGAAAAGGTATCCTACAATATCGAGGGGAACAAGTTTAACCTCGTGATCGAACCGCGGCCGGGGTTTGAGTCGTTTAGCCAGGACAAAGTCCGCTATGCGTATGCAGGCGTCAGCGCGGACGCCATACTTGTGGTGGACACGATTCACTTGGGAGGTCTGGGGAAGCTCTATGAGGAAAACAAAGAGCTTTTTGCGACCAAGCCCGTCGTCAACATTGACTGGCACCCCAACAACAGCCACTTTGGCAAGCTTAATATCGTGGATCACCGGGCAGGGACGACCGCTGAACTCATCGGTGAATTTTTGGCAGGCGTCGGTGCCCCGCTGACGGCTGATATTGCCACAAATATTCTCAATGCGCTTTATGCCGGCACAGACAGCTTCCAGAGTTTGTCGGTGACCAGTAGAAGTTTTGAACTGGCAGCCGCCTGTATCAAAGCCGGCGGGAAGCGATTTGTGCGGCAAACTGCGGCAATGCAGACAGGAGCCGTGCAGTCTGTTCCCGTGCCGCCGGCTGCGCCCAAGGCACCGGTTCAGCCTGCGGTTCCCGCTTCGTCCGCTCCCCAGACTGCACCGCAGGTTTCGGGTCAGGCGCCTGCTGATTGGCTCAAGCCGAAAATCTTCAAAAGCTCAAGCATTGCTTAGGGCTCACTGTGTCGTAAAGGAATAGACGTTACTCTCCCGGTTTTCGGCCCCGACCAGAATGGTATAAAAATAGGTTGTTTTCGCGGTCAGACCGGTCAGCCGGATGGTGTGGAGCGTTTTACTAGTCGTGCTTACGGGCACGGAACGGGTAAGGGCTATGTTTCCTGCGGGCCAGTAGCGTATGTGCGACGTCTGGGGTTGGAGGGTCGTAAAATCTATAAATACTTCACCGTCAAGAATGTTGCGGACCGTGGGAACCGAGAGCATGGGACCTGCCCGTGACTCAAGAAGCTGCTCTTTCTGTATACTTTGGACCGTGACGATCATGCCGCCCGTGATGATGAGCACGAGAAAGAAAGGAATAAGCACGGCGTACGCTGACGCAAGAGGGATGTGCCATGATTTTAAAAATGATACTTTGGCTGCCTGTGCTTTTTTAAACTCGCGGATCGTGTCTTTGGGAAACCAGTTGCCGCCGCACGTTTCGCAGTGAAAAAGCCCAATGTGCTCGGGGACGCTGTCTGCCCGAAACCGGGTGAGAAGTGTCCCGTCTTTGGGGCATGAACGGTTTTTGGGCGGCGTAACCGGCCGAAGTCTTTTCGGCGGTATGCCGACGTCTGTGAGATCCGACAGGGAGACAAAGTTTATTTCGCTTTGATCTGTCCACGTGCCGCCGCAATGATCGCAGGAGTCCAGTTCGATACGCGTTTCTCTCCCCAGCGTGACACGTGTCATTTCCCGCAGGCAGTCAGGGCATTTCATACTTTCATTCTGTAGTGTACCAGAGATTCTTGTACAACGAAGCCGTTTGGTGTATAATAATATTGTTTGGAGCAGAAGCGTGCTCCTTTTTTACTAGCCAGTATGGCCGAGAAAAAAAAAGCCACGAAGGATAAAGTAAAGGAAAAACCGAAAGCGAAAAAGCAAAAGGTGGCAGCACCGGCACTTAAAAAAGCCGCAAAAGCACCCGCCGCCAAGGCGTCAGTCGCCACAATCCCGTCTGCAGAAAAACAGGAAGTAATTGTGCAGTTTGCGATGAAGACCGGTGATACCGGAAGCCCGGAAGTGCAGGTGGCGCTCCTGACCAAAAGAATAGAAAAGCTCGTCGGCCACCTCAAATCCAATCCTTCGGATAATCACTCCCGCCGGGGGCTGTTGGGTATCGTCAGCAAGCGCCGAAGGCTTCTTCATTACTTATATAAAAAGGACGAGAAGCGCTACAAAGAGATCAGTCAGAAGTTGGGCCTGGGGAAGTAAGAGAAAAGATGATATAATGGCGGATAGAAAGATAGTGGTAGAGGATAGAGCGCAGAAGAGGCAGACCGTGTGTGTTTTTTCTCGCTTCCGTTTTCTATCTTCGACCCCTACCTTCTACCCACTATCAAAAGAGTTGAGCGTTTTTTAACCATGAAGATCATTCAAAAATCTGTTGAGATAGCCGGTCGTACGCTGACACTGGAGGTCGGCAGATTTGCCCAGCAGGCGACGGCCGCAGTCGTCGCCAAGTACGGCGACACCATGGTGTTGGCCACGGTAACTGCTTCACAGCACGAAACGACTCTGGATTATTTCCCCCTTTCCGTTGAGTACGTGGAACGCCTCTATGCAGGCGGGCGCATTAAAGGCAGCCGGTGGGTTAAACGCGAAGGAAGGCCTTCCGACGATGCCGTACTTGCCGGCAGGGTTATAGACCGTTCCATTCGGCCACTTTTTCCAAAAGCCTACAAACACGACGTGCAGGTCGTCATCACGACGCTTTCCATGGACGGGGAAAATGATTCGGATATTTTGGGACTTGTTGCGGCATCGGCGGCGCTTCGTATTTCTCCGATCCCTTGGTCCGGACCTGTGGCAGCGGTACGGATGGGATATGTCGTTTCGGAGGATGGTCAGAAGGGGAATTTTCTCGTCAATCCCACGCTTGCGCAGCAGGCGCTGTCGGATTTTGATTTTGTGGTTGCCAGCGTATCCGACCGGGTGATCATGTTGGAGGGCGGTTTTTGTGAAACGCCGGAGGACACGGTCGTCGGCGCCATAAAATCAGCAAAAGAAGAAAATCAAAAAATTCTGAATCTTATCGAAGAGCTTGCCAAGGTAGTCGGAAAACCAAAGGACACCGTCAAGGAGCTGCCGGCACTCACGGATCTGAAAGAGGCGATTCTGAAAAAGTACAAAAAGCAGATGGATGAAACATTTGCGGCCCACGCGGCGAAGGAAAGCGGAAGTGATGAGATTATGGCGCTTGCGCAAACCATCGTTACCGAGCATCCGGAACAGTGGAGTGTCAAAGACGTCCTGGGTATGCTGGACAAAATATTTAAGCAAAAAATCCGCGACGACATACTTGCTACCGGCAAGCGCGTGGACGGCAGAAAGCTCGATGAGCTTCGCGAGATTGAGCTTGAAGCCGGTATTTTACCCCGCACCCACGGCTCTGCCATGTTCCGGCGCGGTCAGACGCAGGCTCTAACCATTGCGACTCTGGGTACTCCCAGCCTGGAGCAGCTTATCGAAAGCCCCATGGGAGAAGAGTCCAAACGCTACATTCATCATTATTTCATGCCTCCGTATTCAGTTGGTGAAACTGGCCGCATGAGCTTTACCTCACGGCGGGAAATCGGCCACGGCGCGCTTGCCGAGCGCGCGCTCCTGACGGTTATTCCATCTGAGGAAGAATTTCCCTACACCATACGCCTGGTCAGCGAGATTATGAGCAGCAACGGCTCAACCTCTATGGCTGCGACCTGCGGCTCAACCTTGGCTCTCATGGACGCGGGTGTTCCCATCAAAGAACCGGTTGCGGGCATTTCCATAGGCCTCGTCACCGACGAAAAAAAGAAAAAATACGAGCTTTTGACCGACATAATGGGCATGGAGGATTTTGCAGGCGACATGGACTTTAAAGTTGCCGGCACCAAAAACGGCATTACGGCAATTCAACTGGACATGAAAGTACACGGCATCACCGACGAGATAATCCGGGGCTCACTCGAACGGGCACAGAAAACGCGCATGATTATTTTGGGAAAAATGCTTACGATTTTATCCGGTCCGCGTCAGGCCATATCCAAGTACGCGCCCAAAGTACAGGTCGTCAAAATTCCGACAGAGAAAATCGGAGAAGTCATCGGTCCGGGAGGAAAAATAATCCGCAATATAATCGCCTCAACCGGCGCGACGGTGGATGTGGAAGATGACGGATCGGTTATGATCTCCGGAACTGATGCAGACGCAGTGGCAAAAGCCGTGGAATGGGTAAAGGGTCTCACGCATGAGGTCAAAGTCGGCGAGGAGTTTGAGGGCGAAGTGAAACGCATTTTGCCGTTCGGTGCATTTGTCGAAATTCTTCCCGGTAAAGAAGGCATGGTGCATGTATCGCAAATGTCCACGGGCTTTGTCAATTCGCCGGAGGACGTGGTCGCGATCGGCAAGAAGGTGAAGGTACGGGTTATAGAGATCGACGATATGCGCCGCGTCAACCTCTCCATGCTTTTTGGTGAAGATGCGGCGAAAGCCGCGCCCCGCGAGCGGCGCGAGTCCAGTAGACCCGGACATGACCGCAGACGCGGAAGGTTTGACCGGGGTAGAAGGCGGTTTTAAACAAGCGAATACCCTCCTTATAAGCGCCGACTTTGGCGAAACGAAAAAAAGGTACGAGCCCTCCCTCTTTTGGTCTTGGACAATTTTCCCCGGTAGTTTATGATGAATGAAGTATGTCGAAATTGACGGATGAAGTAGCAATTCTTCGCAAAAAAATAAAGGAAATCAATATTCCGCCCGATCTTTTGGCCCGGCTGACCGATCAGCTGGAAGAAATTGAGCGTCTGGAAAAAGACGTCGGAAGCCGCGTGCACGTTGAACACATGCTGCGCTACATAGACTGGGTCGTGCATTTGCCGTGGTCTTCCCGCAGTACCGACCAGCTCGACATCGCAAAGGCGCGGGAGATACTGGAGAAAAACCACTATGGTTTGCAGCCGGTCAAAGAGCGGATTTTGGAATATTTGGCGATCCTGAAACTCAATCAGGAGCGCTGGGACAAACAAAAGAGCACAAACGTGAGCGAAGCGGCACACGCGATATTGGCCCGGCGCGCGCCGATTTTGTGCCTCGTGGGCCTGGTCGGCACCGGCAAGACGACCCTGGCCAAGTCCATTGCGCAGGCCATGGGCAGGCGGTTTGTCCGCATTCCCCTGGGCGGAATGAGCGACGCTTTGGATTTGCGCGGGCAGTCGCGGGTGCGGCCGGATGCGGAAATAGGACTCATTCTTAAAGCCTTGCGGTTTGCCGGGACGAACAATCCCGTGCTGCTTCTGGATGAAATTGACCGCGTGGCCGAGCACGCCCGGGGCGACATCATGGGCGTCCTGGTGGAGTTACTGGATCCCGAGCAGAATGTTGCATTTACCGATCACTATCTGGATTTTCCGTTTGATCTGTCGGATGTATTATTTGTGGCAACAGCCAACAATACGACCAATATTGCCACGGCAGTTCTCGACCGTTTGGAACCGATTCAAATGCCCTCCTACACGGATGAGGAAAAAATTAAAATCGCCCGTGACTATGTGTTGCCGGAGCTTATGCGCGAGTCTGGTTTGACGACCGACAATCTGACTATCGATGAACTGATTTGGCCCAAGCTCGTGCGGCCTTTGGGTTTTGACGCCGGTATTCGGAGTCTGGAACGCACGCTCAATACGCTCTGCCGCAAAGTCGCCCTCATGATCGTTGAGGGGAAAGGCAAAACATTCCGGTTGGTCGAGGACAATATCAAAGAGTTTATTGAAACGTATTGAGGAAGAGAAAGACAGGAGGGAAAAGGAGTTTTTTGAAGGCTGGTTGCCGTCGTTCCATAATGAAGCATTTTGCTCACTCCAGAAGCCATCGGGTTTTTGAAGGACAGTCCCGGACAGGAAAAGACGCGGTGCGCATTTTGCCGTTGGGCGGGGTCGGCAACGTCACGAAAAATCTTTTTGTGTATGAGTACCGCTATGACGGGAAGATCCGCGATATTCTGCTCGTTGACTGCGGCATAGGATTTCCGGAGCCGGAGATGTACGGCGTGGATTTGGTCATTCCCGACATACGGTATCTTGAATCCAAACAGGCATATATCCGGGGACTCGTGTTTACGCATGGACACGATGATCACATCGGCGGTATTCCGTATGTCTATCCGCGGTTTGGCAGGATCCCCATGTACGCGCCGATTTTGGCCGCAGCTTTTGCCAATATCAAACTTAAGGAGGCGCAGATAAAGGAGCGGGTGAAGGGGATGAATTTTGACAGCGAACTTGCAATCGGGCCGTTCCGGGTTTCATTTATCCGGCTGACGCACTCGGTGCCGGATACGTCGCACTTGGTCATAGAAACGCCGGTCGGCATTTTTTACCACGGCAGTGACTTTAAGTTTGATTTTACGCCCCTTGACGGAAAGAAAAGTGAAATTGAAAAAATAAATTATACCGGCAGACGGGGAGTGTTGTGCATGCTGACGGACAGCCTGGGCAGCGAACGGCCGGGCTTTACGCCATCCGAGCAGATTATCGGTCAGACGATAGACAAAGAGCTGGACCAAAGTAGCGGCAAATTTTTGTTTACGACGCAGTCGAGTAATGTTTCCCGCATCCAGCTTGCCATAGAAAAGGCCATTGGCCGCGGCCGGAAGGTGGCATTTTTAGGCAGAAGTATTGATCAGAACGTGGAGGAGGCCAGAAGACTGGGGTACATGAGGTTTTCCGCAGACAGCATCGTTCGTGACCGCGATCTGCGCCGACTGCCCGCGGTCAAGCAGTGCCTCATCGTTGCGGGCAGCCAGGGACAGCCTGAATCGGCGATCTCGCGGATTGCCAATGATACCCACCAGTTCGTCAAGCTGAGCGAGGGCGATACGGTGGTCATTTCGGCAGATCCCATCCCCGGACACGAGCATGATGTGGACCGGCTCATAGAAAATATTTACCGGCACGGATGCCGCGTATCGTATACGGACATTATGGAAGATCTGCACGTGTCAGGGCAC
>CAYNWD010000025.1:0-15243 GCA_964400835.1 uncultured Gammaproteobacteria bacterium | reverse complement strand
CAACCCGTCCGACCATATACGTCGTCTGGCATACTGCAGCAAAAGAATGATAAAAGGAATAATGATTAATGCGGGCCACGTCATGCGCCAATCTACTGCCGTGTGTATGGCGTGATCACCCCACCACGTCTGCCATCGGTTAAATAAAACTAGATTCCAGAATGAAAACGGATATATAAGCTTGCCTTGCTGATACAGGATAATCCACTTCTGGAAACCCAAAAAATCCCACAATGAATACCCGTTCAAAAATGTGCGTACATACGACAAAACAAGAATCACAAAGCTAAATATGAGCCACGGGAAAAATGCTATCGCCCCTCTTACCCCTCTCCGAAGAATAAAAAACAAAAGAAAAACCGCCACCAAAAGCCCGGCGGGCACAACGCTTTTTGTCGCAGCGGTAAGTCCAACAAAGACCGCGGTCCAGAAATATTTTTTTCGAAGAAACGCATAAAGCGAAAAAAGGACATAGGGCAACTGAATAATATCAAGCAGCGGACTCACTCTTAGCTGGTTTCGAAAAAGTTCCTCAAGCGAAAAAAGCGCTACCGGAACAAGCGCTATGATTTTGTCACCCAAAACTTCGCGGCCAAGAAGCCAGATACCGACAAGCGATAACAAAGCGGAAAGCAGGATAAGCGGTCGGTCTGTTTGGAAAAAATAATATGACACTCCAATGAGATATTTTCCGAGCGGCGTATGCTCGGAGTTAACCAGGATCGGATCCATTCCCCGAATATACGCACCGGCTGCATAACGAAAAACTACATCGTCTGCGATAAGCGATGTCGGCTCCTTGAGTCGGTATTGTGAGGCATTGTAGAGATTCTCGAGATTTTTAAAGTATGCCTGTGTATAATATCGCCGAAAAAACGGCTGCGGCGAATAGAAAACAAGTGTACCGATACTCCAGAGCAGCATGAGCACACTTACTGCTCCGATAATGTATTTTTTACTCTGCATGAATGGTACGATCAGAACGGAGGATATCTGCCAGCGGCAAATATGTCGGCACTCCACGTTCCGGCTGCCAGGTAAACTCATTGGGCACCCGTATCAAAAGGTCATCAAGAATTTTTGCATGCGCCTGCTTGACCTCTTTTAATAGAGCGGCTTCCCCCAAAAGAAATCCCATATGATCCGTCGATCTGGTCAGAGCATCGACCGCCAAAAGATACTGCCCGTATTCAAAAAGCGTCTTTGCTTCAACCAGGTATTTGTCTGAAAGCATGAGGTGATACTTAAATCGCCCGAGCTCCCCCCAATACCAATATGCCTTGAGTGCATCGAGTGTACGCGAAATTCCGTACAGCCGATGACCGGGCATAAATGATGGATACGGCAATACATACCCTGCCTCAGCGGGTGAGGAAAAGGCAAATAACAAAAAGAGCAATACAACGACAATGTATTTCATGTTTTTTGTGCAATAACGCCTATGCACCAATTCAGATAAAGCTTCATTCTCCCTGACTCTATGCGGCGCCACAGCGCCTCGTACCAACTTCCCAACCGGGCCTTCCTCATCCAATATAACTTCCCGAAATAACCCCAGCCGTAAGACCTGACGGGCACAAAACCGGTTTTTCGAAGTAAACCCTCGAGCTCGCGAACTGAAAATTCCCTCTCCCACCCGGCAAACCACTTCCCCAGAATCATCAACATGTGTTTTTTGAAAGTATATGTGGTATACCGCTGCGGTACGTCAACAAGGATGAAACCTCCCGGCCGGAGAACCCGGCGTTGCTCCAAAAGCATTTCCCCTGGCCGGGGAAAATGCTCCAGAAAACCCTGGTGAAAAACGACATCAAAGGTTCCGTCCGCAAAAGGCATATGACGGGCATCCGCGTGAACGGTCTGGATCACTACCCCGGCCCTCTTGGCATTTT
This sequence comes from uncultured Gammaproteobacteria bacterium, assembly GCA_964400835.1. Taxonomy (GTDB): domain Bacteria; phylum Patescibacteriota; class Microgenomatia; order UBA10105; family UBA927; genus CAYNWD01. The sequence continues at coordinate 13,351 of CAYNWD010000025.1, read as the reverse complement.
TGGCAATGAGCGCAAGCGCTTCTTTGGTAAAGTCCAAAACAGTCACTTTAGCACCCCTTCGTGCCAAAAAAATACTATCGCCGCCCATGCCCGCGCCTACCTCGAGAATCTTTTTTCCCTTGAGGTTAATTACCGAAGCTAAATTAGATAAAAGCTCCTCATGACGAACCTCCGGCTGATGATCGGGCCTTTTCCAGTATGTTTGCCAGTGTGATTTAGTTGAGATTTTTGCCATAAAGATATTTGAGGTATGCAATCGGCAGTTGCAGTCCGGAAAACAGCGCAAACAAAAACCCGTAAACGCCGTCGCCATATCCCCTGTGGCGGATAAACAGAGCAACAAAAGTGAGAATGGGCCTGGCAATAAAATACTCAAGCAGGGTTATGGGTGTTTTGGGTTTTCGAGAAGCGGCAAGTTCGCGTGCCACTAAATGACTGTAACGCAATGCCTTTTCCCAGTATTCCGAAAAAGATCGGTACGGAAAATGCAACAGTTCGCGCGTCAGGCTTCCCACAGATCCGTCAATGACAATTTGCTCATGAACGCTTTTCTGCGGAAAATGCCCCTTCCCCCTGCGAAAAAGCCGAATCACCGGATCTGGGTACTGCCCGCCCTTCTTCATCCAGTGACCCAAAAAATAATTCTTACGCGGGATGTAAAATCCGCTATATCTACTCTCCTTGCGGACGACGTCGGTAATCTCTTTTTGAAGATTCTCATCGACAATCTCATCCGCGTCCAGCTGGAGTATCCAGTCCTTGGTCGCCAAATCGACGGCCTTTTGCTTATTGATATGGAATATATACTGGTTGGGCACAATACTGACCTTTGCCCCAAATTCCCTGGCAATCGGCGCCGTCCTATCCGTTGATTGCCCATCCACAACCACAATTTCATCCGCAATCCCCCTCACGGACGCAAGACAACCACCCAGCACGTCTTCTTCGTTATATGTCGCAAGCACGACAGATAAAGCCATAGTCCGTATTATAACGGTTTTTGAGAGGTTTTTTTTACGAGAAGCTTGGATCCGGATTGAAAGAGAACTTCGAAGCGCGTGCCGCTGAAGCGCTCCTGAAGTTCCCTGAAGTCATCAACCGTCGTATTCAGAAATACCTGATCTTCTTTCAAGATTTCACTCCAGTGTGTTTTCGGCAAAATCCAGGACGAAACAGACGGTTGCTCACTGTACACCGCAAATGTTTTTCTACGGCTATAATAGACCGCTGTCGGAAAATAATAATGTGTGAGGTAGAGAACGTCGCCATCTGCGGTCAGCGACCGGGAGGCTTTTGCAACACGGGCTTCGTCCGCCGCAATATCCGGAACAATATAGTCTGACCGAAAATACAGGATTTGAAAAATCGCAATTGTCGAAATCATGAATAATGCAGGTGTGCGAAAACGCTTCGGAAATTTCCGTATCATGCTCGCCCCAAGAAGGGCAATGAAAGGATATACCGGATGGAGAAACCACGTACTTTTTTCCCGAAGAAATGAAAGCAGCAAAAGAAAGGTGAGGACAAACCAAAAATAAACCGGCCGAGGACGCCGCCAAAGGTTAAAGAGTAGCGCCGGAATAAAGAGAATGAGCCAAAGCTTGAGGCCCGATCGAAGAAACGAAACATATTCGAATGAAAAATTATAGACAAGTGACCCGATGCCCCCGACTTTTTCACCCTGCTGGGCAAAAAATTGCTCGGTAAATGACTGACCGTTAACGGCATACATACTCGCAAACCATATTCCGGAAAGTACAATAGCCCCAAGTAATGACGATGATCGCGCAACGAGAGGAAAAAGAAAACCGATAAACCCTTTGGTCAAAAAAGCCAAACCGGACGCCACAGCTGTCACGTATCGGAATCCCCGTGCGTATCCGACATACGACAGAAAAATCAAAAACGTCAAAAGGCTATCCAGATTTCCGGTTCTTGCGCGCCAAAGAAATGCCGGAGTAGAAATGAGGATAAGCAGGGCCGCAGTCGCGGCAAAATCCCCGTAAAGCCTTCGGGTTATCCAATAGAGCAAATAAACGGTCAGAACTCCTGACAAAGCCGAAACAAATCTGGCTGAAAATTCTGAGTCCCCGAATGCGCGATAGGAAAGGGCGGTCAGCCAGTAATACAGCGTTGGCTTTTCCAAAAATCGCTCGCCGTTCCATACCGGTGTCCACATATTTCCTTTCTGCGCAATTGTTCTGGAGACGTCGGCATACCATGCCTCATCCCAATTCGTAAGATGTGTGTCTCCAAGCTTCCAGAACAAAAGAAAGCTGCTCAATGCAACCAGAAGAAAGAACGAGAAATTACGTGCGATAAAGAATTTTTGCATACCAGGTAACAAGAAGTACGACGAAACCGGCGACCGATACAATGTTTGCAAATTTTCGAAGCTTTGTTTCGCGGAATGCTATATCCACAAGATGCTCACCGGGATCAACCCAAAAAGTCATGATTCCCCGGTAATTCGGATCCTGAAACTCAATCAATTGTTCCCCTCCGTCAATAGTTACCCGCCATCCCGGGAAATAAAGCGTATATTCAACAAGCCGCGATCGTGTATCGGCACGCACCACATAGCGCCTCTTGGTCGTTGTCCGTAAGTCAACAAGCACTTCCGCACTCCCCTCAATGACCGCAACCTGTGCGGGAGGTTTCGACTCCATAAACCGTACGGACCAAATCGGACTGCTTTCTCCCGTATCCGTCGTACCCGCATAAATTCCTGCATAATACGTATCGGGTTGCTCCACATATGCCTTAGCGCGCCACATATGAACCGATAAAATTATTGAAGCGGCAATCATGACAATGCTCACGACGCGTACTGTTTTTTTTGGAACCTGTGCGAGAGCTACCCCGCCGAGAGTTGCCGAAACAAAAACCGCCAAACTCATAAACCGCCAAGGAAACTGAAATTTCTGAAGAATGGTAACCCGTTGCCACACCGCGTATGACCACGAAGTCATTATAAATAGCGAAAACACAAAGACCACCAATCCGCCCCCAACAAACATGCGCAGCCGGCGGACTGTATTTTTCAGCAAAAAAATGACTGATCCTAAAATCGCAAGCCAGTGAACCAACCCAACCTCTTTGGTGATCTCATTGCCGCCGCCGTATGTCCATGGAGAACGGAAAAACCATTTCCACGGGACGAACCGGTCGGCAAACTCGCTGCTGGTGACAATATCCCGAAGCGTATACTTGCCCTCAAAAAATGCAGGAATCCAAAAAAAGGCGGCGAGGGCAAATCCGAGGAAAATAAAATACCACGCCGACAAAAAAAAATGACGGTGTCTGCTTGGCTCGTAAAAAAACAAATAGAAAACGTAGGCTAAAATCACCGGAAGAAACATAAGGCTTATGGCGTTATGTGAAAGAATAAGTCCTGCGGTCGACAACGCAATCAGCATACCTGAGCCCTTCGATCGTTGCCGTGCAAAAAGATACAAACCAAGCAGGATGAGCGGGGGAAAAAGAAACGCCATGTGCTCACCGAGGGCGCCGCGAACATATAAATCTACAAACCGATAAGGAGCAAATCCGTAGAGTACTGCGCCGACCATGCCCGGCAGCACTCCCCATTGACTCACCAGCCACAGGTACATGGCCACGATGCTGCCGATATAAGAAACAGCAAAAACAATTTTTACGCTATCCACAAAAGAAAAGCCAAGAAAATGAACCGCGGCGGCGGCATATGAAGGTAATGGATACAAAAACATAAAGATCGGATGCCCGTATCCCCAATTCAGATTGGCGGCCCACCGTGGAACCGGATTGCCTTCGGCAAGCGATGCGTAAAAATTCGCGATTCTTGCAACATGGTCCTGACCGTCGTGCGTCACCGGCAGACCCGGTGTGAGGAGATTTGCAAGCGGCAGTATTCCCAACAATATCAGAAGAATGGCAGCGATTGTTTTTTTAGATTTCATATATCGCATTCACTTTCGGTCCACACAGAATTTTTCTGCCCGAGACCCGGCCATCCGCGCTTTCTACATGTGCCTCTTTTGTACAATAAAGCCGCTCGGAAACGTTTGCGTGCTGATAATAGTGCCGCTTACAATCTCTGTGTCAAGCCAACCGTTATAGGTCCAGGGCTTCGAGGGATCAGGCTCAATAAGCAAGTATACGAGGCCTTTCTTCTCTTTGCCGGGCAGAAAGCCATATTTTCTTGATCCGTACCACCACGTAAGGTAGTCATATGCATCCGTCAGAACAACCGGAGTAAACACCAGGATGTTGAATGGTTCACCGGATGCATCCTGATAGATCCGGTCAATCGCATCAAGCTTTCCCTGAATTTTTGCCGTCCCACCGTAATCGGGCACGTCATACAGCTGTTTCAAGCGGACCCCGGACTGCTGCAAAAGTAAAATTATGACGACACACGCAATTATACGGCCAAATGAGCGCATCCAAAGCCAGGCGAAAAAAATACCCGCGAGGAGCGCGTACACGGGAAAGAGGCCAACGAGGTACCAGTCATATATCTGAAACGGATACAAAAGATATACCGCGAACATAAGCGGTACCATGACTATGAGATTTTTTATCTTCGGTGACTTTCCGAACATTCCATAGGACAGGGATCCTATGAGAAGCAGGAAGCTAAAAATATCGCGCGGCGTCGTTTGTGTCGTAAAAACGGATTTTGACTGAATAATAAAATGGGCAAGATGATCAAGCATAACTTTTCCGTACGGCTCGCCGCCGGAGAGCCCCTGCATGCTCCCCGTCAGGAGCCGGAGAACGGATCGCGACGTAATGAAGTTATGGCGGACGTCAAAAAGCAATAACGGAGAAAGAAACACAAAAATCACTCCAAGTAATATCAAGCCGTGTGAGGAGAGTATCTTCACGCGGTAGCGGCCGCCCGGTAACATTAAAAGAAACAGTATAACCAGCGCAAATGGGAACGCGAACGCAATTTCAAAGTGAAAAAGCAAACCCATGCCTACTGCAAGATATACAAGATCCCGTCGCAATCCGTTTCGTTTCCAGGAAAAATACCAATACAGAACACCCAGAGACAGAGGAAGAGCAAAAAAGGGGCTCCAGATAAAAGTAGCGGCTGCGGCTGCGGCCGGCGAAACTGACAGAAGAAACGCGGCAAACAAGCCTGCCTCCTGGGAAAAAAAGTTTTTGCCGATGATGTAGATGAGGGGTATGGCGATCATGCTTGCAGCGAGCATGAGCCACATGACGAGCTGCGGGTTCCCGTCAGAAATCATAAAAGGAACCGCCAGAAGATAATAATACAACGGGCCCTGAAATACTGCCTGCAAACCAGTGTAGGGACCAATAAGCGTGGGCTTTTTGTCTACAACGAGAGACTTTACCGCCAATAAATCCCTCCCCTGGTCTTTAAGGAATAAATAATTGCCCGATAATGTCTCCTGCGCCCGCAAAAAAAATCCCAAGAGGAGAATGCCTGACAAAAGAAAAATTTTCATAACGCTATCGAGCCACGACTACTACTCCGGGTGTACCATCCCTATATGCGGACGTATTTACCCGTGCAACACCTGCGGGAAAATCCGCTGAGTTTCCGACAAAGAGTGTTTTTTGAGCGTACTGATCGTCCGACCAACGGATCGGCCGAAATTCATATTTGCCGAAAGCATGCGTTTGGGCAAATCCGCCGGATACCGTACCGCCCTGAAGCTGGTACTTCTGGGGATCATACCGGCTGTGGAAAAGAAAGAACATATATGACTGATAGAGGTGATCCGTATTGCTGAAGACAATCCTCTCAAAATCCCCTTCTGCGGCAAGGACATAAGGAATCGTTGTAGTGAGAGCGTACTGATACGGCCGGGACTGCTCGAGAGGAAAAACAATGAAATAATTCCTGAAGAGTGCCGCAATTGCGACAAGCATTCCCATGGCAAATATCCACAATGCCGTGAAACGAAATTTTTTTGTCCAGCGATACGCAGTCACAAAACCAAATGCACTAAAAATCTGCCACACCGGGAGTGCATTATATAAACGCATTGCATGCGGCGCCTGCGTTGCGATACTTGCCGGCAGGGGCGAAAAAAATAACCACAGGAATATCAACGTTTTTATTTTTCTCTCGACCTGGGTATGTACCACGAGCGCAAACATTCCCAAAAGGATAAACGGAAGCTCCCAGAAATGGAGCAAACCGAAATTCGGGATTTTAAACTGTTCGCTCCCCGAATTGGTAAACAGCCACAGAGGGCGAAAATGTGAGGCGTAAGCGTCCATAAACATCTTGACGGGAAAAAGAAACCTGTGATAACGGATCATTCCAACGAGATTCCGGTTTTCGACTGCGCTATTCCAAAGAACAGTCCTCTCTTGAAATAATTCCCAATGCGCTTCCGGTTTCAAAGTACTGGTTCCAGAAAATCTGGTCAGCGAAGTCGGGGAAAAAATATTCATAAAAATTGGAATAACCAAAATTCCCAGAAAAATAAACATCGCCAAGTCAACTTTGCTTTGCAAGAGACGTGACCACATCTGTTTACCGAAGAGAATGAACAAAGCCAACACAATCAGAGGTATAAAAACCTGACCGGAATAATAGCTGATCATCGACAGAATAAAAAAAACTAAGGAGAGAGGAAGCCACCCCGTGCCATTATCTCTTTTTAAAAAGAAGAATAGTCCGAAAACAAAAAAAGACAACGTTGCATTCGACTCATGACCGAGGCGCGATATATAAATATGCCAGGGACTTATTGCAAGTAAAAATGACGAAAGCAGCGCAACGCGCTCTGCAAAATCAGATCGCCTGGAAAACACTGAAAGCACGAGGTGATACGTGACAAAAACTGTGATAACTGATAAAAGCACTGAAGGAAGCCGTACTGCCTCGGCGCGTAAGCCAAATACCGCTATAAAGGGAGCCGTAAGGAACAGATATGTAGATCTTCGCCAATCATCATATCCTCGCTGTGAAATGAGCGGTACCTGACCGTATTCATCGCCGCCGGTTTTCAAAACGGAATACGCATTGTATCCGATCGATGCTTCGTCCAGCGATGCGCTCGGCGGAACCGCCCCGATTTGCCAAAGGCGAAAAAATCCTGCAAGGAGGACGATGCCAATGAGTATTCTTTGTGGAGGGATTGCTTTCATGAGAAAAATTTGAGCAGCTTCAGTATCCCCATTTTAGGCAGGCTTCTGTTGGAAGAAGCGTTGCTTTTACCGATAACCTGAAATGTATGCTTATGCGCAAAATACCATTCATAATTTTCGATGAACGATTCGAGATTGGTTTTTTGCGGCTTCCACCCCCCGGCCCTTTTAAGCTTCGCGGTATCCGCATACAGTGAACGGCTTATCATCGTATACTGATACGGCCCGAGCGGAGAAATCCCAATTTTATCCAAAAGATACAGCGCAGCCAGAGAGGGGATCTTGGGCAGCGAAATCACTCTCGATGTACTCCCAACTGCTCGAATAAGTCCCTCAAATAACTCCCTGAGTGTCACGACGTCATCCGCACCTATGACATAGATGTCAAATCCTTTTCGCACACTTGCACCCGCAAGAGCACTCACGACATCACGCGCATCCACAAACTGATACCTATTTTTTCCACCGCCCAGAACATACACGTTCCGATTTTCCGAAATAAACTCATACAAAATACTCTGGAGCCCCAGTCTTCCTTCGCCGACAATGACCGGGCACCGAAAAATTTGAACGCTCATTGCCGAAGAATACTTCGCCAGCGCAACTTCTGCCTCTTTTTTACTTTTCCCGTAGACCTCGATCGGCTGCGTCGGTGTTTTTTCAGTCACCGGCAGTTGGGCCGGCACGCCATACGTCACATTGCTTGAGGTAAAAATAAATGATCGTGTGTTCTGCGCTGCGGCTGTCGACGCTACATTGACCGTTCCCTCAACGTTTATCCTCCAGGTCATGGCATCGGAATCGGCCTTGTTTGGCATGGCTGCTGCCAAATGGTACACCGTATCAAACGGCCCGAATTGCGAAAAAAGCCGGCGCACGTCCGGCAGAGACAGAATGTCTCCTTTCACCGATTGGATTTTGTGATATGCTCCCCCTGATGTATCGAGCGCGAGTTTATCAAAAACCACGATATCATGCACCCCGGCCTCCATGAGCGAACGCAAAAGGTGTGCTCCCAAAAATCCAGCCCCGCCGGTAATCAGTATCTTTTTCATCTGTCATTGTGCAATCCGCATCGCCTCTGTTCCGTCGAGGTAGTAAATAGTTTTCAAAACAGTGCCGCCTATTTCCTGCGGTGTCCCTATAAATAGCGTCCGGCTGTCTCTGGTCTCCTTGTCCCAATAAATCTCCCGGAACTCATATATGTCAAATGTATTTTTGTATTCGGCAAATCCACCTGACGCAGTCCCGCCGGATGAAAGGTACGCCGCCGGGTCAAAACGCAGGTAGTACAAAAAGAACATATGGGGCTGCTCCAGCTTGGTCGAAATCACTATTTTGTCATATTTCTCCCTGTTCTCACGAGTATACTGGACCGCCTGTTCGTATCCATACTGCCAAAATCTTGAAAATTCGTGGTTTGTATGACCGAAATACATGTGCAGGTAGTAGGCAACGTTTACGACAGCAATAAAAAGTACTACCGCAGTTATAGCCCCCCTCCATTTATATCGCCTGACTGCAGCAAAAAACTCATACACCCCCAAAGCGGTAAATATCTGGAATGTCGGCAAAAAAACAATCGCACGGATCGCGTGCGGCAATTCCGTCGTCGGGGAGGCCGGAATCGGAGAAATCAGAAACCAACCAAAGATCAGTTTCGCCGAACGGCCGCCGCGATGAAACAGGCGGTAAATACCCCACAAAACGAACGGCAATTCCCATAGATACAGCAACCCCATGTCCGGCGCGTGATGCCTCGGGTTGTCACCCGTCAGAAACAGCCAACGCAATGAAAAGTGAGACACATACCCGTCAAGAACGGTACGCGCCCATACTAGCCTGCGATTATCAAAGACTATTCCCCACGGATTGCCCTGTGCCTTATCGTCTTTGAGCCTTTGTGCGCTAGTGAAAAGAAGCGCGGTCTGATCTGCAAGAGAGCTCGTCCCGCGAAGCCTGGTAAGAGTAGCGGGATCGGCAAAAACGGTAAGGAGCGGCGCAACAGTGATCAGACCGACGCAGCAGGCGGCGAAGAGATACTTCCTGTGCCGCGTCAATTCTCGCCGCCACAAAAAGAATATCATGATGAGAAGAAGCGGGAGAAATATTCGCTCACTGTGATACGCATAAAGACCTAAACCGGAAAGAAACGCACTCCCCAGAAGCCACACCGGCCGGGTACGGCCGACGAGAAGTAACGCCGCCGCCCATATATGAAGCGTCACCCCTATATTTGCCTCAAAGGCAATGCGGGAAAATTGGATATGCCAGGGAGAAATCGATAACAAAAAAGCAGTAAGATGCGCCAGCACCGTGTGACGGTCTCCTTCCTTCTTGAAAAGTTCGCGGACCAAAACAAATGCTCCCGCAACGGCAATAACTCCCATAACTGCAGACGGCAAACGCACCGCCCAGGTGGAAAGACCAAATATCCAAACCGACGGTATGGCCAGGTAGGCATAAAGCGGCGGTTTGTAGTCGTCAAATGAGCGAAGGGTAACCGGAAGAAACGTACCGTACTCATCGCGGCCGGTTTTAAGAAGTGAATACGCATTGTATCCCAACGCCGCCTCGTCCCAGTCCGGGCTCGGAGGAACGCTCCCCAGTCCCCAAAAGCGAAGCATCGCGGCGAAGAAAAGTATGGCAATGAGAATGAAACGGGATTTTATTTTCATAGTGGTTTCGGCACGTTCGGGTCACTGACGATATCAAAAATCACCAGAGACGGATCACCGTTTAAGAGCCTGATGGTCTCCTGCACATTCGCATGATCCGGTACCATCCGCGGTCTCAAAACATAAAGCGTGTTTTTTTGGAATTGTGCGGGCCGGGAGTCCGTAAACCGATACTGGTCAAAGCCCTTCACATGGAAAAATCCGGCGGCGTCCGCGGATCGGTCAGGGTTATCCTGAAACTTGGCCGGATCAAAACGATCGTAAAACAAAGTGTACATATAGGGCCTGCCGATAATAGCGTCTATGACAATTCTCTCGTACTGATACTTCACCGTACGCACGAACTGTATCGCCTCGCGGTATCCGTACTGCCATTCACCTGAGTACTTTTTTGCATAATGCTGAAAATAAGAATGCCATACGTACGAAAAACTCAAAAGATATACGGCTGCCATGCTAGCCACAAAAATCATCTTTTTCCGCCGTTGCCCAAGCCGCTGCCAGACAAAAAGCAGTCCGTACGCGATAAAAAATTGCCACATCGGAAGACTATTTTCAATTCTGAGTGCGTGCGGTGTCTCCCGCGCGGTTGCTGCCGGAATAATGGCGGTCACGATCCACAAAAATGCAAGCCAAGCAAGAGCAGTGTGGCTACGAAACAGCGCGAGCATGCCGATCACCAAAAACGGAAGCTCTATGGGGTACAGCTGGCCGATATCCTGAAGGGAAAACTTGGGATTGCCGTCCCCCCGAATAAACAAAAACCACGGCTGAAGATGATCAAAAAAATGAGACAGGTAACTGCGGGCATATCCAAGCCGCCGGTTATGCACGATCTTTGTCCACCATGCGTTTCCGTCCAGCATCATGCGGGCATTTGCATTCTCCACAATGCCCGAATCTGTAAAAATATTTACTTCGGTAAACCGCAGCCTCGCCTCTTTCGACAACAGGTGGGGCATGAGCGGCAAAAGAGCCAGAACCGCTACGACACATCCTGATAAAAGCAGCCGGCGGTGCACCGCAAACTGTCGGCGGCCATACCAAAGGAGAACAAGGGAAAAGAGCGGAACAAAATACCGAGCACTGTTAAAGGTGTAGATCGCGGCAACGAATGGTAACCAGCAGTACACGAGAAGTTTCGGCCGATGCCTGGCACGAAGAACCACCAGGACACCGGCCATGACAAAAAACAGAGCAATATTTGCTTCAAATCCCGCCCGCGAAAGCTGTATGTGCCACGGAGAAAATGCAAGAAGAAATGCCGTAAGAAATGCAAGAGAAAACGTTACATGCGGTGCCTCACGCATCAATTCTTTCACAACAAAATAGGTCAAAAGCACAGTCAGCGCACCAGCAAGAACAGAAGGAAGCCGTACGGAAAATTCATTGAGACCAAAAAGTGCGACAGGCGGAACCGTCAGGTAAATTGCCAAGGGAGGCTTGTAATCGCCGTATGCGGCAAAAGAGGCGAGCGGAAAAAACTTCCCGTGCTCGTCTCTCCCGGTCTGAAGGATAGAATAGGCGTTGTAGCCTATGGAAACCTCATCCCATGATAATGACGGTGGTATTTCAGAAACCCGCCAGAGACGTACAAAAAGTGAAAAAGCAACAATTGTCGCCACCAATAGCTTTCGATTCCCGATTTTCATACCCATTCTTCGTCAAGCGCCTTCAGCGCACCAAGGGCAAATACGCTCGACAAGTAACCAAAATGGCTGTTATTAAAGTACCGGGAAAAATACCACACGACAGAAAGAAACAGCGCATATGAGAGTACAACGCGCGACATTTTCGGCTTTCTCATAATCCACCGGCCTAAAACAAAGAGGAGCGGAACACCAAACAATGCCTGCCACCAAACAAACGGATAATATGCATGGAGATCTCGTATAACCCCGGCAGCATACAGCACCATGCCCAGCCCATAACCCCCGACCGGATACCCGTATGGAATTGTCCCGTTCAGATACCGTACCGTACTGTCAAAAAACGCGGTCGCATCCCACGCCAGAAACGGACCGACAACCGAAGCCAGCACTCCGCCGGCCGCTACAGAAACCAAAAGAATAAACTTTTTTCTGTCCGCGGCCTGATGTTTTGCCCATAGATAAACAAAATAAAACGGTACCGCAAACCAAATGGTCTGTTTGCTTGCAATTCCAAGAGCGAGAATGACTGCCGACCATATATATCTGCCCCTTTCCAAAAAAAACAAAGACCAGATCAGCCAAAAAAGGGCAAAAACATCACTCCTGCCCTCCAGAAAATAGTCGACCACGGCAGGCGAAAGCGAGGTGAGGGTCATCGCCATAAGGGAAAGCGATCCATTCTTCAGCCACTTCCACACGACAAAGAGAAGTCCTGCCATGGCGACCAGAAGCGCCATCCGACCGTCAAAAAAACCAAACAGCGGAATGCTGACGGCGTATGTGATAAAGGGGAAAAGCACGTACCAGGGCGGCATGACAAAATGATAGAGTGCCGGATTTACCGCATCGGGATTCCCCAGCTCGTCATAGTTGAATTCTTCGACCGGTGTACCAAAATATGTTTCGCGATACGGGTTTTTTCCTTCCAAAAGAAATCGCATCGCAGCTTCCTGTTGCAGGACAATATCGTGTACCCCGTATACGGGGGCGGTTTTGCTTCGGTCAACCATTGCCGTCACAGCCGTGCCACCAAGCACAATAAGAAGTACGAGCCAGGTCATCAAGGACTTAAGCTGCCAAAATTTTTTCCGCAATTTCAGAGGATGGAGCGATAAAACAAGATTTCCGATAAGTAAACCAAAGAGAATCCCGAAGAGCCAGTACGGCGTCCCGTCGACTGGAAGGATCCTATACCCCATGACTACGGGAACAGAAAGGGTAAACAGCAGTAGTGCATCCAGAGGAGCAACATTCATGCTGTTTCCATTCTACAACTGTCTGCGGAAATGGTACAGCTGTACGCCATAAACTTCTCCCGACCATACGGGAATAAAAGAGCCGCCAAGCGAAATCTTTGGGTCAACATCACCGCAGTAAGAAGTATGACACACGATGCGTAAGGTTTCTTGCTTTGTCAGCTCAGCGACAGGAGGGCAGGAAACCGTCTCACATGCCAAAAACACGTTCTCGACCGGATCATCCCCGGGATCACGGTACAGCGCTTTTCCTATACGGAAAAAATACTGATAATGAAGATCGGAAAACGACCTCGAACTAAGAAGCGCAAACGTAAAGGGTTCGCCTTTTGCACGACGGATAATCTCTGAAGTCGCAGCTTTTGTTCGCGGGATATCCTTTATTCCGGGCAAAAATACGTCTGTCTTTGACGCATGTATTACCAAAGCTATCGCAGCCAAAATAAATCCCAGACGGGCAAACCCTCTCATAGATTTCAAAAAGTATCCCAAAAGTAAAAATGGCGCCGGAAGGAGAAAAAACAAATAATGATCAAAAACTACGCCCCGGTACCGGGCGATTGCAAGAAGTCCCGCGCCAAACCAGAGTGCGAAAAATAATTTACAGAATGAATAGGGAGAGAATCAAACACCCTCAAAAAAG
>CAYNWD010000024.1:0-15390 GCA_964400835.1 uncultured Gammaproteobacteria bacterium | reverse complement strand
GTGTGGGGAACGGTATTTCGCTTTTGATTTTTGCCGGTATCGTCGGACGGTTACCGGTGGCATTTGGCCAGACGGCAACCACCGTGACGGCCGAGGGAGTGACGAACCTCCTACTGTTTGCCGGTATTGCCCTGGTGGTCATCGCGGCAACGGTGTTTACCAATGAAGCGGTCCGAAGAATCACAGTCCATTATGCGCGCCGCATCCGCGGCAACAAAATTTACGGCGGCGCCACCTCATATTTACCGCTTCGCATCAACCAGGCAGGCGTGATTCCTATAATTTTTGCGGTATCCCTGGTCCTTTTGCCGTCTTTGGTCGGCGGCTTTATCAGCCAGTCCCGCCAGCCGGTTCTGGTGAATTTCGGCAGGCTCCTCACGACTGCTTTTAATCCCAGTAGTATTTCCTACAACCTGATTTATTTTCTCCTGGTCATCGGCTTTACCTATTTTTACACCGCCATTACGTTTAACCCGACAAAGATTGCCGGCGAGATACAAAAATACGGCGGATTTATTCCGGGGATCCGGCCGGGAGCGCCGACTTCGTCCTACCTCAACTACATTCTGACGCGCATAACGCTCGCCGGTGCGCTTTTTCTGGGATTCATCGCGGTTTTCCCGTCGACTCCGCGGTGCCTCACCGTGGTGACGTCGCTTTTGGTCGGCGGCACGAGCGTTCTTATCGTCGTGTCGGTCGTTTTGGAGACGGTGAAGACTCTGGAGGCGCAGTTGGTGATGCGCAATTACGACGGATTTTTGAAGGAATAGTATGCATATTGTTTTTTTTGGTCCGGAAGGATCCGGCAAGGGAACGCAGGCAAAGTTACTCAGTGACCAACTGAAGCTTCCGATTTTAACTTCCGGCGACCTAGTGCGGGATGCGGCTGCCAAAGACAAGGGAATTATCGGCGAAGTCTGCCGCCAGGCCTTGGCAGAGGGCAAATACGTCGCGGACAGTGAAATGTTTGTTTTGTGGAAGTGGCGGCTCAAGGACGCTGATGCCAAAGGCGGATGGATCATGGACGGCTTTCCCAGAAACCGCGACCAGGCGGAATTTCTGGATGACAAAATAGATAAATACGGCTACAAAATAGAAAAGGTCTTGTACTTGAGGCTTCCGGAGGAGGAGTCCGTACGAAGGCTTCTTGCTCGCCGCCGGCCGCTCCATGAGGGCTCGGAGGAACTGCACGATTCGCCCGGGCGGATCCAAAGCAGGCTGCGGATTTACCAGGAAAGTGAAGCGCCGGTTCTCGCCTACTACCGCGCGAAGGGGGTGCTTATCGAAATAAACGCAAATCAGCCGGTTGAGGCAGTACAGAGGGAAATCCTTTCGCACGTCGCATGAGTGACCCATTTACTCTTCTTGCCATCGTGGGTATGCCGGGCGCCGGAAAAAGCATGGCAGCAGAGTTTTTCCGCATCAGGGGCGCTTTGGTTTTGCGTTTTGGTGATGAAACGGATACTGCACTTGCCGCTCTCGGGAAACCAATGACTGAGGAAAACGAGCGCTGGTACCGGGAAAAACTCCGCAAAGAACTGGGCATGGCCGCCATGGCGATAAAAATTGAGCCCAGGATCAGGGAAGCAGCTGGTGTTCATAAACTCGTCGTTCTTGACGGGCTGTATAGCTGGGAGGAGTATCTGTACCTGAAGGAGAAATTTGCGAACCTGACTCTTTTGTGCATGTATGCACCTCCTTCGGTGCGTTATGCCCGGCTGGCGAACCGTCCGGTACGGCCGCTCTCAAAAGACGAAGCGCAAAGCCGTGACCGGGCAGAGATTGAAAATTTAAATAAAGCAGGCCCGATTGCTATCGCTGACGTACTCATTCCGAATGACACGACGAAAGAGGACCTTGCTGCCAGGCTCGCAGCCTTCTCTCAAACCCTCTCATGAAAGATCAAAAAAACGAAAAGCTGCAGGCCATGACAGCGGGCGGCCGTAAACTCGGCCGTATCCGCGAGGAGCTTCTGCGGCGTGCGCAGCCGGGCGTACGACTTCTTGACCTGGATGACTTTGCCAAAGAATCGATTGCCAAGGAGGGTGGCGAGCCGTCATTTATGACGGTTGCGGGTTACCGGTGGGCGACCTGTTTATGCGTCAATGACGTGGTTGTTCACGGCGTGCCTTCAGGCTACAAATTGAAAGCCGGCGACCTCCTAACCGTTGACGTAGGCATTCTCTATAAAGGCTTTCACACGGATACTGCCTGGACCAAAATTATCGGTGCAGAAAAAGATTTTTCCGACCCCCTGTTTTCCGGGAAAAAAAAATTTCTTGCTGCGGGAGAACGCGCCCTCCGGCTAGCGATAGAGGAGGCCGTGGCAGGTAACCATATCGGCCACATTTCAGCTGCTTTGCAAAAAGCCATAGAGGGGGAGGGTTACCGTATTGTGAAATCCCTGGTCGGCCATGGCATCGGCAGAACTCTCCACGAGGAGCCCCAGATACCCGGATTCGTGAAGGGATCCGTAGAGCAGACGGTGCGCATAGAGCCCGGCATGACACTGGCTATCGAGGCCATTTATGCGTTGGGAAACGCTCGTGTGACGTATGAGAGCGCCGACGGCTGGTCTATTGCTACGAAAGACGGGTCGCTTTCCGCGGTTTTTGAGCATACTGTGGCGGTTGGAAGCGCAGCTGTAAAGCCGGTTATATTGACCAAAACCAAGGAATAGGGTATACTTGGTGGTTACAGAGCTTAACCCCATGGGCGTGATGGGGATTTTTTCTGTTGTTATGGCTCATCAGGGAAATATTGAAGTAGAAGGCGAAGTTATGGAATGTCTCCCGAATACGCTTTTTCGGGTAAAGCTGCCCAACAACCGGATTGTCCTGTGTCATTTGTCCGGCAAAATGCGGCTCCATTTTATACGCATTATGCCCGGTGACCGGGTAAAAATGGAGATGACGCCGTACGACCCGACAAAAGGAAGAATCACGTATCGGATGAAATGAAGGAACAAAGGTATGAAAGTTCGCGCAAGTGTCAAGCCAATGTGTCCGAAATGCAAAATAGTACGCCGCCGCGGCCGCGTGTATGTGATCTGTGAAAATCCGAAGCACAAGCAACGGCAAGGGTGAACGAGTAAGACGTTTTTAAACATTATGGTTCGTATAGCAGGTGTTGATTTACCGGATGCCAAGCGGATTGATATTGCTCTTTCGTATTTGTACGGCATCGGCCGGAAAAATGTCGTGTCGGTGCTTCGCGAAGCAAATATCGATGCGGCTAAGCGCGCAAAGACACTGACGGAAGAGGAGGTCAATCTTCTTGCCAAAATTATCGAGAAATCCTATACCGTGGAAGGCAATCTGAGACGACAGGTGCAGGACAGTATAAAGCGACTTATGGAAATCCGAGCATACCGAGGGACGCGCCACGGCAAAAAGCTCCCCGTCCGGGGTCAGCGAACGCGTACCAATGCCCGAACGAGGCGCGGGAAGCGCATGACCGTCGGTGCACTGAAAAAAGAAGACCGGGCAAAGCAGGATACGGCAAAAACAGATGCACCGGCAGAGTCGAAGAAATAATCGCACCAATTTTTTCGTATGGCAATTTCTAAACCAAAACGATTTGTTGAAAAAGGAAAAGTGTATATCACCGCGTCATTTAATAACACGCTGGTGACCATTACCGATATGTCAGGGAATGCGCTTTTTTGGGGCTCATCGGGACTCGTGGGATTTAAGGGTGCCAGAAAATCCACGCCCTATGCCGCAACCACCGCGGTAGAGGCGGCCGCACGCAAAGCACAGGGCATCGGCATGCGTGAGGTGGAAGTGTTTATCCGCGGGCCGGGAGCCGGCCGCGATGCAGCACTTCGGGCGCTGCGGGCAGTGGGACTTTCGATTTCGCTTATCGCGGACGTGACTCCCATACCGCATAACGGGGTGCGGCCGAAGAAAAAGAGGAGAGTGTAAAACAGTATGGCACGATATTCCGGACCAAGAAATAAATTAGCGCGCAGAGAGGGCATGGATCTGGGTCTCCAAACCGCAGGATCCAAGTCGCACGCATCGCTTTTGCGCAGACTCAATATCCCGCCCGGCCAGCACGGCCCAAGGGGCATGCGCAAAATGTCGGATTTTGGCACACAGCTGCGGGAGAAACAAAAAGTAAAGCGGATGTACGGTATTTTAGAGCGGCAATTCAGAAAATACTTCGACCGGGCCAAAAAATGGCGCGGCAATACCGGAGAAAAACTCATCGAATTTTTGGAAAGCAGACTCGACAATGTTTTGTATCGGCTGGGCTTTGTGCCCACGCGCCCCATGGCCCGGCAGTTTATCTCCCACGGGCATGTTCTGGTGAACGGGAAAAAGGTGAGCATTCCCTCGTTTGCCGTATCGCAGAATCAGGTGATTACTCTTTCCGCGAAAGCCATGAAGCATCCGGCTGTGGCGAAGTTACTTGAAGACAAAGCGTTTCAACCGCCGGAATGGCTCGCGAGGGAAGCGGGTGCGGGCAAGGTCGTGCGATTGCCCGGACGTTCAGACGTGAAAGAATCTATAAGCGAACAATTTATTATCGAGCATTATTCGCGCTAATCGAGCGATTGGACGCGAAGAGTATATTTTTTGTTTAGGAGGAATGATCGGAAGTCTGCAAAAATAAGCGTCCGGTGACGTCTATTTTTACACTTACCCGGTCAAAGTAACAGTTTATGATGGATCCAGATTTTCAGATAAAGGTTGAAAAAGAAATGCCCGGGTACGGACTGTTTGTTTTAGAGCCTTTGGAGCAAGGGTACGGTCAGACCCTGGGCAATAGCCTCCGGCGTGTGCTTTTGACGTCGCTTCCCGGCGCGGCTGTAACGTCGGTAAAAATTGCCGGTGCGCAGCACCAGTTCACGACGATTGAGGGGCTGAAGGAAGATGCAGTGGAGTTTATTCTGAATGTGAAAAAGATACGGCTTATTCTCGAGGGCAACGAGCCGGTGACCCTGAAACTCGTGAAAAAGGGGCAGGGCGAGGTGGTTGCGGGGGATATCGACGTGCCGGCCGGGGTGACTATCGTGAACCCGGACCTCGTGTTGGGCACGCTGTCGGGTAAAAAGGCAGAGCTTGATGTTGAGCTCATGGCGCAAAAAGGATACGGGTACGTGCCGGCAGACGAACACAAGCTGGAAGAGATCGGCCGCATTCCGGTGGATGCTTTGTTTTCATCGGTACAGCGGGTGAATTATAAAGTCGAGGCCACCCGCGTGGGCCGCATGACGAACCTGGACCGGTTGGTTATGGAAATCTGGACCGACGGCACCATTGCGCCGATTGACGCACTCAAAGAGGCAGCCAAAGTGCTCATGGCCTATTTCCTGCAGATTTATGAACCGAAAGCAGCAGGCATGGATGAGTCGGTTGCCGTGACACCGGCAATTTCAGACGAGGTTTTGAAGATGCGCATTGAGGAACTGGATATTCATACGCGCATCGTCAATGCGCTCGCCCATGGCGGGATAGAAACGATCGGTCAGCTTTTGGGAACGCAGCGCACAGAGCTTCTTAAGATTAAAAATCTGGGAGCCAAGTCGCTCACCGTGGTGGAGGAAAAACTGCGGGAAAAAGGCGTTGCGCTGACGGTCTAAAAAGAGAGATGTATGCGTCACAGATATTTTGGCACTAAATTTTCGCGGACGAAAAACGAACGGAGGAGACTCCTCATGCTTTTGGCGCGCAATCTCATAACTTCCGGCCAGATCCGGACGAGCGTGGTGCGCGCAAAAGTGATTCGGCAGTACATGGATACGCTGGTTACGTTGGCCAAGCGGGCGTCCAACATGGACAAGGCGCGGCTTATGAGTGAGCTTTCTGACCGGAAATCCGAACATACGCTACTTGCCTGGGGCAAGACCCGTTTTGCAAACAGGACGAGCGGATTTACGACCATCGTCCGGCTGGGGGCAAGACTTGGCGACAATACAGAGGAAGCATTTCTCAGGTTTGTTGACCCCGTACCGGTGGAGGCCGAGTCGTCAAAGGAGAAAAAGGACGTGAAGAAGCTTGCACCGTCCACGGCAGAAACGAAGAAAAAAACAGTGACAAAAAAACCGAAAGCCGCGGCAAAGAAAAAAAGCGCAAAAAAGAAATCGTAACACTCAATATATGCAGGACCTTACCAAACCACTGAAAGCACGATCCATCGTCCGCTCCTGGCACCTCGTTGACGTCAAAGACAAAGTGCTTGGCCGGGTAGCGGGAACGATTGCACATATGCTTATGGGCAAGGCGAAGCCGTATTTTGTGCGTACCATGGATTGCGGCGACTACGTGGTCGTCATAAACGCCGCGCATGTTGCAGTCACCGGACGCAAGGAAAAGCAAAAAATGTACGGCAACTATTCGGGCCACCCCGGGGGACTGAAGAAAAAGCCCCTCTGGCAGGTGCGTTCCGAAAAACCGGGAGAAGTGATACGGCATGCGGTGTGGGGCATGCTGCCCAAAAACAAATTGCGCGACCGCATGATTACGCGGCTCTATGTGCATCCGCAGGCGACGCATCCGTACGCGAGTAAAATGAAAGATCAAAAATCATCTATAAAAAGTTAACGAAATTAAATATATGGACGACGAACCGAAAAAAGTTGATGTGCAGTATTACGAGGCAGTCGGACGGCGCAAAGTAGCAACGGCGCGCGCCCGGCTGTATGTGGTAACCGGCGACTCGCTGACGGTCGGAGGCGTAGAAATTGCCAAGGGGAATATAGTCGTCAACGGCAGAAAGGTAGAGGAGTATTTTCCCGGTGAGGCAAGTAAAAAGCTCTACTTGGAACCGTTCCGCACCACCAATACCATCGCGAGGTTTGCCGTGAGTATAAAGTCGTCAGGCGGCGGATTATCGGGCCAGCTTTCTGCGGTCATTCATGCACTGTCCCGGGCACTTTTAAAAGTGGATGCGGAAAAGTTCCGGCCGATTTTGAAGAAAAAGGGATTTCTTATGCGCGACCCGCGGGCCAAAGAACGCCGGAAAGCAGGCTATGCCGGGAAAGCAAGGGCAAGAAAACAATCACCAAAGAGATAACAATTGTCCGCCTTCGCAAAAATACTGCGACCGTTAGGTCGCAGGTGCATGCGAAGAGTTTTTTGCTTCGGCGGATTTTGCTCCGCCGAAGTACGCGGAGAAGATACCGGGCGTTAGCCCGTGGAGCTTCATTTTTGCTTTCTTGACCGCAGCCCCGTCGATCGTTCCTCGAGCCGTCGACGAATAGTAGGGAACAGGGATCCTCTTACTCCTCGTCAGGGACCGCGACTTTGACGGCGGCGTGGCCGGATTTGACCGCCTTCCAGATAGCATCACTTATTTCCTTTGTTGTTTTGTGATTTTCCTTTAGGTACATTTTGGCGGCTTCTTTTCCCTGTCCGAGCATTTGACTGCCGTACTTTAAGAACGCTCCGGATTTGGCGAGGACCCCCATTTCCACGCCGACATCAATGAGCGCTCCCTCGTGCGAAACGCCGTCGTGCATGACGTCAAATTCCGCGACACGGAACGGCGGGGACACTTTGTTTTTGACGACCCGCACCCGGTGGCGGCTTCCGATGACGCGGTCGCCGTCTTTCAGCGATTCAATCTTTCGCGAGTCCATGCGGATACTGGCATAAAATTTGAGTGCCATGCCGCCGGTGGTCGTCTCCGGATTTCCGAACATCACGCCGATTTTCTGGCGGAGTTGGTTTGTGAATATGACGACTGCCTTGGATTTGGAAATGACCGCAGTCAGCTTGCGCAGCGCCTGGGACATGAGCCGGGCATGCACACCCATCATGCTGTCACCCATCTCTCCCTCTATTTCTGCCCGCGGAACGAGGGCTGCCACGGAGTCGATGACGATGATGTCGACGCCGCCGCTTCGGATAAGCGTTTCAGCGATTTCCAAAGCCTGCTCGCCGGTATCCGGCTGGGAAATGAGGAGATCATCGAGTTTGACGCCGAGAATTTCCGCCCACTGCGGGTCCAGGGCATGCTCGGCGTCTATAAACGCCGCGGTTCCTCCCGCTTTTTGCGCCTCGGCGATCGTGGAAAGGCATACGGTGGTTTTGCCCGATGCCTCCGGGCCGTAAATTTCCACAATCCTGCCCCGCGGCAGGCCGCCGACACCCAGCGCCAGATCCAAAGGAAGGATGCCGGTGGGGATCGCGTCGATGGCCATTTTACTGCCGGACTTTTCTCCCAATTTCATGATGGATCCCTTGCCGTATTGTTTTTCGATCTGATCCATCGCGAGGCGGATTGCTTGAAGTTTTTGATCTTGTGCCATAACGATCTCCTTTCGACGGGGCAGGAAGTGAAGTTTCATCCATTCTCACACAAAAAATGATAGAATACAAGCGCGAAGAGTTGGTAAGCAGCTTGGGTTAGCTGGTTGTTTTGCAAAAAAGAGTAAGACGGTAATTCTCACGGTACATTTTAAAAAACGGGGTGTGGCGCAATTGGCTAGCGCATTCGCATGGGGTGCGAAAGGTTGCTCGTTCAAGTCGAGTCACCCCGACTCGAGTTATGAAAAAAATCGGCATTGTCGGCGTGGGGATAATGGGCGCGGGAATTGCGAAGAATTTTTTGGAACACGGATACTCGCTCTTTGTTTGGAACAGAACCCGCTCTAAAGCAGAAGCGTTAGGAAAAAAACGGGTAACTGTTTGTTCTTCTCCTGCGGAAGTGGCCAGAAAATCAGATGTAGTATTTGAAATTACAGCAAACGATCAGTCTTCCCGCGCGGTATGGGGCGGAAAAGGCGGAATATTGGCCGGAGCGAGACACGGCACCATTCTCGTTGCCAGCGCAACGCTTTCCATTGACTGGACTGATGAATTGATAGCGCGCTGTCATTCGTCTGGCCTTACGTTTTTGGACATTGCGCTCACCGGCGGCCGCATTGGCGCAGAAACAGGAACGCTTACCCTTTTGTGCGGCGGCCCATCGGCGGTGTTGGAAAAAATGAAGCCGGCACTCTCGGCAATTTCCTCAAAAGTATTTCATTTTGGTCCCGAAGGGCACGGCATGAAATACAAGCTCATTCTCAATTTTTTGCAGGCTGTTCATATTGTCGGGTTAGGACAGGCTATGAAAATTGCAAAAGCGTATCATATGGACTTGCGGAAAGTGAGTGACGCACTTGCAGAAAGGCCAGGTGGCGTCATAACCGGCATTGCACAGAAGACATATTTTGTCGAACCCGACCCAATCACATTTTCCATCGAGTGGATTGCAAAAGATTTGACCTATGCAAGAAGGTTCGCAAGAAAACTCAAGGTTGGTCTTCTCGATGAGGTGCTGCGCGTATATCGCAAAGCGATGAAAAGGGGTTATAAACAGTGAGATTGGGCCAGCATAACAACCATCGATGAGTAAAATTTCTTGCGGCACATTATGGTGCAGGACACGCTGTATCAGAGTCTGGTGAATGCCTCACTTCGCTTTGTGTCATACCGGCCCCGGAGCAGAAAAGAACTGACGGGATTTCTTCAGAAAAAACTTGCCAAATGGAAAAAAGAAGGCGGGAGTACTCTGGAAAAGGTGCTGGAGAGGTTTACGGAACTTGGCTACATCGACGACCGGAAGTTTGCTTCCTGGTGGGTAGAACAGCGCAACGCATTCCGGCCGAAAGGAACGAAACTTCTCGGGTTGGAGCTGTATCAGAAGGGGATCGACAGGACGCTTATTGAAGAAGTGCTTGCGGAAATGGAGATCGACGAAGTATCTGCCGCCCGCTTGGTCGTGGAAAAGAAGCGGCCGCGCCTTCGGCACCTGCCGAAAGCGGAGCAGAAAGCCCGGCTGTACGGGATGTTGGCCAGGCGCGGGTTTTCCGGGCAAACCATCCGGACGGTCGTTGACGGCTCCCCGGGTCGCGAGGTATAATAGGAGATGACGGACGAGATCGTTCCAAAGGAAAAGTACAAACGGAGAAGCGTTATGACAGACAAAAGATTACCCATTTCTCCCAACAACCACGCCGCATAAAGCGCGGTCTTTTGCTGTACTTTCCGCTGCCGATTTCTCCCGAAAATATTCTTATGATTGACGTACTTAAAACGCTTACGACGCTTGTGGGGAGCAGACAAACAAAAGCAAAGGCTGGTGCCAAACCCGCTCCGGCAGCAGGGGTAGTCAAACAAGCCGCCCCGGCTAAACCAAGTTCAAAGCCGCCGGCTCCGGCAGTCGACGTGACCGCGCAGGTGCGGCTAGCCGAGGCCCAGGCACGGGAAATTATCCTTGAGGCCAAAGACGAGGCAATGCGCATAAAGCGGCTCGCGGAAGACGAGATGCGCACCAAGCTGGTTGCGATAGACAAGCGTGAGGGCGCGGTCGAGGAGCGGGAAAAGCTGCTTCAGGCGGCGGCAAGCCGCATCCGACAGGCTTTGGAGGATGCCGAAAATACCCGCAAAGCAGCACTGGCAAAATTGGAAAAAACCGCACATCTGACGCGGGAAGAAGCACGTGAGCAGACGCTCGCCGCGCTGCGCGAGGAATTGCGGGAAGACATGGCGAAACTCATCCGTGAGGAAGAGGCAAGGGCCCGGGATGAGGCAGAAGTCAAGGCGCGGGAAATTCTGGTCGATGCCATGCGGCACGGCGCGACCAAGTATGTGCCGGAGTTTACCGTGTCGGTGGTGAAGGTAACGGACGAGGAAGCAAAGGGCCGTATTATAGGCAAAGAAGGCCGCAACATCCGGGCGTTTGAAATGGCGACCGGTGTGGACGTGGATCTGGACGAAGAAGGAGTCATCCGGCTTTCGTGTTTTGATCCGGTGCGCCGCGAAATCGCGCGCGTCACCCTCGAGCGGCTTTTGCGTGACGGCCGGGTACAGCCGGGCAGAATTGAAGAATTGGTCGAAACCGTCAAAAAGGAAACCGAGCGCATTATGTTTGAAGAAGGCCAAAAGCTGTGCCATGCCGTGGGGGTCTATAATCTGCCGGCTCCTTTGGTTGCGCTTTTGGGCCGGTTTAAGTACCGGTTTTCCTACGGGCAAAACATGATTGCCCACACCTTGGAAGAAACCAAAATCGGCATTGCCATAGCGCAGGAAATCGGCGCGGATGCCAATATCGTTCGTCTTGGGTGTCTCCTTCACGACATCGGAAAAGTCATGACGGATGAGGAGGGAACCCATGTCGAGTTGGGTGTGTCGCTTCTTAAAAAATACGGGTTGCCGCAAAAAGTGATTGATTGCGTGGCGCAGCACCACGAGGATACGCCGTTTACCAGCATTGAGTCGATGATTGTCTATATCGCCGATGCTATTTCCGGTTCCCGGCCGGGAGCCCGCTATGACGACGTGGAGGGATATATCAAGCGGCTGAAAGACCTTGAGGTAATCGCCAAATCTCACAGCGGTGTGCGGGAGTCGTTTGCATTTCAGGCAGGCCGCGAACTGCGCGTCATCGTGGATCCCGGGGCGGTCAGTGACGCGGCAGCACAAGTTATGGCGCATGAGATAAAAGAAGAAGTGGAAAAGAAGCTGACGTATCCGGGGCAAATAAAAATTTCCGTGATCCGCGAACTGCGCGCAACAGAGATTGCCAAATGAGAAGATACACACGAGAGAGATACGGAAAGATTTAGAGATTGGAGCATTCTATCAAGATACATATTTTGACATCTTGACACGACGCGCTGAAAAGTCTACAGTGCCTCGTAGATCCCGTCATCACGGGACAAAAAATTTTTCTTCTTGTTCTAATCTTCTGCCCAGGGGGAGGTGAGTTTTCAAAATGACAAAAGCAGATTTGGTTGAAGTCGTCGCCAAAAAGGCGAGTCTGACGGCAAAAGCATCACGGGAAGCAGTTGCAGCAGTATTTGGTGCGGTGACCGATGCATTGAAGAAAGGGGACAAAGTCGTCGTTACGGGTTTTGGTACGTTTATGGTGCGATCCCGAAAATCCCGAACCGGACGCAATCCGCAAACCGGAGCGCCAATCAATATTCCCGCCCGCAAAACTCCGGGATTTACGGCCGGTAAAGCACTCAAGAAAGTTGTTCGTTAAGAACATATATCTTTCTCTGCCTTCTTGAGACAGAAAGGCTCCTCATGCCTCACCAGGCGGGGGGCTTTTCTTTTTCGGGGCGTATTGACAGAATGCAAGGCAGGTGTGGTAGACTTACGTGGTATGGCACGAAAACGGAAAACCAGCGTTCCCCACATTGCCGCCCCAAGCATACCGACTCTGCAAGACCGTCCGGCGACGCAGGTAGTGGAGGTAGTGGAAGAAGCCCCCTCCGCAGATGACCCCATAGAAACCATAAAAAAAGACGCACAGGAAATCGAAGACGCAGTGGAGAGACTGGAAGAGACAGGTCCCCAGTTCCAAGAGGAGGAACCCGTTCTTCCCGATTCCCGGGAGACGGATACACTGGAGGATGATCACAAAGAAGTGGTAGAGGAGCTTTTTGCCAAAGACTCCTCGCAGGTGCCGTCTGAGATCACCGCGTCGGGGAACGGAAAACGAGGCGGAAAATCTCTTCTCGTGTGGGCCATAGTTGTTTTGGGTATAGCAGGACTGGTGGGTGCTGGTCTTATTTTTGCGCTGACCGGCGGCGCCGGAAAATCCGCAACCGAGCCGACGCCGACCCCAACGATAGCGCTAACGCCCACCCCGCAGGTAACGGTGAATCGCGCGGATATCACGATTGAGGTGGTAAACGGCGGCGGGGTAGCGGGAGCAGCCGGCAAAATGAAAACCCTTCTGACGGAAAAAGGATACACGGTTGCCCGGGTCGGCAATGCGGACTCCTATGCCTACGAGGAGACGGAAATTCTCGTTAAATCCGGCAAGGAAGCCTACCGGTTGCTACTCAAAGAAGATATCCAGGGCGATTATATCGTCGGGACTTCTGCCGCAACACTTGACGAGGACAGCGAGTACGATGCCCGGGTGATCGTTGGCAAGGAGTAATGAAGTACAAAGCGCTTATTTTGGACCTGGACGGCACGGTCATCCCCAGCGGAACAGAAAGTACTCCCTCGCCACGCGTGCAGCATGCCATTGCCAAGGCAAAGCGGCATTTGCATGTATGCATTGCAACCGGCAGACCGCTTTATTTAGCCTCCGGAGTGCTTTCGCAATTAGACCTGTCGGGTCCGTGTGTATTGAATAACGGCACGCAGATTTACGATCCCGTCCGGCGCGAGATACTCAAAGAATATCCGCTCGACAAAGCAAGCCTGCCGCCGATACTGCGCATTTTCAGAAAATACAAAAAAACATTGCGGGTTTTTGATGGGGTGAAAGACGCAGATCTCGTGCCCGACGCGTACCCTGAAACGGTGTTCAGTCTTTTTCTGGAAACCATCACGCCGAGGGAGGCAGATAGTATCGTCAAGGAACTGGAGCGCATACCGGGCATTGCCGCGCATAAAATGCTGTCCTGGGAAAAAGACGAACACCATTCCCTGGAGGTGACCAGCGGTCAGGCAACCAAGCTGCACGGCATTGTAGAAATCGGAAAAATATTGCAAATTTCTAAAGACGAAATTATCGGCGTCGGTGACAGCTACAATGATTTTCCGCTCCTTATGGCGTCAGGACTCAAAATTGCCATGGGCAATGCCGTGGATGAGCTCAAGGCAATTGCGGATTTTGTGGCGCCGCCGGTAGACGAAGACGGTGTGGCCACGATCATTGAAAAATTCATAGTAAGAGAGTGAAACCCATTGCGTAATGTCATAGATGAAGCGCTAAAGTAAATGCGCAGCAACTCAAGGCGAAACAAAACCCCCGACCAACCGGTCGGGGAAGTTTATCCTTGAAGCCTAAAGACCGGGTACAATGGGACCACATGGAAAAGCTTCTTTTTATCTGCGGACCGACGGCAACGGGAAAAACTTCGCTCGCCCTTGCATTGAGCACCCCGCTGGATGCGGAACTCGTTTCCGCTGATTCCCGGCAGGTTTACCGTGGGCTTGATGTGTTAACCGGGAAAGACATCCCTGACGGATTTACCCAAAAACCCTCCTCGACGGTTATCTGGCAGGGAAAGAGGCTTCCGGTGTATGAAAACAGGACCAGAATATGGCTCGTGGATTTTGTACCGCCGGCTGAGGGGTTTCACCTTTCCGCTTTTTTGCATCTGAGCCGGCTGGTCGTTGCCGACATCTGGAAGCGGGGAAAGCTGCCGATGGTGGTGGGCGGCACCGGACTCTACATGCGAAGCATTGCGTCAGATTGGCAGTATATGGATATTCCGCCGGATAAAATACTGCGCACACGTTTTGCCGGATCCCCGGTCAGTACGCTTATTTCCGAACTGGGCCGCACTGATCCCAAGCGTTTAGAAGGACTCAACAATTCCGACCGACATAATCCCCGGCGGCTTATCCGCAGCTTGGAAATAAGCCTGTGGCTGCAAAAACATACGGAATCAAAATCCCCCGGGAGACTACAGTTTCATGCACTGTGGATAGGGCTTACTGCAACGGATCGTGAGTTGTCGGCGCGCATCAGGGAACGCGTGCGGCAGCGATTTGACGGAGGGGTTGCGGAAGTCGCTAATCTTGACCCGGCGTTGCTGCGGAAAAGTTTTCAGCTCGCAACAAGCTTGGGGCTCGTGCCCGTTACTTCTTATCTTCGCGGGGAGAAGACGAGGGAGCAAGCAGAAGAGCAGTGGGCGCAGCGCGAACTCGCGTACGCCAAAAGGCAAATGACCTGGTTTCAAAAACAGGACGTCACCTGGTTTGATGCGGGAGCGAAAAATATGCGAGCCTCCGTGCAGGATTTCGTTAGTTCGTGGTATACTAAAAAATAACGCATGAGTAAAATAGAAATTTCCTACCGGACGATTGTATTTGCGATTTTATTCATCCTGCTCGGCTGGCTGGTGGTCCAGATCCGGGATATACTGTTTCTTCTTTTTATCGCGTTTCTCCTCATGACGGCAATTCATCCATTGGTGGTACTTTTCGAAAAGCTTCGCGTTCCCCGCATGATCGGTATACTCATCGTGTACGCACTGGTCTTTGGCGTCTTTGGCGTGTCCTTGGCAGGAGCGATGCCGCTTCTTGTGACCCAGTCGACCCGGCTCATTACTGACCTTCCGGCGTTTGCCGCGCGCGTCTTGCCGTACTGGAACATAGACGTCAATGCATTGACTGCGCAGATTGCGCCCATCAGTGAAAATATTATCCGGGTAACGCTGGGGATATTTTCCAATCTCATTACCACGCTGACCACGCTCGTGTTTACGTTTTATTTTCTCTTAGAACGAAAACGACTTGTGCAGCTCCTCACTAACGTGGTGGGTGAAGACGCGGCACAACGGGCCATGCAGGCCGTCCGCGACCCGGGCAATCTCGGCACCGTGATCCGCACCGCCGATGCGGCGGGCTGCGGCGGGGTGATCCTGGTCGGCGACTGCGTCGATCCCTATTCGGTCGAGGGCGTCCGCGCGACGAT
>CAYNWD010000023.1:14118-16263 GCA_964400835.1 uncultured Gammaproteobacteria bacterium | reverse complement strand
ACCCCATAAACCCCTGGGCGGATATGCTGGTACTCGCAATGCCATAGGCTATCTCCTTGTCAAACCCGAGGGCGGAAGCTATAGTATGGCTTGGCAGTATGCGACCGTATCTTTCCATTATTATCCCGGTCTACAACCGTTGGGAGAAGCTGGCAACGCTCCTTTTGTCTCTTGCGAAGTCCCCGTTTCGGGGCTTTGAGATTATCGTCGGCGATGACGCGTCGCACCAGGAAAAACCGGAACGACTGCTGCAGCTTCTTTCACAAAAAATCGGAAACCGGCGGCCGGTTCTTGTCCGCATACCATTAAACCGCGGTCCGGCAGCAGCCCGCAACGCCGCCGCCAAGCGCGCTTCCGGCCGGGTGCTGGTGTTTTTGGACAGCGACGTGACGGTGTATCCTGATACGCTTGCAAAAATCAGGGAAAAATTCGCGGCTGATCCGGACCTGACGGCGCTGACAGGGGTCTGGGACAAGCACCAGTACACCAGGGCATTTTTCCCCCAGTTTAAGGCGCTTCGGGACTGGAGTTACTGGACGAACGAAGCCGAGCGGGAGGGATACTATTACCTGTTCAGTACGCGCATTGCGGCTATCAAGCGCTCGGTTTTTGTGCGGCTGGGAGGCTTTAACGAAGCATTCCGGCAGATGGAGGATGTGGAGATAACGTACCGGATTGCCCGGCGCTACGCCATAATCTTCGCTTCAGACGTGCGCGTGCACCACGAATTTGAGGGTTTTTGGCCGGTCGCCAAAAAGTATTTCTGGCGAAGTTTCTTCTGGAGCAGGCTTTATAGCAGCAGGCGCAAATTTGATCCCGTTGCAACGACGGCTCAGGAAACGCTGACCGCTCTGACCGGGGTTTCGGCTGCCGGCCTGTTGATAATCGGGGCGTTCAGTCGTCAGCTGTCAGTCGCGATCTTCAGTCTGGCTGCGGCGTTTTTTCTTTTACACCTTGGTTTACTGCGCAAGTTTCTTTCGTTTGTATACCGCGAAAAGGGCCTTTTTTTCACGCTGCAGTCTGTCGCGACCGGTTTGGCGCTCTACTGCGTGATCGTGGCAGGCGCGCTGTATCAAAGGATAGCGGACAACTGACCCGCCTGCAGGCAACTAACAAATTGCAATTGATGGCTGATTGCTGACGACTGATGACTGACAGCTGATGGTTGATACTCTATGAAGCAGTTTGTTTCTCGGCATGCCGCATTCCTCCTTTTTTTCTGTATCGTTGTTCTCGGCATTTTTGTGGCTCCGTCTCTCGGCGTTTCCTGGGATGAGCCGGACAACATATATGCTGGCGGGGTGTACTGGAAATTTTTCCGGAGCGGTTTGGACCGCAGGATTATCGAGAATCCTCTCGCGTCGGCATCGTATTTTGGCGGCAGAATATACTCTCAGCAGACTGACCTGGCGCGCTATCCGCCGGTTCCAAATTATATGGGTACCGCAATAGCAGTGGCTTTGGAACAATTTGGGATAGGCAGAAGGCCGGCGGTCATCATAATAGCGTTTCATATCGCCACGGGAATATTTTTTGGCTTACTGACTGCGACGGTGTTTCGGTTTGGCAGGCTTTTGGGCTTTTCGGAGGGGTGGAGTCTATTGGCGGCATGTATTACATTTTTGTATCCGACATTGTTTGGGTACGGATTTTCTAATCTGAAAGATACTGCCCAGGCAGCCATGTTTACCGTGAGCCTGTATTACCTGGTCCGGGGAACTTTAGCCACCGATTCCGGGAATCAACGTATCAGGGGGTATCAGAATTTACTCTTCGGGGCGGTTTTGTGGGGACTGGCTTTGGCCACTAAATTTAATGCGGTCTACGTGCCGATTATCTGGGGAATATGGAGATTGCAGACAATCAGATTGTCGGCCGGTAAATCATCGTCTATCACCGCTGGCCTCCGGCGTCTCACGTCTCACGTATTACTTATTGCGACTCTTGGCTTCCTCACTGCAATTCTTGTCTGGCCGTATCTGTGGTTTGATCCGGCGGGCCGGACACTTGAAGTAATCCGGTACTTTACGACCGTGGGGCAGGGGTATGCGGTGTTTTGGAACGGCGAGCTGTTTCGTGTCGGTGTGGGTCGGCCGCTTTGGTGGTATCCGTGGGCTCATCTTCTGGTCAATACGCCCGTGCCGG
>CAYNWD010000023.1:0-14108 GCA_964400835.1 uncultured Gammaproteobacteria bacterium | reverse complement strand
TGCAACAGTCGGAATCATCAGGGCAATATGGAATTTCAAAAAATACGGCATTCTCCTTCTCTGGTTTACCATACCGCTCCTTCGGGCTTTGCTTCCCAATGCCGCTTTTTATGACGGGCTGCGGCATTTTGTTGAAGTCTTACCCGCAGTGTCGCTTTTGGCTGCCCTCGGCGGCCGGGAAATTGCCAAAGTCTGGCCCAAGACCGCAGCAGTGGGTGCCTCCGCAATAATCCTGTATCTTTTCGCCATGAACGTGTTTCTCTTTCCCTATAATAGTAGTTATACCAATGTTATAGTAAGAAATAGTTCGGCTAATTTTGATCAGGATATAGAAGCGCTTTCCGTGTGGCCGGCGATTGACTGGCTGCACAGGAGGTACGGTGCAATCCGTGTCTATATGCCCATCGGCAGGCATCTGGGATGGTATGTGCTGTGGCCGCAGGATCACGATGCCTACAGGCTGGAAGATGCGGATACGGTGGTGCTTGTAAATAAATTATCCCATTTGAGCCAGCTGAAGGTTGAAAATGGAGTCCCACGGTCTGATGCCCGTGGTATTTTCTCCTCATTCGGCGCAGCGAAATCCCTCCGAAGCTCCGATTTAATCGGAGCGAAGGGGGATAAACCAAGCGACGCGTTTACCCTCGTGCATACGATTTCGCGTGGGCAGACCACGTTCGCCTGGATTTATCGAAAGACAGGAAGAGAGTAAGACAGGAAGAGGGGTTGCATTCACGTGACTTGAAGTGTAATACTGGAATGAACGACTCTCATGCGGCTCCTTCGTCAACGATTGTTTTACCGGCATCAGGCAGGCTTGCCTGCGCAGGCAGGCTGGACGCTTGCAGAACTCCTCATTGTGGTTGCGATCCTCGTGGTTTTGGCGCTCCTTATTCTCCTTGCCATGCGCAGTAACATAGACAAAGGCTTTGACGCAAAACGGAAAGCGGATCTGGAGGAGTTGCGCATTTCACTGGAAGATTACTACAATGACAAAGAGTGTTATGCACCGGAAGGCTCGTTTGATAACTGTGCAAGTCCTGACGTGGGGCGGTGTATGAGGGCGGTGGTCTGCGATCCCCGGTCGAAGGATCCGTATTTGTACGTTCCGCAGACAAACCCGTGCACGGGCTATGTGGCGTGTGCTTCTTTGCGTAACAAAGGCGACCCTGATATAGAAAAGCTCGGCTGCGATCCGGTGGAAGGGTGCGGCTGGGGAGCCGGCTACAACTACTGCATTTCCTCGGGTATTTCGGTGGTTGCACCCGGATTTGTGCCCAACGCAGGCGAGACACCCACACCTACGCCGACTCCCGGCGGCGGCGGGTATCTGGGAACTTATGCCTGCACACCCGGCGGCCAGTGCAATATTTACGCGGATCCGCCGGCCAGCGGCTGTCCCCAGTCGTATGCTGAGCCGACGTGTAATAATGAATGTGGGGATCCGGCGAATAGGTGCGCGAATTAGAATGCGGGAAGTCAGATTTAAGATTTAAGAATTAAGAATTAAGAATAGAATCATGAAAAAACACACCCGTCTTCCGTCCCTCATATCACATATCGCATATCACATATCACGTTTCGCATCTTTCGTCCCTCGTCTCTCGTCCTCTTCCGGCTTTACGCTCGTTGAGCTTCTGGTTGTTATTGTGATCCTGGGGGTTTTGGTGTCTTTGGGGCTCTCTTCGTTCCGCTCGTCGCAGGCAAAGGGTCGCGACAATCAGCGTAAAGCGAGTTTGCGCGGCGTCAGCCAGGCTTTGGAGGCCTACTACAATGACTACGGCAAATACCCCAATGAAAACGGCATCCACATTGCCGCCTGCGGCACCGACGGCGCGACTGCATGCAACTGGGGGGAAACTTTTACTGACGCCAATGCAACGGTGTACATGGTGAAACTTCCCAAAGATCCCCTGGATACCAAGCAGTTTGACTATACGGTCTGCTGCAGTAATACCAAATACCAGCTCTATGCCAAACTGGAAAACCTGGAAGACCGCGACGTACCCAAAGACGCAAACGGGGTCGCCCAGTACTACACCAGTACCAACTGCGGCGGTGCTAAAAAATGTAACTACAGCGTCACCAGTACGAACATAGCGCCGGACGAGAACGGCCACGATCTGACGGCGACGGAATGAGGAGAGGGTTAAGATACAAAGAGACAAAGAGACAAGAAGACGGGAAGACAAGAAGACAAGAAGAGACAGAGAGAGAAAGGTGCTAAAATATATGCGCATGAAAAAACCGAAGCAATCTCCGTCTCATATCTGGCGTGTTTCATCTCACTTGTCACGTATCACCGCTCAAAGTGGCTTTTCCCTTATTGAGCTTCTCGTGGTCATTACGATTATCGCGGCACTCGTGGGTGTGGCAATGCCGAATTTTCTCGGCGCCCGGCAGCGGGCCAAAGACAGCCGCAAAAAAGCGGAGCTGCGGGAGCTGCGAAACGCGCTGCGGCTTTATTATAATGACTTTCGGGCATATCCCGGCGGCACCGGCTACTACATAAACGGGTGCGGGACGGTCGGCACGTCACAGTGCAGCCGGACCGGGCCGTTTCAGGCGGGAGAGAGCGGCAGTGAGACCGTGTACATGAAGTCACTTCCCCTGGATTACAATTACAACCGGCATCCTCTGAAGCCCACGGACACGGATGATTTTCTCCTTAAAGTCGTCCTCGATAATTTGTCAGACGGTGACATTGCCGGAAGTCAGCTGCGCTGCGGGTATCCCACGCCCACCCCCTCCGAATACCACATCTGCGCGGATTAAGAAAAATCTGCAAATTTCAAATCTACAAATATACAAATGAAGCTCCCTCGACCTTACGGTCGGGGTATCTTCTCCCCACGCTTCGCAGGGAGCCAAATCCCTCCGAAGCTCCGATTTAATCGGAGCGAAGGGGGATAAAAATCCGACGAGCTTACGGTCGTAGTTTTCGCTCTCTTGTTATAAATGATAGAATTTTGGTAATGAATAAATATGCAAATACGGACAAAGACATTCATCGCAGAATATACCGGTTTGTTATTGATTGCTTCCGCAGTATAGTGCAAAAAATCCCCAAAACAGTTGAAAGCAAGCCAGTTATTTCCCCGCTTGCTTCCTCTCTCACCTCAATGGGGGCAAACGATCAAGAGGCTGATGCGGCGAGTTCAAAAAAAGACTTTGTTGCGAAATATATGATAGTCAAAAAGGAAACAAAAGAAACAAAATACTGGTTATCTCTGACCCAGGATACTGGTCTTCTCCAGAAGGCAATCGTTGAACCCTATATTCGAGAGTGCCAGGAGATTCTTCTCATCGTGAGTAAAATAGTTCAAAATTCGAGCGCTTAGCATTCTCCCCATATTTGCTCATTCATTTGTATATTTGCCATTTGTATATTTGTAGATTCAATTGATAACCCACCAGTTAAATGCCACGTCGGTGGGGAGCGGGGTATCCAGGCGCACGGTAAAGCCGACTCCGTCGGTTTTGGATGCGACATACAGGACATTGTTTGATGTACTGGTTATAGGAGTGATATAGATATACGATGCGCCGGTGACGCTTGTAGTAGGCACGACAATACTTGTATCAAAAGCGGGGAGAACACCGGTGCCCACGGTTGCGTTGGAGCCAATGTTTGTACTTTGGCCGCTTCCCGAGGCTTCCTGACTTGTGGCGATCACGAGCTTGCGGGCAGCCAGTTCACCCGAAAAAGTGGCGTTGCCTGCGGCATCAACTGCTGCCACGACGTTATTGTCTATACCCCGGACGAGGAGTTTTCCGAAGCCGCTGAGCAAGTTTCCTGATTCTGTCGACTCCGGCGTTCCGAGCTGAGGGAGGGAAATGGTCAGGTCGCTACCCGGCAGGGGACTGATCGTTCCGGCAATTTCAATATTGGCGCGGGCGACGATAGTTCCCAGCCCCAGGCTGTCTGCCAGGGGCGGCGGAATAATGCGCAGTATGCCGTTTAAGATATCCAGACTCGCCAGCCGGTCGGCCAAAAGATAGAAGGTGTCGCCCAGAAAGTCGATGCCGCTTTGGGTGATCTGCACCGCAGCGTCGACAAAAAGCGATCCGGCGATACTCGTCGTTCCCAAAGTCGTCTGGCCGTAGACGGCGAGCGTATCGGTCACCGTGAGCTCCGGCACGGTCGTGCTGCTACTTGGCGTTGCAGATCCGGATTCTCCCGTTGCTATGGCAGATACCGAGGCCTCGATGCCGAAGATCCGGTCGTCCAGATCGCCGAAGCGTGTCGCAATCCGATCGGCGGTAAGCTTTCCGGCAACGGTTGCATCAGCTCCCACGGTGAGGTTTCCGGCAACAGACGCCTCCCGGAGGCTGCTCAATTGCTGTATGGTTATATTGGTAAATTGGCCGTTGTCTGCCGTGAGACTGCCCGCAAACGTCGCGTTGCCGGATTGGTCAAAGACCGCAGCAGAATTGCCTTCGTTATCAAAAATGCCGAAAGTTTGATTTTCTCCCAGCTTCACGCTGATGCCGCTGGAATCCGTGGCAAGCGGCGAGATGGTATCGGTATAGAGCGCGTCAATTTCCGCAACCGGCGAGGTGATGACTCCGGCATCTATGCGGCCGGCGGTAAGATTTGCGATGAGCCCGCCGGAGAGCGCCAGAACATCGTGGATGACTTCTCCGGCAGCGTTCACCAGGCGATATTCAAAAGAAGAAGGGACCGGCTCAAGTGAAAGCTCGGTGAGGCCATCGTAGGTGCCGATCACGTCGCCACTGCTTTCCGTTGCCAGTTCACTCGCGTCGTTTATGATAAAGCCAGGCACGCTCTCGTCGTTTCTGGTGTTTGTCCATTTCTCCCAGTCAAAGCGGGGAGCAGTCAGCCGGTAGGAGACCGTTGCCGGTCGGCTGCTGTATATAGTGACGGTAAAGTCATTGGGGTTCACGCTATACCATGCCCGGCCGCCTCCGGCCGGCGTCAAAAGCACGACCAGCTTATCGATCGTCCGGCGCAGGTCTGTCACTTTAGTAAACAGCCACAGGTCGCTTCCAGGGTCTGCGTTGCTAAAGTCCAATGTTGCTTTGTAACCGACACCCGCGACATAGTCTTGGGCCACGACCGTGCCGGTGGTTTCTTCTTTTATGCCGGTCATGGCCGCCTGGTAGGTGGCAAATTTGAGTCCGTTAATCGTGTACGGAGGGTCGATGGTGCCGGCGTCAAGCTTTCCCGTGCCGGAGCCTATGACGACCGTGCCGGACCCGGCATCCAGAGTCAGATTGTTGTTGGTCGTTGTTGCTATTTTTCCTGTTGATCCAAAGAGAATCTGACTTCCTCCTGCAAGGCTAATTGAGGTTGTTGTATTGGCGGGATCGATATAGTAGGTGTTATCCGCGCTGTCCAGGAACCGTTGGCCGATAAAGTCGCCGTCGTTTTCGATAGCATACGTGGATCCGTGGAAAAAGACCGTGCCGGTGCCGTTGGGATCAATCGTCAGGTTTTCGTTCGTGTCATAGGTCGTGATGGTTGCCGAGGCGTCGTCGTAGCCGACATAAAGATCACCGGTGTAGGCATCCGCGTCGGTACGGATGGATCCGCCCACGACATCCAGGGAAGTTCCCGGGGTACTCGTGCCGACGCCGACCGCGCCTGTACCGTCTATGACAAACGGCGTCGTGTCTCCTGATACATCGTCGACCCGGAATGCGAGATTATTTGTTCCGGTTGCATAGTGTTTTATATAGAATGTCGTATTGGTATTGGCTGTTCCGGTGTTGGCAAGCTCCAGAAGGGAGCCGGTATTGGCGCTGTTACTTCCCGAAAGGGTTATAAGCCCGAGCGCTCCGGTCATGGCAGTTGCAGAGGATGAAATGTCCAGTATGTTGCCGGAGGTTAAAGCATTGGCTGTTATATTGAGGACATCGCCGGTGGTTAAGGCAGTCGAGTCGATATCAAGAAGCGTCCCGGTTGTCAGGATCGAATCATTGACATCCATAGCAATGGCACTGGGTGACGTGCCCGGTTAGTTGTAGACGAGGACCTCGTTACTGTCCACGCGAAGCGCCGGCGTGTCGATCCTCTCACCGGTTGAGGACTGGGTGAGGTTGTTGTAGGTATTGTAAATGGTGAATATATTGTTGACCGTGATGTCGTTTTTCGTGAGTGCAGGGCTGCCGATTAAAGACAGCGCATTGTAAAGAGATATTTCACTCGTCTCCATCCAGACGCGCGTGGCTGTATCGTTGGTGCCGGCTATAGCCAGGGTTGCGCTGTTGTTGCAGGCAGTGGTCCCGCTGTTGTATGCGGGGCAGGGCATGCCGGAAACCGACAGCGCAACGACATCATTTGCGCTAAACTGCGTGCCGATGTCATCGTCTTTGCCGGTGTTGGCTGTTCCGTCGTACAGGTCGACTGCCGAATCGCTGTCGAGGCCCACGACCGTGACGCCGCCGGTATTTGTCGTTGCGTCATTGAGGCCGGCGTAAATAAACTGGTTGCCGTCATCCACACCGACGGCAAACGCACGGTTTTCGACTGCTGTGCCGCCGCTTGCGTTGCCCATGAGACGCTGGTAATTATCTGCACCCGTTACCCCGGTAATTCTGGAAGCGGTATGATTCTGCAGCGCCCGGTAGCCGACTTCATAAACATGCCGTACGGCTCCCGCGGTGAGCGTTTCTCCTGTCACCATAGCCTCATCGATCCGGCCGGCAAAGGCTGTATTGGTAGCGACAGCGTCCGTGGCATCATAGTCTGCTATGACAAAGTCAGCGGCGACATCTTCCAGTCCCAAAAATGATGCGTTGGCGTCATTGCCGTCCACATACACGCCATTGACATAGAGCTTGAGATCCTCGGCGCTACCGGCTACCCCGCCATTGAACGTCGCCGTCACGTGATACCACGTATCAGCCAGTACGGTATCGTTGGCAGTGGTGGCGGTTATGGTTTGATCTGCCGATTCGTCGTAGATATCCACCTGAAAATTGCCGGTTGTGTCTGCATCATCATTTTCAACAACGAGTCGATATCCGCGAAGCGTACTCGTTTCATCCCATTTGGTGACGATACCGTCCTGTTCTCCGGTGCCGGGCATGCTAGACACATATACCCAGGCCGAAATAGAGAAGGTTTCAGTTGTGGCAAAGTCTAAATCTGCATCAGAGGCAGTTGCTATGGACAGGTTTTCGTCCGTACCATTGAAGTCCGTGGCCGTGCTTCTGACTCCAGTGACTGAGTCAGTCGCATCAATATTGGCGGCCGTCAGATTATTTGTTTTGACCGATACATCTTCAAGATCCGCACTCGTGTTGTCGGCCTGAAGCGGCCAAAACGCCCGAATGTCACCAATCATTTCATCGGTAATAAAGTCTTTGGTGTAGTATTTGACGGATCCGTTGGTCTCGTCGCCCGTTTTGGTCTGGACCACGGTAATGCCGCCGTTGTGAGCCACGTAGGCAGTTGGAGATGTGTTGTCGACCAGGCTCGTTCCGTCGGTGACAACCAGCGCTGCCGGCGCGATGTTTATGGTCTGTGCGCTGTCAAAAAGTGCGGGCGTCGTCGTTTCATCCCAGCGGGCGTCGGGGTTACCCGGGTTTTCATCTGCCGTGTCGGCAATCACATTGTTCCATTTCTCCAGTTGCTGTGCCGTCTGATTGAGTGCCCACATATTGCCTTCGCGGTCCAGCCATATACTGAAGATCGCGTCATTGGTTCCGGATATGTCATCGTCGTAGTCGTACACGGTGCGGTCGGTGAAATTGATAACTGACGCGCCACCATTGGTCCCGACCACCGCGTACGTTTTGCCGTTTATGACGCGGGCATGCACATCGCGCACCTGGGTGTTGAGAATGGGTGAGGATGGTCCGGTAGCCCAGGTGACGGTGGTATTTCTGTTGGCGATATTTTTGTCGCTTATATAGTCATCCGTTGCGTTGTAGCGGTACGCGGTATCGCCGACAAAGTCGATGACGTAGAAAGCTCCGGCTGCACCCCTGACGCCGAAATAAATTTTGCCGTCCAAGGCAAACACGGATGAATCATTGGCGTTTGTCGTCGGGCCGATCATTTGTACGGTCGTGGTGGCGCCTTTGCGGAAATCCATCCAGAGCGTATTGCGCTGCGCATCATAGATATATAGATTGGTCGTGGTGGCGACCAGGATGGCTTTGGCCGGAAACTCGCGGTTGCCGCAGCGGTCGTCGGTGTCCAGAATACAGCTTGTGGCTATATTGTCGAGCGTTTCGTTGTACCAGCTGCTTGCTTTGGCGCGCTCGTCATTTCTCCATATGCCGCTGTCCGGATCTTTGCTGGTGTCGTAGACAAAGACGTCCGTCACCCCGGCCGGGGTGCGCAGGTCGGTGCGGATATTGCGGCCGGTGATAAGGTCCTCACCCAAAATCTGGCCGGTGTCGCCGTTTAAAAGGATGAGTGCACTGGCAGTAGACGTTATAGACGGGTCGTCTGACGGCGAAAAGGTGTCGCTGCCCAGTGCAATACTGCGGTTGACGACCGGGTAGGGGTAGATGAGGTTATTCGTCTGGTCAAACAGGTTCTCGCCGGCAGCGCCGCGTTCACCCGTCGCACCAGTTACACCGGTCGGCCCGGCGGCTCCGGTACTGCCGGTAGATCCGGTAGTTCCCGTGGGTCCCGCTTCACCCGTGGCTCCTGTACTCCCGGTAGACCCGGTACTGCCTGTGGGTCCGTTGGCACCCGTGGCACCCGTGCTGCCGGTGGCTCCGGTACTGCCGGTCGGCCCGGCTGCACCGGTTGCACCGGTACTGCCGGTAGATCCGGTGGCACCCGTGGGGCCTGCACCTCCGTCGGTTCCGGTGGCACCGGTGGCTCCCGTCGGGCCGTTGGCGCCCGTGGCACCGGTACTGCCGGTACTTCCCGTGGGGCCGTCGCCTCCGGTGGCTCCGGTGGCTCCGGTTGCGCCGCCTGTACCACCGCCTCCGGTGGCACCCGTGGCTCCGGTGGGGCCTGCACCTCCGGTGGCACCCGTGGGGCCAGCGCTACCGGTCGCTCCGGTACTGCCGGTACTTCCGGTCGCTCCGGTGGGTCCAGCACTACCGGTTGCGCCCGTACTTCCTGTCGGGCCGTCACTTCCCGTTGCTCCCGTACTGCCGGTCGGGCCGTTTCCACCGGTGGCTCCGGTACTTCCCGTGGCACCAGTACTCCCGGTCGGTCCGTCAGAGCCGGTGGCTCCGGTAGATCCGGTGCTGCCGGTGGCTCCTGCTAATCCGCCTGCGCCGGTCGGGCCGGTAGCTCCCGTGGGGCCGTTTCCACCGGTGGCTCCGGTACTGCCGGTCGGCCCGGCTGCGCCGGTGGCTCCCGTACTTCCGGTTGCACCGGTTGCACCCGTGGGGCCACCACTGCCGTCGGAGCCCGTGCCGCCCGTGGCACCCGTCGGCCCGGCTGCGCCGGTGGCTCCGGTACTTCCGGTCGGGCCCGCGCTTCCGGCACTGCCGGTGGCTCCGGTACTGCCCGTCGGACCGGCTTCGCCGGTGGCTCCGGTGGAACCTGTGGGACCACTTGCACCGGCAGATCCTGTGGCACCCGTTGCTCCGGTAGCACCGGTAGCACCGGTAGCACCGGTCGGGCCGCCGACACCGCTTTGGGCAGACACCCAGGTTGTGCCATTGCAGTAGTACAAAACATTATCTACACTATCATAGTAGATCATTCCTGCTTTGCTGGCAGTACAGGTGCCGACGTACCCCGGAATATTGGGCGCCAAAGAAAGCGAACCCGAAACCGTGGCATCGCCTGAAAGATCCAGTTCAAATCCGGGCAGGCCGTAGCCGTTGACGATAAAGAGCGGGCCGTTCAGCCGGGTTCTGCCGCCTACATCCAGCCCGCCTGATACCCATTCGGAGCCGTAAATTTGCAGGTCATCGTTTATCTGCACGCGGCCCAGATTGGTCGTTCCGAGGTTACTGATAACAGCCGGAATATTCACGATCCCGGAAGGAGAAAGATTCAGGTTTCCGCCGGTCGTCTGGATAGTGCCGGCGTTTAAAAAACTAAGGGGTGCATTTACCTGAATGACTGCGTTGTCTTTAGCAGCTATTTCATCGGTTTTGAGCGTTCCTTCGACGGTTGCGCTTCCGCCGATGTACGTATTTCCCGACGCGTCCACGGAAAAGTGGAGCGTTTCATCGGCTCCGTTGGTAAAACGCAAAAAATCATAGCCCAGGGTGTTGTTGCCGACGTTGCCGTAAATCAGGCTGCCGGCCGTGAGGTTTGCGTTTCGCACGTCTATGGAATTGTCCGTTGCAGTAGCGGAGCGGATCAGGAGCTGTCCTGCGCCGTCAGGCGAAAGCGTAATGTCGCCGTTACTGAATGGTGACGTCTGGATTGTGACGGCGGCACCCTCGATTTTAAAGGTGCCGGAAGACGACAGAGACGGGCTTTCTGACGTCATGACCAGGGCAGCGTTTTGACTAGCCAGAGACGAGCCGGGATCCTGTGCGGCAGAGGATGTGGCTTCCGGTGATTCCTGCGGGGAAGGCGGCGTCTGCAGGGAGACTTCCGGCTGTTGTTCGCCCGTTGCGCGTGGGGTCGTTTGTCGAAATACCTGGACGGCGCGGTTTATACCCAGAACCAGAATCAGGATGACCAGTCCGAGTGTGGTAGGAAGCAGTACTCGGGACGGCTTTTTGGCTGGTTCGGCCGGGATCACAATGTTGCCATTGGCCTGGGTGGCTGGTTCGGCCGGTATGTCGGCCTGTACAAATTCATCAAATTTGGAAAGTGCAGTTTTTTTCCGCTGGATGGTACTAGGAGAAAGTCCCCGGTCTGCGAGGTGCTGTTCGTAAGCATTGAGGCTGGCAGGATCCTGGAACTTAGCCATTCATCAGTTTGGACTGCCCATGGGTCCACAAGAGATACTCTAAAACGTCCGCCGTGTACAACCGGACTGTTTTCCCTGACGCTCCCTGGGTTTTGAGGTGCTCGGTAAATGCGTGAAGGAGCGCTGTATGGTCGGCAACTGCCGGCTGAATGATGCTGATGTTGGCTATATTCAGCGCCGGGCTTGCCGTGACGAGCCCTCTCTCCTGGCAAAAATGAAAAAGCAGCCGCAGGCTGGAGAGCCGCCGGTTTATGGTATTGAGGGGTGTTTTACTCTCGACGAGAGAGGTGCGGTAAGCTGACAGCGTGTGGGGAGTGATGCGGCTGAACATTGCCTCGTGCGTCGGCGGAATAGTGCGAAGATGGCGGCTAGATTGGCTCAAAATCCACAACCAGAAGTGCCGAGTATCGCTGATATAGTTTCTCCGCGTTTTTTCCGAAGATTTTCGCTGCTGTAAATACCGCGAGAATTCTTTCTCTAGAATATGCAGATATAACGGCACATTAGACCATTGATTCCTGCGCATTTTCCTCATAATTTAAGTAAATACTATATGTAATAAGCTTGTCAAGGGGGAAATGATGCAGTTAGATCCTTACCAGAAAATTTGTACGGTGGGTGAAAAATTAAGAAAAATACTATATTTCACGAATTCCCGCATGATAAATATAGCTGTATTAAAAATATCAAACTATACCATTGATCAAAATAAATTGTATGATATAGTGTGAATACTCACCTATCCGCTGCCGGTCGGGGATACTGATTGATTTGGCACAAAAGAGGGAAAAGAACCCGTTGTATCAAGCTTCCCGGAGTATATAGCCTATAATATAATAAATCTTGACCTTATAGTAATTTTTTCCAGATAAAGGGTATATGCAGCTATTTGTTCGGAAAATGCTCAGTAAAAGGAAGCAGCGACGCCCGGATGGGGGACAGAAAGCAGACCTAGCACTCTTTTGCAATAGGTGCTAAAATTATTTCAGATTGTTGTGACGGGCTAAATATTATCGAAGTGTGAAGAGATTCGAAGCATGCCGTCGTTGTCGTGTTTCGCCCCGATTTTTGTCTTGTATGCCTCTCTTTGTGTCTCTACCAGTCTTTTGAGTGCTAATAACAGGGAAGTAGAATTACTATAAGATTACCCAAAGCACTGATTTTCGGTTCAATATAGGGTTTTCTCTTGTTTTACGCTCAAAAGTGAGTATACTTACATATAGTATGCAAGTCAAGGGCGATTCCTACGATCATAAAACAGTTGAAAAAAAGTGGCAGGAGCAGTGGGAGAAGGAAGCATTGCACAGGGCCGATTTGTCCGGCCCGAATCCTTTTTATAACCTCATGATGTTTCCGTATCCTTCGGCCGAGGGGCTGCATGTGGGCAACATGTACGCATTTACCGGCAGCGACATATACGGAAGGTTTATGCGCATGAGCGGACACACGGTGTTTGAGCCCATCGGTCTGGACGGATTCGGCATACACAGCGAAAATTATGCCTTAAAGATCGGGAAACACCCCATGGATCAGGCTAAAATCGCCGAGAAAAACTTCTATAACCAGCTGCGGTCCATCGGCTGCATGTATGATTGGCCGAGAACTGTGGAGACATATGATCCGGATTATTATAGATGGACACAGTGGTTGTTTGTGCAGATGTTTAAAAACGGATTGGCGTACCGGGCGAAAGCAGAGGTGAATTGGTGCCCCAGCTGCAAGACCGTGCTCGCGGATGAGCAGGTGGTCAAAAAAGAGTTTGTTGGCAGTGCTCCTCAAAAAGTTTCCCTTCGTCAAGAGACAGGCGAGGAAATAGAAGTCTGTGAGCGGTGCGGGAATAAAGTTGAAAAAAAACAATTAGAACAATGGTTTTTCAGGATTACCGCATATGCGGGAAAACTACTGGAAAACATTCAGAGCCTCAACTGGTCGGAAAAGGTGTTAGCCGCACAAAAGAACTGGATCGGGAAAAAAGAGGGGATCAACATAACCTACACCATTGTTGACGGAGATAGGGCGAAAGAGGTAGGCACCGTAGAATGTTTTACGACGACACCGGTAAATTATGCTGCGACATTTCTTGTTTTGTCTCCAGAGCATCCTTTCGTTGCGAAACTCATTGAGGGAGCAACGGAAACGAGTGGTTCCAGCACTCAAGATAAAAGAGTGATAATAAATAAAGAGGCCGTCAAATCAATCCAAATGTACATTAATGCAGTAAAAAGGCTGTCAAATCAATCCAGAACCGCTGCCGGGAGAACAAAGACCGGCGTATTTAGCGGTGTGTATGCGGTCAACCACGTTACCGGAGAAAAAATCCCGGTTTGGATTTCAGACTTTGTCATAATGGGCGTGGGAACGGGCGCAATACAAGGATGTCCGGGTCATGACCTGCGGGATTTTGAATTTGCCAAAACGTTCAATCTTCCGATAAAAAGGGTTATTGTAGGGCCGGACGCTGACACCTCTTCCATTGAAAGACCCGACCAGGTGATTCAGGCAGGGGATGCGGGAATTATGATGAATTCTGATTTTTTGAACGGGTTGCCGTTTGAGGAGGCCATGGAGAAGACCAAGGATTATTTTGAACAAAAAAGATGGGGAAAGCGCGTCACGACCTACCATTTGCGCGATTGGATCATTTCCCGTCAGCGCTACTGGGGCCCGCCTATCCCCATGATGTACTGTCCAACGTGTGCTGATCAGGGCCGATCATGGTTTACTTCGGATGAAGCTGGATCTTTCATGGAAAATCCTAAATCCAAAGTTCTAAATCCAAAGCAAATCCAAAGTTCTAAATCCAAATTAGAAATTAGAAATTTGAAA
Organism: uncultured Gammaproteobacteria bacterium; assembly: GCA_964400835.1. Classification (GTDB taxonomy): domain Bacteria; phylum Patescibacteriota; class Microgenomatia; order UBA10105; family UBA927; genus CAYNWD01. Next base: position 465 of record CAYNWD010000023.1, on the reverse strand, counting down.
TTAGAAATTCCCGCCGGCATGGCGGGCTGGCCCGCCAGCAACGCTTTGCGTAGCAATGCGGGCTGGTATCCGGTGCCGGAGTCGGAGCTTCCGGTGGAGCTTCCGTATATAGAAGATTACAAACCCGGCAACGACGGGGTGGCGCCTTTGGCCAAGCACAAAGAATTTTACGAAGTAGCCTGTCCGGGGTGCGGGGACAAAGCCAGACGCGAGACCGATGTTTCTGATACATTTTTAGACAGTTCGTGGTACTTTTTGCGGTATCCGAGTGTGGGGGATATATCGGGTGCTGAGGTCGCGTTGCCAATTTCTCGGGCAGCCCGATCTCCCTCGACAGGCTCGGGGGCCGCTTCGCCGGGCGTCTCGAAATTGCCAACGCTCCCCGCGAGCCAGTCTCCGCTTCCCTGGGATCCGCAGGTCACCAAAAAATGGCTGCCGGTTGCCATGTACACCGGAGGAGCGGAG
>CAYNWD010000022.1:11338-16503 GCA_964400835.1 uncultured Gammaproteobacteria bacterium | reverse complement strand
TTGCCGATGAGTATATTGCCAAGGGGATAAAAGCCAACGCAAGCTACCAGGGGCATTACCACCTTTCCACACCTATCGGCCGGCCGCTTTTGGCCAAATGGGCAGTAAAAATAGCAGCCGCAGAAGGAGCCGACTGCATCGCGCACGGCTGCACCGGCAAGGGCAACGATCAGGTGCGCATCGAAGGCACTGCTCTGGCTCTGAACCCGGATATAAAAATTATAGCCCCGGTGCGGGAGTGGTCCATGGGTCGGGACGAGGAGCTTGTCTATGCCAAAAAGCACGGCATTCCGGTGCGCCAGACGGCGGATAAACCGTATTCCTATGACGACAACATGTGGGGCGTCACCGGCGAGGGCGGAGAAATAGAAAATCCCGGCCTCATTCCTCCGATGGAAAAAATTCTTCTTGTCTGCAAAACCCCCCTCAAGGCATCCAATGAGCCCGAGCATGTGGAGATAGAGTTTGTAAAGGGCTTGCCCGTTGCAGTCAACGGGAAGCACGACACGCTCAAAAACATCATTCTCAAGCTCAACACCACGGGCGCCAAGCACGGTGTGGGTGTCACGCATCACATCGAGGACCGCGTCGTGGGACTCAAAGTCCGTGGGTTGTATGAGGCGCCGGCAGCCGAAATCATCATTACGGCCCACCGGGATCTGGAAAAGTACGTTTCTACCCGCGAGGAAAATGAATTTAAAACACTGGTCGATACCAAATGGGCGTATCTGTGCTACGGCGCCAAATGGTACGAGCCGCTGTTTGAGGACCTCAATGCATTTATCGATCACTTAAACCGGAAAGTGACGGGCAAAGTGACGGTCCGGCTGTTTAAAGGCAGGGCGGAGGCAGTTGCGGTAGAAACGCCCAATACCATTTTTGAAGAAAAACTCGCGACGTTTATGGCCTCGAGTGCATTTAACCAGAATGTCTCCGCGGGCTTTATTGAACTGTACACGCTGCAGATGCGGCTCGCCCAAAGGAGCGAAAAAACAGTGCTCCTCTCCATAGGCAAACGGACGAATAAAAATAAGCTTCTGCCGGGCATAAAAAAGCTTGCGGCCATGAAGTACAAGCTGTACGCGACGTATAAGACCCATAAGTTCCTGCGAAAGCATGGATTAGAGGCAATTTTGGTGCACAAAATTTCCGAGCCGGCCCTGAAACCCAACCTTCTGGATCTCCTGCAGGCGAACCGGTTTGACATGGTCATAAACATTCCGACCGGTGCCAAAGTGAAGCCCAAGGAGAAAACCGACGGCCAGCTCATTCGCGAATATACGCTCAAGCGCAACGCTCCTCTGGTCACGAGTGTGGCGGTCGCCCAGCAGCTTGTTGACAAGCTTGCCGCCGGTCAACTACATTCTTCCTAGCCATGGATACGTCTGATCTTCGATCGTATATCATAAAATCCATCAAGGAAAAGGGTGGGTGGATAAACTGCCATGCACATTTTGACCGCGCCTACACCGTGACGCCGGAGCTTTTGGATACGGCGCACGCGCTTATGGAGGAAAAATGGACCTTGGTTGACGCAATGAAAAAAAAATCAACCGAGGAAGATTATTTCAATCGCATCGAAAAGGCAGTGCAGGCGATGATAACGCAGGGCGCGACTGCCACGTGTTCGTTCGTCGATGTCGATCCGGTGACGGAGCTGCGTGCCCTGAAAGCCGCGGTGGCGGTCAAAAAAAAATACAGGGACAGGATCACATTTCTCATCATCAATCAGGTGTTAAAGGGAGTGACGGATCCGAATGCCAAAAAATGGGCAGAAAAAGCGCTGGAGTATGTGGACATTATCGGCGGTCTTCCGTCCAAAGACCGGCCGCACGCAGGAAAACACCTGGACACATTATTTTCCTGGGCCAGGGAAACCGGGAAAATGGTCCATGTCCATATAGATCAGGAAAATAATCCGGAGGAAAAAGATACCGAGCTTTTGGCAAAAAAAACCATTGAATATGGACTGGAAGGAAAAGTGGTTGCGATTCACGCAGTATCCGTGGCCGCGCAAACGTCTGGGTACCGAAAAAAACTCTATAGCCTCATGAAAAAAGCAGGGCTCATAGTTGTCTGTTGCCCGTCAGCTGCACTTTCCATGAGGCAACTGCCGAAGGAATCTTCTTTGCACAACAGCATTGTTCCGGTTCCGGAGCTCATTGCCGAGGGAATTCCGGTTGGCCTGGGTGTGGATAATGTGGCCGATATCTATCAGCCGCTTATTGATGGTGACCTGTATACGGAGCTTCGAATTCTAGCCGAGGCGAACCGTTTCTACTACGTTGATCAGCTCGTCGAGATAGCTACCACTCACGGCCGCAAAGCGCTCGGGCTGTAGTGTACTACTATATATTTAATACTCATGGTGCCGTTTTACGATGCTTCCCGCTCCTACGAAGAAAATTGCGCGGCCGGGCCGTTCGGAGATTTTGCGGACCGTCCCGTTGCGCCATTTCTACGGGGAAAATCAGCGCATTTTTTGGGATTTAAACTTGATACCCCTTTTGGCATACCGGCGGGACCGCTTTTGAACAGTAAGTTTGTCACTGCAGCGTGGCAATGGGGTTTCTCACTCAACACCTACAAAACCGTGCGGGGCAACGAGTACCCATGTCACCCGTTTCCCAATGTCATAAAGGTCGATGCAAAAGGCGATGTGAAACCGGGCGATACGCTCATTGGAGACAATAATGTTAATGCAATCGATGTAACTCGCGACGGTATCACCAACTCATTTGGCGTTCCGTCGAAGGCTCCCGCAGTTTGGCAGGAGGACGTGCGGGCAGGTTTAAAAGAAATGAAGCCCGGAAACCTCATGATTTTAAGCTTTATGGGAACAAGGCAAGAGGGGATGACCGCCTCTCAATATGTTGAAGATTTTGCCCGTACGGCAAAGCTTGCAAAGGACACGGGCGCACCGGTCCTAGAGGTTAATTTTTCCTGCCCCAATGTCGGCCGCGAAGGGCTTATTTGTAACGATGTCGAAACCTCCAGAGCAATACTCGAGGCAGTCAAGTCTGTCGCCGGCAATGTACCGCTTTTGGTGAAAATCGGTTATTTTCCGGCTGGTGAACAAGCCACTCTTGAGGCTTTGCTTACATCGATTTATGAGAATGCAAGTGGTGTGGCGGCAATTAATACCATTCAGGCAAAAGTAACCGATAGCCAAGGGAAACAAATTCTTCCCGGAAGTCCTGTTCGGCTTATGAGCGGCATATGCGGAGCGGCGATCCGCTGGGCGGGGTTTGAAATGGCCGAGCGGATTATGGATATAAAAAAGCGAAAGGGATGGAAGAATTTTGCCGTGGTGGGTGTGGGCGGCGTGACGACAGCGTCTGATTACCGGCAGTATATGGCAACGGGCGTGGATGCGGTACAATCAGCGACAGGAGCCATGTGGAACCCGCACCTGGCAATTGAAATTCGAAGGATAGAGGGAAAGTAGACTGCTATGACATTTTATCAAAAGCTCAACGCTGCAGTTTCAAAAAATAATTCCCTTCTGTGCGTGGGCTTAGATAGCGAACTGGAGAAAATTCCTGGCCCTCTTAGAGCGGATAAAACACCTCAATTTAGCTTTAATAAAGCTATTATTGAGGCCACTCACGACCTTGTGTGTGCGTTTAAGCCCGGCAGTGCCTTCTATGAGGCGCGGGGTACACAGGGGATTGCCGAACTCAAAATGACCTGCGATTATATCCGTGAGAAATATCCCGAAATCGTCCTTATCTCGGATGCAAAGCGGGCGGATATTGGCAGCACCAATGCCTATTACGCTGAATATGTATTTGATTACCTAGGAGCAGACGCAGTAACGCTGCATCCGTATTTGGGTCAAGAAGCCCTTCGGCCATTTTTAGATAGGAAGGAAAAGGGGAGTATCATCCTTTGCAGGACATCAAATCCGGGCGCTGGAGAGCTTCAGGACCTTCAAATAAACGGCAAACCGCTTTATCAAGTAGTTGCACAAAAAGTTGCGAAGGAATGGAACGCCAATGGAAATTGCTCTTTGGTCGTCGGTGCTACCTACCCCACTGAACTTGCAATTGTGCGACGTATTGTGGGTGATATGCCGTTGCTCGTGCCCGGAATAGGCACGCAGGGCGGAGACATAAGCGAGACAATGAAGGCAGGGTTAGACAGTAAGCATGCCGGCATGGTTATCAATTCTTCACGTGCTATAATTTTTGCAGCTGATGTACGGGCTGCCGCTCTGGCAATGAGAGATTCGATCAATTCTTACCGATAAGGAAAATTATGAATACGCCGGTGTCACATAATGAAATATACGATCCTCGCGTTGCGGATAGGGCTGCACAGCTACTGATAAAGATTCATGCATTTACCTTTCGTTTTGACCCACCCTATACCTATACTTCTGGTATAAAGAGTCCGATTTATATAGATAATCGTTTGATTATGTCCTACGTAAATATCAGAAACATTTTCATTGATTATTATCTGGAGGTTCTCCAAAATAAAATTGGTTTTTCGAACATAGATTGGATTTCCGCTACAGCAACTACGGCGATTCCCATGGGGGCATGGATGGCGGACCGGCTCAAACTGCCCCTGGTCTTTGTCCGGCCAACGACGAAATTAGCAGGCCAGGGCAAAAAGACATACGGAAAGATGAACAAAATGGAAGGGTTTTTGAAAAAAGGGAGCATGGTTTTGGTTGTTGAAGATCATATTTCATCGGCAACGAGCGCCGTAGACAACGCAGAGTGTATCCGGGCAAATGGTGGTATAGTGAAGTATTGTATTTCATCCAGCACGTATCAAACGAAAGCATCACGGGAGCTCTTGCGCGAGCATAATCTACAACTTTTTACACTTACGTCTGGCAGGCTTATTGCGCAAAGCGCCTATAAGCACGGCCAGATTACAAAGAAGCAGAAGGAAATAGTTGATTTATGGTTTGACGACCCGCCCTCATGGGGAAAGAAAATGGGATTTGAATAAGTATGGATCCTCTTATAAAAGCTCAGCAAACACTCCAAGAAGCTTACGATATAGATATCGGAAGAAAGAAGGGCCCTTTTGATCCTGCTGAAGCCTTAGAACGGGCAGGAGTTATGCCGATACACAGAGTTTATTATGACGGTGGCTTAGCACTTCAGGATGAAATTAAGTCTCACCTACAAGATTTTCCGGATGGC
>CAYNWD010000022.1:2702-11328 GCA_964400835.1 uncultured Gammaproteobacteria bacterium | reverse complement strand
AGAATAGGTCCATTATTGCGGCTGGGGAGAAAAATTCCACTGACCACGATTTTATCGGGATTGACAGCCCGGGTTTCACGGTGTAGTTTAGGGAATGTATGATCACCGATGATGATGTCAAAAAACTGAAGAAGGTTTTTGTGACAAAGCAAGAACTGAAGGACGAACTCCGGTATCTCAGAGAAGACTTTGATGCGTCGATGGGGCGTCAGAGTAGGGATATAAAAGCCTCGATGGAGACCCAGAAAAAAGAAATTATTGAATCTATCGGAGATCTTTTGCATGACAGTCTGCTCCCAATGCTTGACAACCAAGAGCCCATAACAAAATTGGAAAAACGTGTGAGTACCGTTGCATGATTGCCTCTATGTTGACCACCGTTTCCCACCCGCTCCTTTCCCACTCGCTCACCATCCTTCGCAACAAAGAAACGGGTACGGAAGAGTTTCGCAGGCACGCAGGGATTGTTTCTAAAATTCTGGTTTTGGAGGCGACCAAGACGCTTGCGACCACCGGCTCAAAAATAGTCACGCCGCTTGCTGCTTTTGCGGGCGCAAAATTGAAAGAAGAGGTTATCGTGGTCCCGGTGCTCCGAGCGGGTTTAGCAATGCTCACGAGTGTACAGGATGTGTTGCCGTCTGCCGCGGTCGGATTTATGGGACTCGAGCGAAACGAACAGACCGCGATTGCGCGGGAATACTACCGCAAGCTGCCCAAAATTTTCAGTTCCCACCTGGTCATGGTCATTGACCCCATGCTGGCCACCGGCGGCTCCTTTGATGATACGATTACGGCTCTCAAGGCCAAAGGAGCCAAGCGGCTTCTGGCCGTGTGCATTGTGGCGGCACCAGAGGGAATACGGCGGCTGACCAAAGCGCATCCCGATGTGCGCATCGTCACCGGTGCCGTCGATGAAAAGTTAAACAGCAAAGCCTACATCGTGCCCGGTCTGGGGGATTTCGGCGACCGGTATTTCGGCACCACGGATGTAGTACTTTGACAACACCTGCCCGTTTTTGGTATCTTAGACCATGCCCACTCGATATATCTTCGTATCAGGCGGTGTATTGTCCGGCCTTGGCAAAGGCGTCACTGCTGCCTCTATCGGACTTCTCCTCCAGTCCCGCGGTTACCGCGTCACCCCGGTAAAGTGTGAAAACTACCTCAACCTCGATGCCGGGCTCATTAACCCCATAGAGCACGGCGATCCGTTCCTGTGCGAAGATGGAACGGAGGCTGACATGGACATGGGTTCCTACGAAAAGTTCATGGACAAAAATGTCATGCGGCATAACTTTGTCACCATGGGTCAGATTTACACTGACGTCATACGCCGCGAACGGAATTTTGAATACGACGGCGAAGACGTAGAGGCGATCCCGCACGTCACCGACGAGATTATCCGCCGCATAAACGATGCAGCCAAAAAGGACAAGGCGGATATCGTGGTGGTGGAACTGGGCGGCACTGCCGGAGAATACCAGAATATACTCTACTACGAAGCCTCACGGGTTTTGAAAATTGTCAAAAAGGCGCCGGTCGTGCACGTCCATGTGAGCTACCTGCCCACACCGCGGCATCTGGGCGAACCCAAGACGAAGCCCACGCAGCTGTCGGTAAAGTTTTTGCAGTCCATGGGAATTCAGCCAGATTTTATCGTCTGCCGTGGGGAAAAGCCTATCGATAAAAGGAGACGGGAGCGTCTCGCCATGTTTTGCAACGTGGAGCCGGACCACGTCATAAACAATCCGGACATGCAAAGCGCCTACGAAGTGCCGCTTGTTCTGGAGGCGCAGCAGCTGGCACAAAGACTCCTCTCCCACCTGGGGCTGAAGGACAAAGCTGCCAAGCTCAATGACTGGAAAACATTTTCCACCACCGTCGAGGCGAGCAAGCAAAAGAGTGTGGAGATAGCCATCGTCGGCAAGTATTTTGCTACCGGCGACTATGAACTTCGGGATTCCTACGCCGCGCTCATGGACGCCTTGGATCATGCAGGATGGCATGAGGGCGTGTCCATAAAAACCCGGTGGATAAACAGCGAGCGCATAGAAAAAGGCGAATCCGCGGCTGAACTTCTGGCCGGTGTGGACGGCGCGATCGTGCCGATCGGCTGGGGGCCGAGAGGGGTGGAGGGCATGATTACGGCGATCCAGCATGTCCGGGAGCAGAAAGTTCCGTATCTGGGGCTTTGTTACGGCATGCAGCTTGCGGTTGTGGAATACGGCCGCCATGTACTGGGCCTTTCCAGGGCAAACACTGTGGAGTGTGATCCCAAAACCAAGCACCCGGTCATTCACCTCATTCCGTCGCAAAAAGAAAAGATGAAGCGCCGCGCCTACGGCGGCACCATGCGTCTGGGCAGATGGGAGTGCCGCGTTACCAAAGGGACTCTGGCAGACGACAGCTATACTAGGTTTGGCGGCTACGACAAGCCCGTGGAGCGCATCGTCGGGGAGCGCCACCGCCACCGCTATGAATTTAATGATCGCTACGTAAAGCAGTTTGAACAAAAGGTACTCGCTTTTTCCGGCCGATCGGTGGTAGAAAAGCTAGTCGGGGCGGCAGAACTGCCGCCGTCCGTGCACCCGTTCTTCCTGGGCACGCAGTACCATCCGGAATACCGGTCACGGCCGCTTTTGCCGCATCCTTTGTTTATCCGTTTTCTACAGGCATGTAATCAAAGACGTGGTTAATTGGAAGGATTCGCATACCCTCACGAGCCTCACCCATTTCGATGGGAGGAACGCTGCAAAACTTTTTTCCCTCAGACCCTATTTTTCGGAGTTTGCCTGGATCCGGGAACGGCTGGCTGTGATGGTGCAGTATGTCCTATATGTCGCGCCGACGTTGCGTATAGATATTTCCCCAAAGGAAAAAAAGCTCCTTGCTTCACTGCTGTCGAATTTTTCCCTAGCCGAAGCACAGAAAATTACCGATATTGAACGGGAGACCCGGCACGACCTGAAAGCAATTGAATACTATCTTATTTCAAAGCTTCCCAGAGCCTCCCGAAATCTTTCCCGTGTCATAAATTATGGCCTGGGATCGGAAGACATAAACAGCACGGCAGCAGCTCTCCTTCTGACGCGCAGTAGGGAAGAGGTGCTTTTGCCCGGCCTGCGGGAGCTCGTGGTTGCGCTTATGGGACTAAGTACGCAGCACACCGCAACGGTGATGATTGCCCGAACACACGGCGTACCCGCAGGACTGACGACATTTGGCAAAGAAGTAGCCAATTCCCTACTTAGATTGTGCGACGAGATAGAAATTTTCCAATCCATTCGGTTCCGCGCAAAGCTCAGCGGCGAAGTCGGCACTTTTCATGCACTATCCGGCAGCCCGGGTCATACCGACTGGCAGCGGATTTTTGAAAATTTTTTGAAAAGCCTGGGACTTTTCATGCATAGCGCAGCTACCCAGATAGTGCCGTATGACGACATCGTCCGGTACCTGTCGAGCATGGGCCGCATCAATGTAATTCTTTCTGACTTTGCCAGGAATATGTGGCTCTATGTCCTTTTAAACTATGTCCGGGTAACCATGGTAGCGGCCGAGGTCGGGTCAGCCGGCATGCCGCACAAAGTGAATCCCATATTTTTTGAAGGCGCGGAGGGTGGCTTGAGCGTGGCCAATGGCCTGATAGAAACGCTTTCCCGCACTCTTATGACCAACCGGCTGCAGCGGGATTTTTCGGATTCGACCGTGCGGCGCCACATCGTCCTGCCGATTGCTTCCAGCCTTCTTTCTTACCAAAGTCTCTCGGAAGCGCTGCGCAGGATCGAGATAGAGAAGCAGGTCATGAGACAGGACATAGATGCGCATGCGGAAGTATTTGTGGAGCCCTTAAAAACGTTTCTGGTCCATCACGGAGCGCCAGATGTATACGCAGCGCTTAAGGAGGAAACACGCGGACGGCAGTTGAACAAAGCAGAGCTTAGCCAGATTCTCGTGAGGCGTTTTCCGAAATACCTGACCACGGAGACCGTGAAATCAGTCATTGGGCAATCTTTAAAAAATCCGTATCCCGGTACCATTGTCCGCACCGGCGTAAAACGGGCAAAGCGTTTGCTCTAATATGAAACAGTCCATGACGGTTGTTGGCTTGCAGTGGGGCGATGAAGGCAAAGGCAAGGTCATAGACGCCATAGCCGGCCGATTTGATTACGTGGTCCGTTGGAACGGCGGCAACAATGCCGGCCACACAGTTTCGGTTGCCGGTGAGCGGTATCCTTTGTCTTTGGTCCCCTCCGGCGTTATTGCCGGTAAAAAACTGCTCATAAGCCAGGGCGTGGTCATAAACCCTACTGTGCTTTTGACTGAAATTTCGTTTTTACAACAAAAGGGTTTCCGTGTGGACCTTACCATCGATCCGCGGTGTCACGTGGTCATGCCCTATCACGCTCTGATGGATGCGGCGAGCGAGCAGTGGAAAGGCAAAGACGCCACCGGAAGTCTGCGGTTGGGCATCGGCTACTGCTATGAGGACCGCAATAACAGAAGCGGCATACGGCTGGAATTTTTGACCAGACCGAAACTCTTGCGGGAAAAATTGGAGAAGATCGTGCCGCTCAAGCTCGCTATTCTGCGGAAAGCCTACGGCATGCGTGTAACTCTGTCGGTTGGCGATTTGGTCGCAGAATATGCACGGTATGGAAAAAAACTTGCCTCCTACGTCGGCGATGTGTCACGTCTGGTGTCGGTAAAACTGGCAACGCAGGCGTTTCTTTTTGCACTGGCGCACGCCCCACTGCTCGACCCGGTGTTTGGTACCTATCCTTTTACGGTCGCCCCTCCTACGTTGGCCTCTGCAGTGTTTCCCAGTGTGGGTATACCGGCGAGAAGTCTCCCGGTCCTGGGCGTCACCAAAGCGTACACGACGCGCGTCGGCAACGGCCCGTTCCCGACAGAGCTCACAAATGCAACCGGTGAGCGTATCCGCCAAAACGGCCATGAGTTCGGCACGGTTTCCAAACGGCCCCGGCGTTGCGGCTGGCTCGATGTAGCGGTTTTGCGCTACAGCATCCGTTTAAACGGCGCTACGATGCTTGCCGTCACCAAGCTGGATGTTTTAAGCGGACTGCCGAAGATTGGCGTCTGTGTGGGCTACCGGCTGGGAAGAAAAATCATAACCGAGTTTCCCAGCCAGATAGCAGACCTGGCCTCCTGCCGGCCGGAGTACCGGTGGTTTCGCGGATGGAAGGAGCCGATCACATCGGTTAGGCGGTTTTCCCGACTTCCGAGAGAGGCGCAGCAGCTTATCCGCTTTATTGCAAAGGAGACCGGGGTTCCGGTTCGTTTTGTGTCCGTGGGTCCGGACAGAAAGGAGTTTCTAAAAGTATGAAACGCCGGAATTTGCCTTTGGGCCTCACCTATGACGACGTACTCCTGGTGCCGCAGAAGTCTGACATTGCCTCCCGCAAGCTGGTGTCGACCAGAACACGCGTTTCGCGCAACATTGAGCTTTCCATACCGTTTGTGTCGTCCAACGTCGACACTGTGACGGAAAGCGCCATGGCCATAGCCATGGCCAAGCTCGGAGCGATCGGTATCATTCACCGCTTTATGAGTATAGAAGAAGAGGTGTCTGAGGTCACCAAGGTGAAACGCAGCGAGGGCTTTGTGATGGGAACGCCCTTTACCGTAGAGCCGGAGCAGACTGTCGCGGAAATTAAGCCGCTCCTGAAACTCCATAATGTATCCAGCGCGGTTGTAGTTGATCGGGCAAACCGCGTCGTTGGACTTCTCACGGAGCGGGACATGTGGTTTCTGCCGGATAGCACGGTGCGCGTCAAAAGCCTTATGACCCCGGCTTCCAAACTTATCACCGCCCGCCCCAGCGTGACACTGAGCCAGGCGCGGCAGCTTTTCCGAAAACATAAAGTAGAGAAACTGCCGCTGGTCAACGCTGCGGGTAAACTGATAGGGCTCATTACTTCCCGAACCGTACTTAACGAGGATATTTATCCTTTTGCAACCAAGGACAAAAAGGGCAGACTGCGCGTGGGTGCGGCTGTGGGCGTCGTGGGCGACTTTGTGGAGCGCGCCAAGGAACTCGTCCGAGCTGGGGTCGATGCGATTGTCGTGGATATTGCCCATGTGCACTCGGTAAACGGACTGCGGGCGATAAAAAAGCTCCGGTCCGTCTGCCGGTCAGTGGACCTCATCGCCGGCAACATTGCAACGGCCCAGGCAGCGAAAGACCTGGTAAAACTTGATGTAGATAGCGTCAAGGTCGGGATCGGGCCGGGCGGGATATGCATTACGCGTATTGTCGCGGGTGCGGGTGTGCCGCAGCTGACGGCTCTTTTTGAGTGCGCACCGGTGTGTCAGAGGGCAAAAATCCCGCTTATTTCAGACGGCGGGACCAACTTTCCGGCAGATATGACCAAGGCGCTGTCTGCCGGAGCCAGTACGGTTATGATTACCGGCTGGTTGGCCGGCACCGACGAGAGTCCGGGAAGTGTGATTATGCGCCGCGGCCAGAAGTACAAGGTGCACCGCGGGGCCGCTTCCTTTAGCGCCGTGGCGTCACGTAAAATAAATAGCGTGAGCGGGCAGGCCCGCCTGCCAGGGCTACGCTCAGGCGTTAGCGGGCAGGTCAGAAAGGAACTCTCCGAGCAGGAGCTAAATGCCGAACTTGAAGATATTGTTCCTGAAGGCGTGGAGAGCTTCGTCGCCTACAAAGGAGCGGCTAAGGATGTCATTACCCAGCTCGTGGGCGCTGTGCGGTCGGGTATGAGCTACTCCAATGCAGCTTCCATCCGGGACCTCTGGCGCAACGCGGAGTTTATGCGCATTACGCCCGCGGGATTTCGCGAAAGCACGCAGCACAATGTTGAGGAAATGTGACGAAGCTGGTAAAATAACACCTATGGCAAATACGGCAATCTGGAAAACAGGCGAGGGAGACAGTCAAAAGTCAGTTCCCGTGCATGTCGGCGACACCGTGAGCGTGCATTACCGGCTCATTGAGAAAGAAAAGGTCTCCGGCAAAACCAAGCGCGAGGTAAAAGAGGAAACCCGCGAGCGGGTGCAGGAATTTGACGGCATCGTGATTGCGATAAAGGGCAGTAGCGAAAACCAGTCCATGACGGTCCGGCACATGGGTGCGGGAGCAATCGGGGTCGAGCGCATTTTTCCGCTTGTATCTCCGTGGATTAAAAAAATCGTCGTGAAATCACGCTCACGCGTGCGCCGCGCGAAACTCTACTACCTGCGCGAAAGACTTGGCAAAGACGCAGTCAGGCTTCATGAGACTACCCACCACACAGTCCCAACGGCTGGGTAAGGCCGGAGAGGATTTAGCCGCCAGATTCCTGGTCAAGCGGGGGTACAGGATCATCGGAAGAAATTTCAAGAAACGCTACGGAGAGCTCGATATTATTTGCCTCGTTGCAGGCACCCTGGTATTTGTGGAAGTAAAAACCAGAATCGGCCGCCGCTTCGGCAGGCCGGAGGAGGCGGTCACGCCCCGTAAACTTCGCGAAGTTATCCTGACGGCACAGTATTACGCGTCGCTGCACCCCGAGCTGCCCCGGGCGCAACGCATAGACGTCATCGCGATAGAACTAAATGCTGATTACTCCGTCCGGCATTTTAACCACATTCAAAACGTGACCGGATAGTTGTTACAGGAATTTAATCACTCAGCGGGACGTACCTCACCGGGGGTCCGAAGATCGAGAACTGGTTTCTCTACCCCGGGTTGTGCTATAAAAATTGCCAGACTTCCGGTTTTAACAAAAGCATCCATGATTGCTGCTGCTTCTGTTGCTCCACTTGCAGCGAAATTTCCCGCGACAAAGGCTACAAAGGTCCCGGGCGTCAAATCCTTAAAAGCCTCCCCCGCAGCTGCGGCTTGATAGGCGAGATAATTGGGATCCTGGTCTGGCGGAGGTTTGCGAACTTTTTCAGGCATATTCTAATTTTGCATGTAAGTGCCTAACGACGCCAATTTGCAGACAGTTACTAGCCATATTGTACTATGAAGTCAAAAACCAAAAGAAAATTGGGGTCAGACCTTGATTTTCCCTTCTTGTCGGGCTACCCAGATACTTTATATTGCTTGGTGAGCCGTGAAGGATTCGAACCTTCAACCAACAGCTTAAAAGGCTGCTGCTCTGCCGTTGAGCTAACGGCCCACGAAAACTAATGATCCAATTCACTATGTATACACTTTCGGCAAACCTTCAACCAACCCCGATTAAATCGGGGCTGCTCTGCCGTTGAGCTAACGGCCCACAAAAAGCACTCCTTGAGCCTTATACGGTGATCTCTCTAGCCTCCATGATAACAAATACGGCCAACGGCCTCAAGCCAGACCGGCTAGTTAACATGAATATCAGGGCGAAGCTCAACGACTGCTTTTCGGTAAAAGAAATGTATTGTATAGGAAGTAAAAATACCCCTTTGACCAAGAAAACCATGCTCAAATCTTGACTCCTCTGTAAATCCGGCTGTCACGTTCGTTTTATTGCCGCCAATTTCGACCTCTATAGTGTGATAATAGGCGACGACAGGTTTTCCCACCACACCCCCTAAACTTCCCTGCGTTCCGCTTCTGATATCTATCCCCAAAAATTCACCGATTTGGCCATGTAACATGCACATACCGGAGCCGGAA
>CAYNWD010000022.1:0-2692 GCA_964400835.1 uncultured Gammaproteobacteria bacterium | reverse complement strand
ACGTTATGGATTGATTTCTATTGCGGAGAGTAACGGGGATTATTGGCCGAATGATGCCCGGAGCGATTTTTTTGTACTTAAATTTCATGACCGGCCCCTACTTTGGGCACAATTTTCACCGGAATATAGGAAAGAATAGGATTTTTGGCACCACGTACCTTTGCTTTTTTATACGCTATTTTGGCAGTGCTCCCGCTGGCCGCCACGGTTTTTTCGTCAGAATATAGCGCAACCCACTTCCCTTTATATTTTTTGTAGAGAGATATCCAATTAATCGCCATAGCATTATGTTAGCACAGTTTCCTTAAACCCCAAAGACTAGTGGTGGGAGTAGAGGTGTCGGGCAAAGCGCTTGCGCAGCTCGGAAAACACGAGAAGGACGGTCGTAACCCCGACCACGACTCCAAGAGACCCAAGTCCGGGCGTCGTAATTTTGAAAACGGTATGCAACGCCGGCACGAAAAGAAGCACTGCCTGACCAATGACAATAACCAACGGTACGAGTAGCCACAGGAAGCGGCGGACGGAAAGCCTAGTCACGCTGTGATTTCTGGCTGCAACGTCGTAGAAAATATACTGCTGGGCCAGAATAAGCGCGGTAAACGCGAGTGTGCGCGCTACGGTAACGCTCTCACCCCATCCAAGGGAAAATGCCAGAATGGTTGCTGCACCGGTGAGAATAGACACTTCTGCAAACCAGTACAGGTCGTGGATGCCGAAGATCGTCTTTTCCGTGCGGGGACGGTTTTTCATGATATCCCGCTGCTTGGGCGTCAGGGACAGGGCGATGGCAGGCAGGCCGTCGGTAACGAGATTAATATATAGAATCTGAAGCGGGGTCACGACAAACGGCCACCCGAGAATGACGCCGCCGGTAATAGCAATAATCTCGCCGATATTGCAGCCGATGAGGTATTTGGTCGCTGATTTTATATTGTCAAAAATAGTCCTGCCCTCCTCAATCGCCACGACGAGCGACGCGTAGTTGTCATCGGTGATGATCATATCCGCTGCCTCTTTGGCCACGTCCGTGCCCATGATCCCCATGGCCACACCTACGTCCGCCTGTTTGAGGGCGAGCGCATCGTTGACCCCGTCACCGGTGACTGCCACGACATGCCCCATCTGCTGCAGGAGAGTAACGATGCGCAACTTTTGCTCAGGCGTTGTACGGGCGTAAATGCGCACATCAGAAAGGGCACGGCGCGCCTCCTCGTCCGTGAGTGTCGCAAAGGCTGATCCGGTCATGACTTCCTCGCCGGGCTGTATGAGTCCCACGCTCTGCGCAATGGCGCTTGCAGTCAGTTCGTTGTCGCCGGTTATCATAAGTGTGAGGATGCCGGCTTTTTGTGCCAGTGCCACCGCCTCCCGCACCTCCGGCCGGGCAGGGTCCGAGATGCCCACGAAGCCAATAAACGTCAGGCCTGCTTCGACCTCCTGGCGGGACTGATTGCTCCAGTCAATGGCTTTTTGGGCCATGGCAATGAGCCGCAGGCCCCGGCTGGCGTGGCTGCGCAATGCTTTTTGGATATTCTGTCTTTGCGCCTCGGTAAGTCGGACGCGGCCGTTTTTGGACAAAAAGGTATCGCATTTGCCTAAAATATATTCCGGCGCGCCTTTGGTCAGAACATCCGTCGTCCCATTCTCCCTCCAGACCACGCTCATGCGCTTGAGCTCAGGGTGAAAGGCGAACTCCTCGACCAAAGTGCCCGTCTGCCGGGCCTGGAGGAGCTTGGGGTGCGTGTCTTTTGCATACAAAAGAAGGCTCCCCTCTGTTTTATCGCCGACGACATGTGTGCGGTCCGCGTGCTGGGCCAGGTTTGCGTTGTTGCAAAGTACTCCGACGCGCACGAGTGCAGCCTGCGCTGCCTTGCCGTCTGCCCACACGTCGGTGACGCGCATATCGTTTTGGGTAATCGTGCCGGTTTTATCAGTTGCAATTACGGTCACGCTCCCCAAGGATTCAATCGCTGAAAGCTTTCGCAGAATGGATCTTTGCCTGGCCATTCTCTGGGTGCCGATGGCCAGCGTAATGGTGACGACTGCCGGAAGCCCTTCCGGCACTGCTGCGACCGCCAGGCTTATGGCAGTAATGACCGAATCAAACAGCGGGTCGCGCCGCAAAAATCCCAAACCGAAAATGACCCCTGCTGCGCCGAGCGCCACCATGCCAAGCTGCCGGCCCAAAATTCCCATTTTTTTCTCCAGAGGCGTCTCCTCGTCGCGCATTTCTGAAAGCTGTGCGGCAATTCCTCCGAATTTGGTTTTCATGCCGGTCGCCACCACTGCTGCCGTCGCCCGGCCGGCCGAAACGATGGTGCCCATATACACAAGATTTTCTTTTTTTGTGTCTTTTGCTATCGGAAGCGACTCGCCGGTAAAGGATGCCTCGTTTATTTCCAGATGCATGGCGTCTATGAGCCTGGCATCGGCCGGCACTTTATCGCCTTCTTCCAAAAGTATGACGTCTCCCGGTACCAGGCGGGTGTTTTCAAGCTCACTGACTGCAGCGTCGCGGATGACGCGCACGTGGGAGACGGTCATGCGTTTGAGTGCGGCGAGCGCTTTTTCTGCTTTAAATTCCTGCACAAAGCCCAGGATGGCGTTGAGAATGACGATAAGGATTATGAGTATGCCGTCGAGACTGTCGCCCAGGAGGAAGGAAAGGAAAGAGGCGGCGATAAGCAGCCAC
>CAYNWD010000021.1:3421-17411 GCA_964400835.1 uncultured Gammaproteobacteria bacterium | reverse complement strand
CTCAGCTGGTAGAGCGGCGCTTTCGTAAAGCGTAGGTCGTCGGTTCGATCCCGACAGACGGCTCCAGTATTTCTATGAATTCCAGAATTGCACGGACAAGCGAAAAACGAGAACGAAGACGACTCACACTCGCGCTTCTGGGCAGCGTGGGTCTCCTGGTATTCCTGGGCTTTTTCGGCCTAAGGCTCCTGGTTGGCTTCAGTCTGCTGGTCGACCGGCTGCGCGGCGGCTCTCCACCGACACAAACTGCCGAACAAACAATTCTCATACCTCCAACCCTTAACCCATTGCCCAAGGCGATAAGCACCAATGAAATAACCGTCACCGGTGTCGCGACCGAACAGATGACCGTGATCCTTTATGTGGATGATACGGAGGCCAAAAAAGCCACGATAGCGCAGACCGGGACGTTTTCCTTTGACCTGACGCTTGAAGAGGGGACACACACTATAAGCGCCAAAATTGCAGATGACAAAGGAAATACCAGTGAACTCTCCGATGTGACGACACTCGTCATCAAAAAAAAGCCGCCGCTTCTGGACGTCACCCAGCCCAAAGACGGCGACACGATAAAAGGAGACACCAATACTGTTCTCGTTTCCGGAAAAACAGAGGAAGGCAGCCGCGTAACCGTCAACGAGCGCTTCGTCATAGTCCAAAGCGACGGATCTTTTGAGATCAATATATCGCTTGCCGAGGGAGAAAATCTTCTTCGCGTTGTCGCGACCGACGAGGCGGAAAATCAAACCACAGTCGAGAGAAACGTCAGCTATCAGAAGTAGCCCGTTCTACCGCTGCGCTCAACACCCACAGCCACACCATGACCCAGGGATAAAAAAGACTGTTGACAAACTGCGCGTGTACGAGCATGGCAACCATTGAGCTTCGAAGAAGCGTGTTTCCGCGGCCTGTCTGCCATATGCCCCACAGGAGCCAGAGGTACGCAAATAGTCCAAGAAACCCTGTCGTCGCGCCCACAAAAAGAAAACTGTTGTCCACGCCAGCAGATGAGTGCGAAGGAATATTTTGGACTCCATCGGTTCGCGGGCCAGGAGGCCTTATATACGAAAGCGTATTAAATCCCCAACCCAGTACAGGCTTTGCGAGCATCAGCTGACTCGCTGACTGCCAGTTGGCTAACCGCGCATACACTGAGGCTGTCCGGAGTAAACTCCTCCCTTCCCCGGAATTTGAAAATATTTCCATGACAAAGAGAACCAAAACAATCCCCAGAAGCGCCGGCTGCCTTTTTTTTGCTTTTAAAATTGTTAATGTAACGGATGCAGCAATAAGAGAAAGTATACTTGACCGGGAAAACGTAAGACCGAGACTGTAAAACAACGCTGCCTGAAATAAAAACCACAGCTGGTTTTTTTCTTTGAAAGAAAATCCTATCATCAAAGCCAGAACCAGAAGAATCCCTGTAAAGTTCGGATCCAGAAGGCTGCTAAAAAGCCTTTGAAAATGAGGATCCCAACCCAGATAATAGAGGTTGCGCAGATCCGGGTAAAGCACTATCTGAACAAGTCCCAAAACAGCCAGTGCCACCCCGAATCCATATAGCAAAAAGAGCCAATACCTCTTGTTTTTCTGGTCCTCTGATACAACCCAGTAAAGCGAAGCATACGAGAGGAACCGAACCAGGTACAAAAGACCGGTCCCAATAGCGCGCCGGGGAAGAAGCAGGGCGTTTACTGCCAGAGAGAGCACACACACAGCTGCAAATCCGATAATGCGCCCTGCCAGGGGCGGGATATGTTTCGGTCTGTGCCGCGCATGGGCCAAAAGGAGAACAAAAAGCACGATATCATGCGCATATATTTTTACTCCCCCAAAAGGCTCCAGGGCAATACCCGGGCCCGCAAGAAGACTGATGAAAAAAAGGGCGATCAGATACTTCATCTGTGGTGTTCTGACTGAAGGAGCCAGAGCTTTCCCCGTGTAAGGAATGAGTGAAGACTCATGAGAAGCGCCACGACTGCTCCTGCGGTACCGTCCAAAAATCCCAGCCGCCAAATATAGTTGACTAAAAACTTGGCCTTCGGGTACGCGACTATGTGCCACCAGGCGACACGAATTCCCTTTTCATATAAATACCGTGCGTTTATGGTCGAATACCTGTTAATTTCGTCTATAAATTGTGCGACGTTGGGGTGGGGAAAATGATCGAGACTATGGGTCAGTTCGCCAATGGTTCCACGTATGTCCCAGACTTCGTGCACCGGCCGGCGCCAGCTTCCTGCATCCTTCCGGGCAAGCCGCAGCAGCTTTATCCTCCCTGTCTCGCCAAAACGGAGCACTCTCCCCCACATGGTGTCGCGGCGCTTCAGGTAGTATCCGGCGGTGTCAGAGGAATTGCTGATCGCCTCCTTCATTTCCTTTGCCAGCTCCGCAGTTACTACTTCATCACTGTCGACAAAAAGTACCCACGAGCCAGTGGCTTTGGAAAGGCCGAAGTTGCGCTGCTTTGAAAAATCGCTCCCCAGTGGGCGCTGATACACTTTCGCGCCGAGCTTTTTAGCTACTTCACGGGTGCCGTCTGTCGAATCATCGTCAATGACCACGACCTCGTCGCAGAATCCGACACTGCGGATTGCCCGGCCAAGAATCACCTCGTCGTTATGGCTTAAAATTACAGCGGAAAGCATAAGGGTTGCTACTAGTGCTTAGAGTATATCACGGCCACAGGACCCTCTCGTAGACCGACTCTATTTTTTCTGCAACCCGGGATGCGTCAAACATCGATACCGCCCTGCGCCTGGCGCGCTCTCCCAGAATTAACCGCTCGTCAAAATCCAGCACAAGCTTTGCCAGACCGCGCGCAAGCTCGCCGGTATCCGCCGGCGGCACGAGAATCCCGGCGTCCCCCACGATCTCGGGTATGGCGCCGGTTCTGGTTGCAACCACCGGCAAACCAGACGCCATGGCTTCTATAAGCACCATGCCGAACTGCTCTGTCCACGTCGGCGTGGGTTTACTGGGAAGAACAAGCATGTCAGCCTCCCGGTACACTTCGTGCATGCGGTCATAAGGAGCCTCCTCATGCCGGACAAATCGTTCCACACCCAGCTCCCGCTCCAACCGGAATAATTTTTTCTCCAGCGGCCCACTGCCGACCAAAACAAGACGGAGATTCTTTTTCCGGATTTCGGGGTTGCGCATGAGCCTCCCCAACGCACTCACGAGCTCCAGAACTCCTTTTTCGGCTACAAACCGTCCGCAGAAAAGGATGGTAACCCGGTCGCCACTTTTTCTCTGTTTCCTAAACGGCCGGAAACGATGTGTATCGACGCCAAAGCCGACTACGGTAATTTTTTGCTCATCCGCTCCCTCAGACAGAAGCGCTCCTTTGGTACCGCTCGTGAGAGCAATGATGTGGTCAAGCTGGTTAACGCTTCTTTGTTTAAACCGCTTTCGCCCCCGGATACCTTCATTATTATGAGGAATATTATCCAGAACCGTCGCTATCACCTTCTTAACTAGTCCCCGACGTTTGGCGTCCAGCGCCTGCTGGGTATAGTGGTAGTACGTCTCGGCCGTGTGGACCAGGTCAAACCCCAAAAGACGCTTTTCAAGACCCAAAAGATAGTGCGCGTCCACAAAAAGTCGATTGAGAACGGACATTTTAAACGGAAACTCCGGAATATCCATGGGCGAGGCAAGCTTGACGACCGGAAAAGAAAACCGGTCATGAAACGGAGTCAGCGACCCGAATGCGGTGAGGCTAAAACGCGGATCGAGTTTTTCAAACGTCTGCATCTCAAATTTATTGAGAAACTTACCGCGCACGAGTGCAACCTTTGCTTCATGTTTCATACAAAGAAAGAACCTTCTGGGTAAACTTCTCCCATGAAAATCTTTTAGCCCGCAGCCGCGCGTTGCGCGACAGGCTTTCCCGCAGGTGAGGAGAAGACGCAATGTGCGTAAAGGCAGCGGCGAAGCCGGGAACATCATCAGCCGGGAGAAAGATGCCGGCATCCCCCACGATTTCGGGAATAGCAGCGCTGGTTGAACCGATGACGGGCGTGCCGGCAGCCATGGCCTCGGCAGCCGGCAGGCAGAAGCCCTCCACAAACGACGGCACAACCAATACCAGTGCGCCGGCGTAAAGCCGCGCAAGCTCAAGGTCGGGGACGAATCCTAATTTGCGCACGTAATTCTCAAGATCTAAGTCCCGTATCGCCCGGTCTATAGCCGGATCGGGCCAAAAGTCACCGCCGGCAAGGAGGAGTTTAATTTTAGTTTTCGATTCTTTAAGAAATTGTGCAAATGCACGAAGGAGCGTGGCTACGTTTTTCGTACGCTTCAGGCTTCCGACAAAAAGAAAGTATGGCTCACCCTTCGGCGGCACCGGGTTTTTTTTGTAAAATATCGGCTCAATGCCGGGGTAGCAAACCACAATGTTTTTTTCCGCTACATCAAAGGATGATTTGATATCTTTCTTGGAAGCCTCCGAGGTGGTAACAAGTGTGTCCGACCGCTGGATGAGGCTTGTTGTCTGACGCGAAAGTTTTGCAGCTGTGCCGGGGTAATACTGGGGAAACCTGAGAAAACCCAAGTCGTAGATAAATCCAATAGATCTTCCCCTCCATGCCGGCACTGCCTGGGCGAGCCCGAGAAACAAATCCGGCGGATGGGCGCGAAGCTCGAAAGGCAAGCGGAGTGAAAACCAGCCGAGTCTGGGTCCGATCACGCGGCTTTCCATACGACTGCCGAAATCGAGAAGGATATCGGACGGAATCGGAGTAAAGCTGTATAACCGGTAGGTATTGGTTTTATCGAGAGCCGCCAGTTCCCGCAAGAGATTAACTGCCACGCGCCAGACGCCGACTTTGAGCCGGTCATCGGTAATGCCAAGCATGCCCGCGTCAACGCCGATAGTCATTGACCACTATTATACTGCCCAAAGCGGCGAAGAAAATAATCACGAATCCCAAGGAGCGCTCCCCACTCCCGGCGCACGATATGCTCCCAAATGGTGAGCGGTAGCCGAAAGAACTCATATAACTTCACACCCACCGGCCCCTGCCGCTCGACAAACAACAAATGATTGCGGCTGTGATAGTATTGGTGCAGAAACGAATCCCTGCCAAATGCCAACGAACCCCTGTGCGTTATACCAAAAGTAGGAATATGTGAAAGCAAAAATCCCGCGCGCTTTGCGCGGATGCACAGGTCCACTTCTTCATAGTAAATAAAGTACGGGTCGAAAAAAACGCCGACTTTATCTAGTACATCCCTATGAATGGCAATAAACGAACCGGAAAGGTAATCTGCCGTGTCGGAAGGGTACAGGGTGGTCCAGCGCCTGCTATCCAATGCACCACGAAAGGGGCCAGCAATACCTGAAGGAGTTTGGAGGAGTTTAGAGGAAAAATTATTTAGTGCCTTACGAACAATCTTCATATCGTCATTCATTACCACAAACCAATCTGCACCCTCCGCTAGTACTTTGCGGATCCCTTCATTTGCTCCTCCGGCATACCCGGCGTTATTGTCCGTATTATCGACGACCTGGACCTTCCACCCCGCCAGCGACTGTAAAAGGCGAGTAAACTTTTCCCTCTTCGGGCGGTAGGTAACGACGACGAACTGAATGTCTTTGCTCATACGCCAAATTATTTGCTAAGTCAATAAATAATTATGCTATACACTTAGCGTGAGTTTAATCAATAGAATAAAATTCTATTTTCCCCAAGTTTGGTTTCCCAATTCGAGTCCCGATATTGCATTGAGGCGTTTGCCCAAGGCCAATAATATCAAAAAGCAGGAAGGATAAATAATTCCATGCTTTTATTGGATCAAGATCGCTGGGGATTACTCCATACCTCGAAATAAAAATTATCGGTATTATATCTCTTGACAAATGAGATAAAAGGGTTAAATTATAAATTAATGCCCTTGAGGATAACCATACTACGGTTCCTCTTTTTGTTATCTTTTCTGGCCGCACTGGGAGCGGCCAGATCGTCAATATTCGCAGCAAGCAGCTTCGTTAAGTATCCACTAAACCCCATCTTTAATATTTCTACCGGCTGGGATTCAACCCATGTAGCTAATCCAGTAATTATTAAGAATCAAAATCTCTACAAAATGTGGTATTCGGGAAATAATGGTGTTAGTTGGCGCATTGGATATGCTTACTCTCCTGATGGTATAAATAATTGGATTCGAGCAACTTCCCCGGTAATCACTCTTGGTTCTACCGATGGCTGGGAATACCACACTGAAAGCCCGTTTGTAATATACAATGACCAACTGGACAAATTTCAAATGTGGTACTCCTCTGTTAAGGCTGCCTGGAAATCTGGGGTAGACAGATATCGAATTCGATATGCCGAATCTTTCGATGGCATAAATTGGCAAGAGGGTGGCTGGGTATTATACGGATCTCCAGAAAAATGGGATGTCGGAGGTCCAAACCGGGGACTATCTGTTCTCTTAGTAAATGGAAAATACCATATGTGGTATGCCGCTACAAACGGCGGTAGCTTAACCTCAAGCCCCTATTGGCGAATTGGCTATGCTACCTCCCCTGATGGAATTAATTGGACTAAACAAAACAATGGCGATCCTGTAATTGAGAAAACAGAAAGCTGGGAACTTAATAATCTAAGCTTTCCAACTGTAATTCTTGATGAAGGCGTTTTTAAAATGTGGTATGGAGCTGGTCTATATGATACTCCTTATCAAATTGTTTATGCATATTCCTACGATGGGATCAACTGGA
Source organism: uncultured Gammaproteobacteria bacterium (assembly GCA_964400835.1). GTDB lineage: Bacteria > Patescibacteriota > Microgenomatia > UBA10105 > UBA927 > CAYNWD01. Next base: position 10,681 of record CAYNWD010000021.1, on the reverse strand, counting down.
TAAAGCCAGCTGATGAAAATCCCGTATTCACGAGGTCTTCCTCTGACTGGGACAGTTCTGCATTAACTGTTTCATCTGCACTTAAGGATGATAGCGATTATAAAATTTGGTATTCTGGACTCAGTGGGAGATGGGCCATTGGGTTGGCGAGCTCGACAACAATTCCCACCGGCCCAACGGCCACTCCTACCCCTACTCCTACCCCTATCCCTACAACAAAAGTTGTGTTAGTCCCGGGTTATGGGGCTTCGTGGAACGCGGATTTGCTGTTTAGCTGCTCACCGGGAGACGGATCAGAAACCTGGACCCTCAACCCACTCGCCGAGCCATTCTACGACAACTTCACGAAAGCCGTACGCAGGGCCGGCATGCAGAACCTTTCTTTATACTATGATTGGCGCCGTACCCCGACGCAAACAGCAACCAATCTCTCGGCCCTTATAAACGCAAATACTCAGGAAGCCGAATCCGTATATTTAGTAGGACACAGCTTCGGAGGACTCGTTTCGCGGGCACTAGCGGAACAACGTCAAGGCGAGTCGCGCGTGGCTAAACTTCTGACGGCCGGAACGCCCCACAGGGGCACGCCTATTGCCTACTACGTGTTTGGCGGCGGAAAACTTATGGACGACAATCTCCTCCTGCGGTTTGCACTGGAGGCTCTGGTGGAATTTTGTGGCACGGGAGACAACCCCAATACGCTTCAGACTATTCGCACCTACGCGCCATCCCTGCAGCAGCTTCTGCCGACGTTTGACTACTTAGAAGACATCACGACAGGTACCCTCAAGCCTGTCACTGCGCAACTACTGCAAAATAACTGGCTTCCCAATGCTTTTTTTGCTCCACCCTACTACGGTATTCCGGTTGGTACGCTTTCCGGCACAGGATACAAAACGCTTTCAGGCATCGTCGTAAGTCCACCGTCTAACCGCAACATTCGAAACGGCATATGGGTAGACGGCAAACCGGAATCCAAAAAGTTTTCCTATGACGGAGACGGCACGATTCTTTCTCTTAGTTCTCAACTTCCAGAGGCAGATAACAGAACAGTCCCCCTCAGGCACTCCTTGCTGCTGCGAAAACGCGCAGCTATTGAAACTATTTTTGACTTTTTGGGAATTCCCTCCCCGTTTGTTTCATCCGACACGCAATCGCTTCAGCAAAGCGAACCGCCTGAGGCACTCACAAGCGAGGAAACGACGACTGACTCAGTGGAGGAGGAACGCGGATCCGCACTCGTTGTTATGGCCCACCCTGCCACATTTACGGTAACCAAGCCTGACGGCAAACAGGTAGCTGGCCGCGACGGAATTGCCGGCATTCTCAAACCGTACTCCGGTACCTACACAGTAAATCTGACCCCCACGGGCACTGATTCAGCCAAGCTCGTGGTTTCCCAGCTTCTTCGTGACGGCAGGTCATTTTGGTCTGATTTGACAGTGACAGGCTCTGCCCAAATGATTATTAATATAGTATTTGACGCATCCAATCCGCTCGAATACCCGTTCCAGTAAATGTCATTTTGACGAAGCAAATCCCTGGGCAATCCGCTAAAGTGATATCTAGCTGAATAATTCCTGGATGCCAACAAAGTTAGTTACGGTTGCACCGGTGAAGTCATGGTTCTTGGTGAACTCACCCGGGACGACAACGCAGGTGCAGCCGGCCGAAAGCGCTGCCTGTACCCCGTTTTTCGAATCCTCAATCACCAGACAAAACGTGGGGGCAAATCCGAGCCTCCGTGCCGCTTCCTGGTACACGTCAGGGTTGGGCTTGGGCTGCATGCCCGGATCCGTCGCGGTAACCACTGCGGAAAAAAGATTCCTTATACCCAACTTCTCCAATGCGTGATCAGCTGCACTCCTTTGGATGCCGGTTGCTATGCCGATAGGCATCCTCTTTGCATGGAGCTTGGCCGCTAGCTCGATCGCCGGCCGGATCGGCACGATGCCCTCTTTCTCTACTTTCTGACGGTAGACTTCCTGCTTGCGCAAATCTATGGTATTCAAAAACTCCCGGTCCTTTGCGCGATCCGGGAATACGTCCGCATAAAAAAGTTTATCATCACGGGAAACGCCATGGCGTATATAAAAATCTTTCGTCAGACTCCCGCCCGCCTCCTCGATCGCCTGCTTATGTGCGGCAAAGTGTTGGTGCTCGGAGTCAATGAGGATCCCGTCCATGTCAAAAATCACGGCACGGACGGAAAGGATGCGCGTACGAAGAGAAGGGGAAATCATGGGTGGACCCGAGAGGATTCGAACCTCTGACCTTTTCAATGTCAATGAAACGCTCTAACCAACTGAGCTACGGGTCCAACTGAATTCTTTTTTTCAGAAAACCTCTTCCAAATCCTGTCTTAAAGTACCTTTCCCTTTCCTCTGCGCTCTTTTTTGTTAAACAAGCCTCATAATAAACAAGCGTAAGTGGTCTTCGATACCTGGTTGATTCAACAAGACCATTATTATGAGCACTGACTCTAGACTTTATGTTCATCGTTGAACCAACATATAACCTACCATCCTTATTGCTTCGTAAAACATAGGTAAAGTAAAACATGTCCAGGACTACCACTGCCCGACACACAGCTTCGCAGTGTGGCCGGGCCCGCCAGTCGTGACCACTGGTCTCGACGGCGGGAGCTACGGGTCCGTCTTGACGATGTTCATTATATCACCTAGACTTAAAAACATGGAGTGGTTGAAGCGGGCCGTGGCGGCCGTTTTTGATTTTTTGCAAAGTATCGTGGTCGTCATGGCCATCATGGTCATGATCTACCTTTTTATCATGTCGCCGCAGGAGATAAAGGGAGCCTCCATGGAGCCCTCGTTTTTTAACGGCGAATATATTCTCACCAACAAAGTACTCTACAAGCTCCGAGAGCCGCGGCGGGGCGACGTTATCATCTTTAAATCCCCGTCAAACCCCGAGATAGATTACATAAAACGCATTATCGGACTCCCGGGCGACACCGTAAGCCTCAAAGACAATACGATCCACGTCAACGGGGTCGCGGTCGACGAGCCGTACTTGCGTCCGGCAACGGCTATATTCGGCGGGTCGTATTTGGCGGAAAACGAGGAAGTAATCGTTCCAGAAGGCGAGTACTTTGTTTTGGGCGACAACCGGCCGCACAGCGCGGATTCACGCGAATTCGGACCGGTACCTCTGGAGGACTTTATCGGAAAGGCGTTTTTGCGCTACTGGCCGAGTTCGAAGTTGGGCATCATCCCCCAGCCAGACTACGGCTTCTGACGTTATCCCCCTTCGCTCCGATTGAATCGGAGCTTCGCAGGGATTTCGCTCCCCCGAATGTGGAAAAGACCCGACTGCCAACTCCTACCTGCCCGCAAGGCCTCGCCACGCGTGGCAGGCGGGGGCGTAGCGATGGCGGGCAGGTACCGCGAGTGTCAGACCGTGAAGCTTCACTTTTTGGCAGCGGGTTTGCCGGCGAGCTTCCCCACAATCTCCCGCAGTGCTTTGCTCGTCGATTCCAAATTTCCGCGGATCACAAAAATTATCCGGGCCTCAATCTTCGACTGGGTAATTTTTACCAGACCGTTCACCGCCTGGGCCATATCCTTGGCCATACTGTCCAGCTCGTCCGAGTGAATGCGTTCAACTTTGTGCGCCGGTTTTTGCTGCACCTGGGCTTTCAGCCTGCGCGCCAGGTCCTCTGCCCGGCGGACCGAGGCACTCTCGGAGAGTATGGTTTTGTAAGCATCGACCATGAGCTTGACGTCGTTGAGACCGGCAATTGCCCGGGCATGACCCTCGGTAATGGCGCCGGAGATGAGTCCGTCTTTTATGGCGTCCGGAAGCGCCAAGAGCCGCATGGTGTTGGAAACGTACGATTCGCTTTTGCCGATACGCTTGGCAATCGCCGAAAGCGGCAGGCCGAATTCCTCGATAAGCCGCTGAAACGCCAAGGCACGTTCTATGGGGTTTAGATCTTCGCGCTGGACGTTTTCAACGATCGCCATCTCCAGCATTCACTTGGCCGTGGTTTCTTTTATGACCACCGGTACCGTGGTGAGACCCGCGACTTTTGCCGCACGCCAACGCCGTTCCCCGGCAATTATCTGATACCCGGCGGGAGTTTTGGCCACGACCAACGGCTCTATAATGCCGTGCTCAACGATAGAATTAGCGAGATCTTTCAGCGAGTCCGGAGCGATCAAACCTCGAGGCTGCAGGGGATTCGGCTGAACCAGATCGATATCCAAATGAAGCACTTGCTGCGTATCAGGCATGGATTAACTCTTTCCGGGCAGAATGGATATGTACTGTTTGCCGAGTTTTGTGCTGAATGCGACCGTACCTGCGGCAACGGCAAATATGGTAAAGTCCCGGCCCATTTCCGTTCCCTTTCCGGGAAAAAATTTGGTTCCCTTTTGCCGTACCAGAATATTGCCGGGTTTGGCGAGCTCGCCGCCGAACATTTTTATCCCGCGGCGCTTGGATACCGAATCTTTATTTCCTTTCGCCGTACCGCCTGCTTTTACGTGTGCCATACTACTTTAATTTCTTGAAAATGTAAAACTCCCGATGTACCACTGCGTGCGGCCTACTGTATTCGACAGGTCCAGCCACGGTAGTATAGCCAAGGTTTTCACAACTGTCAATCACTCTTTTCACAAAATACGTCTGCCCGTCCACAAAATACTTTGGGAGTGCAATAATGATGACGCCTCCCTTTCGCAGCAACTTCCCCCAGTCCCGCAGACATCCAATATAGAGCTTCGTGAGCCCCCTCATGGTATTTTTGATATGCGTTTTTTGCGTATCATTGGTCGCTTTCGACTGGTCTTTCCCGCCCCAACGGGTCTCTCCCATATACGGCTCGGTAACGACCGCGTCTATACTTTCATTGTCCAAAACCTCGGAAACATGCGTCGCATCACAGACAAAAAGCTTCGGGAGCTTCCGGTTTCCCAGTAGCCAGGAAATGTTTTTCTTCGCCCGGGAAACAACATTTTCCGATATATCACTTCCCACAGCATTCCAGCCGGTGAGCGCGGCCTCAGCGACCACAGTCCCCATGCCACAGAACGGATCCAGGAGTGTCCTCGTTGTGCCGGTTGGCGGGGCGAGTCCAGCGGCAATATTGACAATCATACGGCTGACTTTGGGTGGCAGCATGCCGGCCCTGGGATCGGCAAACGGGCGGCCGTAATCCCGGCGGTTCCACTGCTCAAACGGCTGGACCGCCACGGAGCGACCGACGGCAAAAGAGCCGATTCCATCTTTTGCAATCACAAGATCAATGACTTCCTGCTTGGCGACGACAACGCTGGATAAACCCGATTCCCCGTGCCGGCTTTCGATAAATCTGGCCGTCACACCCTGATCATGGAGGTAGTCCTTCACCGCATTGAGCTCCCTTGTCGTTGCCGCCGCCGGCCGGTCGTAACGGCTTATGCCAAACACGATGCGGCCACCCGAACCCGCAAGCTTGACTAACAGATTTCCCAGAATTGATGCATCGATTAAGGGGAACGAGGCGATCTCTTTTGCTATTTTTACCGTGCCGCCGAGAGAATTGATCACATTCTTCGGGTCCTGGTCCGTCCCAATCCGGCAGACGGAATCATTGAGCCGGATCGCATCCGGAAAGATCGACCGAAGCTCCAAAAATGCAAGCTGCGGCGTTCTGCCGAAAATGCACAAAAAAGAAGGAGTCATTTACTTGGTGTTTTTTCAGCCGGAGAGCCTATGGAAACCACCTCAAGCTTGGTGCGAAGCGGACGGAACCCGGTCCGTCTCCGGTAGCGGGATTTCGCCTTAAAACGCCGGACAGTCAACTTTTCACCCTTATCATGACCGAGAATTTTGACGCTGCATTGGACATTTTTGAGAGCAGGTTTGCCCACCTTTACTTTCGCGGTGTCAACCAAAAGAAGCACCTCGCCGACCGCGGCAATGGTTTTGCCGACCTCACCGATGTGTCCTTCGACAAAAAGGATATCGCCGGGATGGACTTTATACTGCTTTCCTGAAATTGCGACAACGGCAAACATGTAGGTACGATTTTACCAGTTAGGCCCCTCTATTGCAACGGCCCGAAACCGGCGCACAGCCCAAAGGAACGCGAAGGAAAGCGCGATACTTATGATCGAACTGCCGCCGTAGGAGACAAACGGCAGGGTAATACCGGTTATCGGCAGGATCCCCATGTTCATGCCGGTATTTATAAAAATCTGGGATAAAATCATGGCAAAAAGTCCGACTGAATAGGTAAACGGGAATAATTCGCGGATATTCTTTCCCAAAACCGGTGAAAGGATTCGCCACAAAAGTGCGGCGTAGCAAATCAGGAGAAGAAGCCCGCCGAAAAACCCCAGTTCTTCGACCAGTGTTGCGAAAATAAAATCCGTGTGGTGCTCCGGCAAAAACCGCAGGTGGCTCTGGGTTCCCCTGCCCAGGCCGCGACCGAAGAGCATGCCGCTGCCCACCGCAATCATGGACTGAAGCGCATTGTAGCCGGCTCCCGACGGATCAAATCCCGGGGTCAGAAAAGTCGTAATACGGGCTTTCTGATACGCCGCCATATGGCTCCAAACCCAAGGAACGAGTGCGGACAACCCCAGAGAAGCCAAAAGAAGCGACCCCACGGGCAAGCCGCCCGCAAGCATCATAGCCAACCAAAAACTGGCATACACGAGACTCGTCCCCAGGTCCGGCTGGCGGAAAACCAAAAGAAACGGCACCAGAAAAGCGCCTATATGAATCGGCAAAAACCGTAGTGTTCGGGGCGGATACCTATGAATAAGCCGCGCAAAAAGAAGAAGTAAGATCGGTTTGACGAGCTCCGATGGCTGCAGCTGGGTAGCGCCGATCACAATCCACCGCGAAGAACCGCGGATGGCAGGAAAAAAGTACGTGGTAACCAGAAGAATTATTGCCCCCCCATAGCCAAACGGCGCGACCCACCACAACAGCATAGGATCCAGCCGTGAAAACAAAAAAAGTATAAGGACTGCCACCAAAACAAACGCCAATTGCTGGGAGAAAAGATCCTTTCCTATGGTCAGAAGGAGGAACAGCCCGAACGAGCAAAGGACAAGGAGCAGGAGAACCGTTATCCAGTCTATGGTTTCGGCAAATCCGTTTCGGTTATGGAAAGAACTGTGCCCCATGCGATGTCTTTGGTTAACGTACTGCGCTTCACCCTTTCCAAAAGTTCAGAAGAAAGATTCTCGTACTTTTTGGGAACCGTCACGCTCACATATGCATCTATACTACACCCTTTTCCTT
>CAYNWD010000021.1:3041-3411 GCA_964400835.1 uncultured Gammaproteobacteria bacterium | reverse complement strand
GCGAAGCATCTGGATTTCGCGGGTAAGCTCCCGCGCGAGTCCAGCGGCAGTATCCTGATTTTTTTCACTCACGTCCGTTTTTTCAAGAGTATAGAAATCAGCTTTTTCTGCATAGATAAGCGCATAGACATTGGCTTCGTCCTGCACGACGTCTGCAACTTCTCTTCCCAAAGCCTGTGGCCCGCTGTACGAAACTGACCGCAGCGGCACGCGGACCTTGAGACCCGAGGACTTGCGCAGTGCGTGTATCTGCGAGGCTAATTGCATCCCGTGCTGCATTTCTTGTTCCAGCTTTTCATCTGCTGCCGGAGCATCCGGCCAACCGGCTAGGTGGACGGATTCCTCACCCGTGAGATTGCGGTAGACTTCC
>CAYNWD010000021.1:0-3031 GCA_964400835.1 uncultured Gammaproteobacteria bacterium | reverse complement strand
ATCACCGGTGCCGCGGCTTTAGCAAAAGTAACCAGCACGTACCAGAGTGTTTCATGACAGGCATCTTTATCAGGTCCTGCCGGTGCCGACGGCCCAACCCGGTCGCGGCTGCGGCGTACATACCACTGGGACAAATCCCTAAGAAGAATCGACACCTGTTCAACTAGATACGGCGTGTCATATGCTTCGTAACCGGCGCTGGCCATATTTCGCACGGTTGAACCCAACCGCGAGATAATCCACCGGTCCAGAACATGCGTCGGCTTCCCCGGTTCTGCGGATCCACGGCTCTTCCAACCGTCAGCCGTGGCGTACGTCACAAAAAAACTATACACATTCCACAGAATAAGAAGCACCGAACGAACCTGGTGCCGGTACTGCTCTTCGGAGATGCGTATGTCTTCTGCATGCATGACCGGACTGCCCATGAGGTAAAGCCGCAGCGCATCGCCCCCGTATTTGGTCAGCATCTGACGGGGATCCGGATAATTACCGAAATTTTTGCTCATTTTGCGTCCGTCTGTCCCCAGAATCACCCCGGATACGACGACATTTTTAAAAGCGTGACTCCCGTAGAGCGCTGCCGCAATAACGTGCAGGACATAAAACCAGGCGCGGATCTGGCCGGTGTATTCGACGATAAAGTCCGGCGGAAAAAATTCCTCAATATTGCGGGCTTTCGGATCAAACGGGAAATGCCGCTCGGCAAAGGAAGCGGATCCGGCTTCGATCCAGCTATCCAGTACTTCCGGCACTCTTTTCGCCTTCTTCTGACACTGAGGGCAGGGAACAACCACGTTGTCAATCTCCGGCTTATGCAAATCGGCAATCTTTCCTCCCGAAGCTTTTTCCAGTTCTGCTATGGAGCCGGGGACGTACCGGTGGCCGCTTTCGCACTCCCATACCGGCACCGGGCTGCCCCAGTAGCGGCTCCGGGATATACACCAGTCCGGCGCTGCCTCCATGCTTTTGAGAAACCGGCCGTATTTAAAATGCGCAGGAAACCAATGAACTCTCTCGTTGGTCTGTTTCATGAGGGGCTTGAGTTTCTGAACGGATACGTACCAGGCATCCTGCGGCGCATAAATAAGACGCGTATGGCACCGCCAACAGGTGGGGACAGTGTGGGTAAATGCGTCAACGCGGTAAATGAGTCCGCGCTGTTGTAAATCGTTAATAACCAGGGGATCCGCATCCAGGTAGTACGTGCCTGCCCATTTCGGAACGTCGCGGGTGAGCTTTCCCTCCTCATCAACATGCAGCACCACCTGGATATTATTTTCATTCATGACCGCCAGATCTTCCTCGCCGTAGGCGGCGATCGTCACAATCCCCGTCCCCTCGTCTGCCGTCACAAAATCCCCGGCAACCACCACAAACGCTCTTTTGCCTTTATCGATGCCGTAAAAATCATAATGGGGAACAAACTGCTTTCCGACCAGATCCCTCCCTGCAAATTCCTTTTCTATTCGGAAGTCTCCGCGAAGCATCTTCACCGTATCTTTTGCCAGAATGTATGTTTTTCCGTTTTGAGAGGCCGCCACATAACGCAACTTCGGATTGACGGCAAGTGCCGGGGTGGCAATTTTATTCCAGGGCGTCGTGGACCAGGCGAGTAAATACGTATTCTTTTCACCTTCCAGCTGATACATGTAGATAGCCGTCTGCTCGGTAATTTCCTTGTAGTTATCGGCATCCATGGCGACTTCAAAATTGGATATGGGTGTGCCGCAGTGGGTGCAGTACAGGGAAACCCGGAGCCCTTTGTAAATAAGTTCTTTGTCGTACATTTGCTTAAATACCCACATCACAGACTCCATATACGGCGTGTCCATCGTTTTGTAGGCATTGGCAAAGTCCACCCACCGGCCCACATGATCGACATACCATTCCCACTCACCGGAAGTGTCGCTTACATATCGCTTGCATTCTGCAATAAACTTTTTAACCCCGACTTTTTCCTCGATGTCGCGCTTGCGTTTGATGCCCAGTGAAGCCTCGACTTTGTTTTCCGCCGGCAGCCCGTGGCAATCCCATCCCCAGACTCTTCGCACGCGATACCCCTTCATAGTCCAGTAACGGGGGAAAATGTCCTTGGGAATGCTGGAGAGGAGTGTGCCGTAATGCGGCAAACCTGTAATAAACGGCGGTCCGTCCAGAAACGTCCAGGTTTTTCCTGCCGGGCGGCAGGAGATGGACTTTTCAAAAATTTTGTTCTTTTTCCAGTACGCGATCACCCGCTCCTCAAGTTCGGGAAAGTTTACGGCAGATGAGACGGGTTGAAATATTGCCATACCACAAAAAATCCGCCCTGATAACACTATTGTATCAAAGGGCGGAGTAAACCGCGGTACCACCTTCATTTCGAGAATCGAGTATCGAGCATGGAGTATCGAAGAATTGCCTTTATTCTCTTCCGACACTTGAATCTCGACGCACGAAACCCGCTTCTTGACTGCTATTACGGGCTTACCCGTCTTGGTCTACTCCCCCGAGGATACTCGGAGTTTCTTCAAGCAGCTCTTCCGATGATTGCCGGAATCAGACGCCTCTACATTACTAATGTGATTATACAAAGCGCCAATCTGTTTGGCAATGTTACGTATTGCATAAACAATTTTTCCTCTTGTTACCTCTCGGTCAATATTGCTCTCGCCTGATATAATACTCTACATGCCTAAAGGCGGCAATGAAATAAAAATTTCCATTGGGGATATTCACACACACACAGGTGTCGGAAGCTCGTTACGTCATCGTGGGCTTGGGAGAAAAAGGTTGGTGTGCGACAAGTCAGATAGTAGAGGGCCGGTTGGGATTCCCTGGCACATCGACTCGCAATGATATCAGCGATTTCGTCGGCCACATGGGTGTCGAAGAAATTATTTCAGGCCTTTCCGAAACTTTCGGAGGGTTGAGTCCTGAAAGAGCAGCGCACATCAGACAGGAAGCAAGCCTACCACCACGAGAATTGAAATAATAAAAAAAAATCTTCCAAGAATTGCCAGGAACGTTTCTAATCGAAATACATTCC
>CAYNWD010000020.1:0-17572 GCA_964400835.1 uncultured Gammaproteobacteria bacterium | reverse complement strand
TGCTTTTAGCGCTCACGGTGGGAGTTGGGGGATCTATTTTTGTCATCGGTTCGGCCCCGGGGATTATAGCTATGACCGTTGTAAAAGACCTGACATTTCAGGCATATCTCAAAATAGCCTCAGTTCCGGCAACCGTCTCCTACCTCGCGGGTATCCTCACGTGGTTTATGCAACGAAATTTTTAGACGCGGATGAAAGATTTCCGGCCGTTAATGCTTGTGGCCGGAGAGGTGCTTGTTGGAAACGTTAATTTCCCCGTGGACGTGTGTGAGGGCCAAGACAATGGCGAGGGACAGGTATACTGTCCAGATGGGTATGTCGTAAAAATCCGTACACGGCGAATTCGTCAAAGGCTGAAGGATTCCGCACAGGTTTTTGTACACCATGCTGTCGATATTAATGATATCCAGCGCGGCCGTTAAAAGAAATAACAGAAACAGCAAAATATAGATCGAGTGCTTTCTCAGCCACGCAGGCAGTTTCATGTTTCTATCATATCAATGACCGGTGCACCCGTGTCAAGTCCGCCCATCCGCTTGACACGTTGAAACCAGTCCAGCACAATAAAGATACCCCACGCTTCGAGGGGAGCGAAATCCCCACTGAAGCTCCGATTTAATCGGAATGAAGGGGGATGAAACTATGAAACCCAAAAAATCCGGCGTCCTGCCGTATCTTCTGACCAGTCTTGCGCTCATCATTATCGCGATCGCATTCACTGCTATTCTCAACCGGACGCAGAATACCCAAAGCACCACATCCGACATCCGCGCCCGCGCCAATGTGCCGAGCCTCGTGAAGGTGACCGGCACCATAGAGACGGTCAATGCGGACGATGGAACGCTCACGGTCGCCAATCTGCGGTTTGAGGATTCGGACAAAAATTTAGGGAAATGGACCGTGACCCTGCCGAAAAACTTTAATTCCGGTTCGGTTTTTGAGGGTTCACGCGTCACCATCACCGTCGACCCACCGAGCATGCTCGCGGAAACCAAAACGCTCACCGCCGTCGAGATAAAAATTACCCGCTAACGCTCCTTTTCTGCTTTCTTTCTAACCACCGCGCCGGACGGTGTATCTTCCAGGACAAATCCCAGGTCTTCAATTTGTTGCCGCACACCGTCGGCCTCCTTAAATTTTTTCTGCTTCCGTAATTCTTCTCGCTCTTGCGCAAGTGTTTTAATATCTTGAGGTACTTCTGACGGCTGACGGCTGATGGCTGAAAGCCTTAATCCCAGCACCTCATCAAAATCCAACAGGAGATCGTATTTATCTCCCGGGGGAATGTTTGATTTAATCACTTCCCAGACAACGGCAAGCGCCTGGGGCATATTGAGATCATTGGCCAAAGCTTGATCAAACTTTTTACGGTATTCGTCAACTTTTGCAAGTTTCTCCTGGCTTAATGTGTTTCTTTTTAATGCTTGATGCTTGATGCTTGATGCTTGCAAACGCAGCTCTTCAAGGCTTTTCGCTGCGTTTGCAAGAGCTTTCCAGGTAAAATTTTGCTGGCTGCGGTAATGAGCCGTAAAGTAAAAATACCGCAGCGCCAAAGGGTCAAATCCCCTTTGTACAACATCTTCAACCGTATAAAAATTCTCGAGACTTTTGCTCATTTTTTTGCCGTCGACAGTGAGAAACGCGTGGTGTACCCAAAAACGTACAAATGGTTTCCCGGTTGCGGCCTCGCTTTGCGCAATTTCATTGGGATGGTGAACAGGAATGTGATCAATGCCGCCGGTATGTATGTCAATGGTTCGACTGCGCTCACCACTTAAGACGTCCCCCTCAAAGGCATTCCCAAGGTATTTAAGGCTCATTGCTGAACACTCTATGTGCCAACCCGGAAATCCGTCGCCAAAGGGAGATTCCCAATGCATGGTGTGGTCGGCAAAACGCCCAATCCTCTTAAACCACAGTGCAAAATCCGTTGGGTGTTTTTTGTGTTCGCCGGTTCTGACCTCTCCTCGCACAGCAGTTTTTTTCTCCTCAAGTTTTTGCCCGAATAACTTTCCGTATGAAGGAAATTTTGCAACATCAAAATACACGGCCTCCGGTGTGTCGTAGGCAAATCCTCTTTCTATTAAAGTTTTTACAAGAGCAATTTGTTCCGGTATGTGCTCGGTTGCTTTGCAGACAATGTCGGGCCGAAGTACATGAAGCAGGTCCATGGAGTCGTAGAAGTGCTTGGTAAAAAATTCCGCCACTTCCCAGACCGTTTTTCCCGCTTTCGCCGCACCCTTTTCAAGCTTATCCTCGCCCTCGTCCGCATCGGATACCAGGTGTCCCACGTCCGTCACGTTTTGTACATGTTTCACCTTGTATCCGAAACGCGTAAGAACCCGACGCAGAATATCGTCGCCCACGTATTTTCTGCCGTGCCCGATATGCGCATAGTCATACACAGTCATTCCGCAGGTATAAAGTCCCACACCGGGAGGGTTAAGCGGCGTAAATTCCTCAATCTTCTTCGAAAGACTGTTGTAAAGTTTTAACATACGTTTATTATCGCATACAGGGAGAAGGTGGGGCTAGCTCCCACCTTCTCCCGACTCGCTTATGGCCCAAGCGTTGGGCGAAAATAACTATCAAGCCTCGAGAGTGGACTCGGTGTACGACTCTCCAAACCTCTTTGCGACTCTCTCCATTTTTGAAGTCGCGTGCCGACTTCTCGAGAAAGTTGGCCTCGATCTTTAGGGCTGACTCCACTCAGCACATCATCGAGTTTTTCGCTTAATTTCTGACCGCTGACCAGTTGATCCACCTGGTTAGTTAGATCATCGATAAGCGCTGCTTGTTCTTTTTTGTTCATATTATTCACCTCCCTTCTTTTTTGCCACAAAAAAACCCCGCTTGGCGGGGTTGTCTTGTACACCGAGGAAAAACTAATTATATCGTGTGCACAACACTACCCCCCAAGAAGGGCTCTCTGCCGTGCAACAAAACAATAAGGAGAATGTCATAGAAAACGATTCTATCTAAGTTGTATCGTATAGTCAAATTGTTGACTTACCGCTTCCAATTTTTCTCTTGATATTCGTTCATACATTTCCCGATGTACATAGAGACACGTTGGCTTCCCCTGCCAAAGGAATCGCAGGTACACATCCTCCGCATAACTCGGAAGTTTGGTTAAAAGTTCACTATCGCGACAATTACCGTAATAAAAATCCGGCGGGTTGTTTTGAAACATCGCCAAACGCGCGTTTTTGTATACGTCAAACTCATGCATGACCGATGTGTACCAGGCGAATGGATACGGCGAATGTCGATTCGCTTGCCAATAAATCAGATCATCCAATCCGTCGGGAAACAACGTGTCATTCTCCGCTGACAACTGCTTCACTACCTCACCGGTTACATAATATACGCTGTAATTTTGAGTAAATTCCGCGTTTCTATCTACCCGGTCATGGAGGTAGGATTGAGGAAATAGAAGTGCAGATATGACGACCAGAGCGAACAATCCGACTAGAAAACGCTTCACCCCGGAAAAAATTCCTGAGATCGATTGCAGGAGGAACAGTGTAACCGCTATCAACATGCCATAGCCCACGAGATGCTGGAACGCTTCGTAATATATCGTTCCGGCGGGAACAGGCCGGATGTTGGCCAATCCTAAAATCAGGAAAAGTACCATGGTTCCCGGAATTTTCGTTTTCCATTTCCGGGAATCAAGGAAAAATGCTGACCAGAAAATAACCGCTACCCCGATTTCTATAGTCCGGAATAGATTCCATTTTCCCCCGAAAAACACAGCAGCCGGATACAAGACGATGTTGAAAATTCCTGCTCCCAAAAGATTCTTCTGCCCTATCTCCCCTGCTGCTACGGTCTGTGCATTGACCGCGACAACCTGAAAAAAGTAATCATAAACCGGATGAACGAGCACCGTCACAGCAGACGCCGTGAGAAATAATGCAGCCGAGAGTTTACCTGCCCTCAGACGCCGGGCCGGCCACCACAACAGGACAAAAAGAACAAGCGCAAGGGGCACATACGGCTCACGGGAAAATATGACAAACCAGGCACCGGCGGCAGCTCCGGCATATTCAAGTGCGCTCAATCGTTGCTTGCGGCGTTGGGCAAATACTAAGCCGGTCAAATATACCAGAGGATATACGATGAACGCCTCCGCCAAAAACCGGTCGCCGAATACATGCCCTTTCGTCATCTCATAGAACATGCTGAATCCCAGTCCTACCCATCCGAACCGGACGGTCAGCAGTGCATCCCACAGTACGGCCCACCCGATACCCGCCATGCGGTGCTGGAGAATGAGGCCGTACAAACTATCAGGTGCTCCAATTCGCTGGATTGCTGCTGACAGATAGGCCATGACCGGCTGGTGATTATAAAAAATTTCGCTATACAGGCGTTTACCGCTGTTCAGGAAATATCCACCCATGTAATTAAAGCAGTCGTCAAAGCAGCCAAACGCCGGTACGCGGCTGCGGTACACAGGGAAAAGAAATATCCAGAGGACTATAAGCAAGGATACCCTGACAAAAACACTTCTCACAATATTCGTTGGAAATTTCAAACTAATCCCCCCGTACATTCTTCCCCGTCTCGCTCCCCGCCTGCTTTCTAGAGAGAAGCGTCCCGGGCTTGGGTCGGCCTTTTATGGCAGGAAGTTGCTGAAACGCTGCCGCTGCAGCCTGCTTTCTGGTGGTCTCTTTTTTCCGGGCTTCCTCTGCTATTTTTTCTTCATACACCGACGGCTCTTTTTTCCTGCCTGCGGCCAACCAGTCCAAAATTTTGCGCGCAAAAGTACGCCTTTCATGGAGGGGCTTCGCTTCGTCCAGCCGGTCAAGCGGCGTTTTTTCCATTTCTTCTTTTTCGGACTTGGCAGAATTCCGGTTCCCTGTCTGTACGCCACCGGCTGTTGATTTTTCAAACGCGCCGGTAGCAATATCAACGGGCGCCTTCACCGTCTCTTTGACGACTTTTTTCCCGAGCTCGCCGAGCTCTTCTGTAATTTGACCAATGATAGTACCAGACTTTGCCATACTTTACATAAGCACCAAGCGTCAATAATCAAGCATCAAACAAGCATCAATGACCAAATACCAAACACGGAGCTAGTGCGAGTTTTCGACAATAGAATTAAATATTTTGACGAGCTGCATTGCCTCATCAATAAATTCTGCTTTATCTTTTACGCTTTCTTCCTTTGGTTCTGTTAGCATCAACCAATAACGACTCTCCTTTGCCTCTTTCCTGAAAATTTTTATCCTCATGACGAAATCTTTTTTACTCAGGGCCTCCTTGGCCTCAATGTAATTTGCTCCGGGAGAACTACTCGAACGCGCCAACTGACTCCCGTACTCAATATTCGTTATCGTACGAGGAAGCATTTTAATATATTCGCGGCATTTTTCCGCGAACCGTAGCGTTCTATCTTCTAGGTCATATTTGGAATTTGAGGCTTGTTTCATGTTTGTTTGTGATTTGGAATTTGTGATTTGATGCTTACAAAAAACCCAGTTGTCGTTTGGCTTCTGCACTCATGCGGGCCTCGCTCCACGCCGGTTCAAATGTGAGCTCCACCTCCACACTTTTGACGCCCGGAAGCTTTCCCACTTCCGTCTTGATCGGCCCGGCAATCAGATCAAAAAGCGGACACCCGATGGTAGTCAAAGTCATGAGCACTTTCACTGTACCGTTTTTGTCATCGATACCTATGTTGTAGATAAGCCCCAAATCCCACAGCGACACGCCGATCTCCGGATCGGGAATCTGTCGCAGTACTCTCTCTATGTCTTGTTTGTTAATCACAATTTTTAATTTGCAATTTACAATTTTTAGTCAATTTTCATTTTCTTAATTTTCATTTTTTAGACATTCATTGAAAATTTTAAATTTCAAATTGAAAATTTATTTAGTATTCCCTTCTCCCCTCCAGCGCCCGCGTGAGAGTAACCTCATCCGCATACTCTATGTCAGCTCCCACCGGCAGCCCGTGGGCGAGTCTGGTAATTTTCGTCTTGTTTGAGATTTGAGATTTAAAATTTGAGATTTGTTTTTGAATATACATGGCGGTCGCCTCGCCCTCCATCGTCGGGTTCGTTGCAAGAATAATTTCCGATACCGGCTGCGCCTCCCCTGTTGCTCTTTTGAGTAGATCTGCAATATAAATTTCGTCAGGGCCGATGTTATTGAGCGGATCTATGGCTCCGTGCAGCACATGGTACACGCCGCCGAATTTGCCTGTTCTTTCAACAGACAGCACATCCGTGGCCTGCTCCACGACGCAAATAACTGCGTGGTCGCGGGCCGGATTACTGCATATAATGCACGGGTCCGCCTCGGCAACATTTTTGCACACACTGCACAGTACGGTGTGAGCACGCAGGCCGGCTAGATTTTCGGCGAAACGCGCGAGCTCCTCCTGTGGCACGTGCAGCAAATAAAACGCGAGCCGCTGCGCGGTTTTGGGACCGATGCCAGGGAGACGTTCAAAAGATTCGATGAGTCGTGATAAGGCCTTGGGGAGAAGGGTCATACTATTGAATAATACCAATCTGCGAATGATATACCAATCCTACGAATGGACGCGTTTCTTTTCATTCGTATCATTGGTTCGAATTTGTATATTGGCATTATGCCGAGGCATGCGCGATAGCATCTGCAAGAAGCGGGGCAACGGAAATAATTTCAAGCTTGTGAAAGCGCTTCTCCTGCGGGATATCGATGGTGTCGCTCACCACGACGCGGTCGAGCGTACTTGAAGAGAGCTTGGCACTCGCGTCTCCTGCAAACACCGCGTGGGTAGCGAAAAACTGGATACTTTTGGCGCCCTTTGCTTTTAAAAATTCGCTTGTTTTTATCACCGTCGCTCCGGTGTTGATGATGTCGTCATACATGACCACGTTCAAGTTCTCAACGGATTGTGAAACGCCGGTGACGGTGACGTCTCCGGTTTCCCGGTCCCGTTTTTTTACTAGATACACAATCGGCAGGCCGACGGCGGTAGCGAACCGTTCCGAACGGGCCTTCCCGCCCATGTCCGGCGATACCACGACCGTCCCGGAATTTTTGGCTGCTTTTGGCAGAGCCGTGGCAAAAAGTTCGTGAGTGGAAATTTCCGAAAGCGGAATGCGAAAATACGGAGTGATCGCCTCGCTGTGCAGCTCAACCGTGATCACCCGATCAAACCCGGCTGCCTCAATAAACCTCGCCACGAGATTCGCCGACACCGCCTCGCCCTTTCGGAATTCCTTGTCCTGTTTGCTGTATCCCATCCACGGAATGACGGTGGTCACGCGCTGTGCTTTTAAACTTTTCATTGCCTGACACAAAAGACACAGCTCGACCAGGTGCTGGTCTGCGATGGAAGACAAAGACTGCAGAATAAAAACATCATCTCCTGCTACATCCTCGCTTATGCGGACGCGGCACTCCCCGTCGGCGAACCGCATAATTTCGCTCTTACCGAGAGAAATATGTAAAAGCCGTGCCACGGACTCGGCGAGCGGAACGTTTGAGGTTCCGGCAAAAAAACGGGGCGACATATGAAGTGATTGTACGAGGTGTGGATGAGTTTTTCAATGGAAAAATTCACCCAGCCTGCGGTCCGCGAGTGTTTGGACCACCAAATCGGGCTTTGCATCCGCCGGGATACTGCTGTTGGCCTCGCCCGTCAAAATGAGGATCGCCCGGGCAGCGACAGCTTTGGCACAGCGCACATCATGCTCAGTATCACCAACAACCGTTATGTCCGGTCCCGCATAGACATGCGAGAAAAACGCCCGCGCTTTGTCAAACACAAGTTTCGCAAGTTCTATCCGGTTGTCCGCCTCGCCGCCGAAGAGCCCAAAGGGGAAATACTTTTCAAACCCAGTTTTCGCGAGCTTCCATCGGCCGACCGGCTCGACATTGCCGGTTATAACTCCCAGGTCGACGTACGGATTCTGGGAAAGCTTTGCTACCAGCTCAGCCGATCCTTCTGTCGGCTGATACCGGGGGTTGTGCGTCGCGACATATTCATGGGCGTACTGCGCCCACTGCGGAAATTTTTGCTCGTATTCGTCGCGGGAAATTCCGCGGTCCTTGACGACTTCCCAAATCTGGGCTTTGTCTATATAGCCGTTGAATTTGAGGTAATCCGTAAGCGGTATGGTGTCCGTGAGCCCGAATGCTTTCCGGTTGGCATACGGGAACCGGGCGAGCGACTCCAGTATATCTCCTTTTCGCCGGATGAGCGTGCCGTCTATGTCAAAAAGAACGAGTGTGCGGTTCATGAGGAACTTTTAACCTTTGCCTTGTAGGCTTCGAGTGCCTTTGTGAGAAGCTCCAGGCACCGCGTGAGGGCAACAGTGTTGAGGACATAGGCGATGCGCACTTCGTTTTTGCCCAGGCCGGCGGTCGCGTAAAATCCGCCCGCGGGAGCCAACATAAGTGTTTCGGGCTGCCCTCCTCCCGAAGAAGCCCGCCCTGAGCTTGCCGAAGGGTCGCGGAAGTCCGTCAAAAGCCACCGGCAAAAATCTTCACTGTCTGCCACGGGAAGACCGGCGATAATGTAAAAGGCACCTTCGGGTTTGGGCACCACGACGCCGGGGATTTTTTTGAGGCCTTCGTACAAAAGTTTGCGCCGGCTGTCAAATTCATCGTGGGTGGACTGCATGTACGACGCAGGTACTTTGGAGAGGGCTGCAGCCACCGCGTGATCCACAAGTCCCGCGCCCAGCCGCGCCTGCCCCAGTTTGGCAACTCCGGCCATGACACTGCTATTTAGAGAAATCAGCGCGCCGATCCGGATGCCGCAAAGCATGTACCGCTTGGACATACTTTCCAAAACTATCGCCTGCTCCGGTATCTCCTTCATGTAGGAAAATAGCGACACCTGGCTTTTTCCGTCGTAGGCGTATTCGCGGTACACTTCGTCCGAGAGGAGAAATAGTTTGTGCTTTTTGGCAATCCGGACGAGCATTTCGATTTCCTCTTTGGTATAGACCGTGCCGGTCGGATTCCCCGGATTGCAGTACAAGATAGCCCGGGTTTTGGGAGTAATATGCTTTTCTATTTCTTCCAGAGACGGCAGGTGAAAGCCGCTTGCTATGGTCGTCGTGATCGGAACGAGTTTGACGCCGGTATTGACGGCATAAGAATTGTAGTTAGCATAAAACGGTTCAAAAACCAGAATCTCCTCGCCCGGATTTGCCACCGCAAACATCGCCCACGCAATTGCCTCTGATCCTCCGGTCGTCGTCTGGATATGTGAAGGCTCGATGAAGGTAAAGCCCAAATCGTGATAATACTGTGTCAATGCATCCAAAAATTCCGGATCTCCCTGGGACAAACTGTACCCGATCGTGGGCTTTTGCCAGTTATGCAAAACATCTGTCATTACCTTCGGCGTTTCTATGTCCGGATCGCCGATGTTGAGGTGGTAGACCTTGACGCCTTCTTTTTTCGCCGCCTGGGCAAGTGGCACAAGTTTGCGTATGGGAGACGCAGGAAGGTCAACGAGGCGCTGGGATACGTTCATAGTTGGGATGTTCATCCCATACTACCACGAGGATCGACTTGGTTCAAATTCACGCCGCCCAAAATTCCGTCCAGAAACAGGCAAAGACGATCTAAACTTTTCTACAATATTTACAAGCTCTTGAAGCTTATCCAGATTAATATTTTTTGCAGTACCAAGTAAGTATTCAAATAGCCTGTCTGCTTCCGTTTGATTACGTAGCCCGTGTCTGAGAATATTGCATATCAACTCCCTTCGCCTACTGTCCTGCCCGGTTGCAGTCCATACAACACGGATCATCCATGCAAGTTTTCCAGAAAGCTCGTTGCCGTTAACAGAATTTGAAAGAACGTACTTGATACTCTGGTCGCATGTACCCGATCTGCCATTATCATTGGCCTGCAGTTCACGCATAAATCCTGACCACATATCAGGATATCCCCTATCGTGCAGAAATGGTGATCGCTCAAGCTGCTCCAGTTCTTGAACCGATCCAGTTGCAATAAGCTTTGATAAATTTTCAAACGAAGGATTCAATTCAACCATGAGCAATCGAAGACTAAAAACATGGGAGTGTATCTGCCTAGGCAAATCTTGGGGTAGCCTTATTAACGCCTCACGCATCCTAAGTTCTATTCCCTTCTGTGATTACCTTACTAAGGTATCTTCTAACTCTGTTAGCTTCGCTACTACCTCACCTGCAATTTTAACTCTTTCATTAATTTGTTCAGCAGTTAGAGGTTTGACCCCGCGCTCATTAAGTAATCGCTGAACTTCCTGTCCAAGAGGGAGCCGCCCACGCACTTCTTTGCGACCACCGAATGAGTGATTAGCATTCATATTTATCTATAGCAAGTTTACGTCCCTTCTTCCCAGCTGGTCAAGTAGGTTGCCTGCTCGCGGGTCAGTGTGTCGATACTGACTCCCATGGCGGTGAGCTTGAGTCTGGCTATTTCGGCGTCCATAGCGGGCGAGATCGTGTAGACCTGCACCTTCAGATTTTTGCGGTTTTTGACGAAAAATTCCGCAGCCAGTGCCTGGTTGGCAAAACTCATGTCCATGACGTCAGCCGGGTGACCCTCTGCTGCTGCCAGGTTTATAAGTCTTCCTTCACCCAACACAAAAATCTTTTTGGTTTTTCCGTTTTTTCCCTGCAGCGTGTATTCGTCGACAAACGGCCGGACTTTCCGTGTTGCCCTGGCTTTTTTCACGAGATCCGACAGCGCTAACTCCACGTCGAAGTGACCGGAATTAGCCAAAATCGCGCCGTCTTTCATGGTCTGCATGTGAAGAAGCGAAATGACTGCTTTGTCGCCCGTCACCGTCACAAAGATATCGCCGATTTTGGCGGCCTCGGCAATCGGCATGACCAAAAAGCCATCCATGTATGCCTCCAGTGCCTTCACGGGGTCCACTTCCGTGACGATGACCTGTGCGCCCATGCCGCGGGAGCGGCTGGCAAGTCCCCTGCCGAACCAGCCATACCCGGCAACGACAAATTTTTTGCCCGCAAGCAATATATTGGTTGCGCGCAAAATGCCGTCTATCGTAGACTGACCGGTGCCGTACCGATTATCAAAAAGATGCTTCGTGTCGCTGTCGTTGACGGCATACACGGGAATTTTGAGCGCACCGTCTTTTTCCATGGCTTTAAGCCGTATGACGCCGGTCGTCGTTTCTTCGCTGGAGCCAACAACTTCCGGCAGCTGATTTTTGCGTTCTTTGTGAAGGAGCGACACCAGATCCGCGCCGTCATCCATGGTGATGTGCGGATGGCTGTCCAAAACGGCATTGAGGTGTTTGTAGTATGTTTTTGTATCCTCGCCTTTTATCGCATACGTCGCAATGTCGAAATCTTTGACCAAAGATGCCGCCACGTCATCCTGCGTCGAGAGCGGGTTACTCGCGCACAAATACACCTGCGCCCCGCCCTCTTTCAAAACAAGCATAAGGTTCGCTGTCTCTGCAGTCACATGCAGACACGCGCCGATGCGATAACCCTTCAGGGGTTTATCTTTGGCAAATCGTTTCGCGAGAAGCTTGAGGACCGCCATGGACCGCCCCGCCCACTCGATTTTAAGTTTACCCTGGGATGCAAGTGAAATATCTTTGACATCGTGCGCCATTGTTTTTGTCATATCCTTTCCTTTCGCCAGTTGTTCTTAGATCATCAAAGTTAAGTTATTCAGTAAGCGTCAGATACAGTTTTACTTCGCCGACGTATGAACCCTGAAATGCTATTCCTGCGGGCAGAATACCCAATGTCGTAAACCCAAGTTTTTTATACACATGGAGCGCGCGGGGATTGTTTTCAAAGCAATTGATCGTCAGCAATCGTAACCCAAGTCGCTTTGATTCGTCAATAAGCGCTTTCAGAAGCTCGGTGCCGATTCCTTCATCCCGGTATGCGGGTGAAAGCGAAAGGCCTATCTCGCCCACGTGGTAGTGGCGGTTTTTGCCCCGGCGCACTTCACCGTTCCCGGCATACGTACCGTCAACGAGAACGGACACATGAATCTTGCTCCCGCTTTTTATCGCATCAAGAACTCCCTCAAACCACGCCTTTTCCTCATCCTTTGCCGGTGGTTTGCCGGACAGCTCCACAAAGGTATCCTCGACAACCAGCTCGCAGGCAAAGTTCCACACCGCGTCAAAATCTCCTCCGTTGGGATAGCGGAAAACTACCTTCCTCCCTTTTTTACTTACCCAGGTACGGATGATTTGCGACGGTTCCATACTCCCTGAAAGTTGTCGTTTCTTACTGCCTTTACTTTTAGTAAATTACAGCGCCGGGGCGTTACCGAAATTGTGCCGGTACCGCTTCAAAAATTCCTTTTTCGTAAAATGATGTGCGACGGTGCCGTACGTTTCTACGGCATACGCTGCTGCGGTGGAACCCATTTGCCCGCAGACAGCCAGGTCCAGATTTTTTAAATACCCGGCCAGAAACCCGGCGCGGTACGCATCTCCGGCTCCGGTCGGATCCACCACTGCCTTGGGCTTGGCGATCGAAACATGGATCGATTCAGTCCGCGTTTCGATTATGGAACCCTTCGATCCCAACGTCGTCACTACCACCGGCACCATGAGAATAAGTTCCTCGTGCGAAATTTCCAGTTTATCCTCAATGAGAGCGATCTCATAATCATTGCCGAAAAGAATTTTTGCGCCGTCTATACCTTCCCGCAACTCCTCCGCGGAAAAGGTAGCAATCTGAAACGCCGGATCATACACATACTGCAGACCGAGTGATTTGCATTCCGCAACCCGCTTTTTCATCGCCAAAGGATCTGTCGGCGCGACGATAACCAAATCCCCCGACAGTCCCGAGAGAGAAAGTCTGGGCGCATATTTTTGCGCGCCTACATAAAACGCGCCGATCTGGTTATCTTCTTTGTCGGTGACCACAAAGTATGAACTGGTTGAAACGTCTTTGTGGACCCGCACCGACGAGGTGGCAATCCGGTGCTTTCGCAAAAATGCAGCAAACGGCGCAAAGTCTTTACCTGCCGCTGCAACCAGAACCGGCTCGACGCCCAAAAGCTTCAAATTATAGGAAATGTTGGTCCCGATGCCGCCGAATTGTTTTTCCAAGTGATCGACGAGGAAGGAGAGGGAAATCTGATGAATCTTGTCTGCCATGATCCGGTCGCTAAAGCGACCGGGAAAATCCATAATAAAGTCGTAACTTATGGAACCCGTGACGATGACCTTCATGGATAATACCAATCAACGAATGTCAAACCAATGATGCGAATAGCTTTGCTTTTTCATTCGCAGTATTGGTACAAATTCGTCGATTGGTATTATTGTAAATTCTTGGAAATTTCCGCGAGCTTCGCTGCTGCCGCCTGCTGACTCTTTTTAATCGCCTCATTCATCGCACGTGCTACCGCGTCGTTGTGTACGCCGTCAATTTCGATCGTTTTTATATGCTGATTGCCCGTTATAACGATGCGTACATTGTCCAGAAGTATTTCGTACTCTTCTTTTTCCAAAGCCTGCTGGATAGTGGCTGCCTGCTTGCGCATGGCATTGAGGTCTCCGAGCATTTTAAAAGGATTATTCATACTGCCTCCTTCGTCCGTAACTATTTTTTCCCCAGGATAATCTCCACCTTTACGTTTTCACCGAATAATTTTTTGAGCGTCGCCCCCAAAACTTCCCGTGTGCGCGCCTCTCCCAGCTTTTCCGCATGAAATTTATAAAACGCTTCTATACCAACTATACCATTTTTCACGTGCTTTGGTCTAGAGGATCGAAGGACCCCCGCGATAGAGTGGTTATAGGATTTGAGACTGTCGATGAAATCCGGCCAATGCTCGGTAAGCTTTTCAAGCGTCAAAAGCCCCGTTACTCCCGGATCTACTCCGCCTGCAGGCGGCTGCGCTTCTTCGGACTCCATACTGTCTTTTCCCTGACGCTTTTCGACTCTGGGTTCCTTCGCATCATGGGTCGCGGCTTTCCGGTCAGCGGTTCCGTCATGAAGTTCCCTCTCCTGCCCGACCGCGCAAAGCTCAACCACCGCAAGCTCCAGGGGTAATGATGCGACGGGCGTAGACTTGAGCATGACGTAGGATTCGGAGAGTATGTGTATGGCGTGCTTCAGCCCGTCCTCATCCCACCCGGCGCTGGGTTTGCCCAAGACATGGGAAACGAGCATGCGGGAAAATTCCTCCAGGCAGTCTGCCAAAAATGAGCGCATGTCGTGGCCGTCTGACACGAGTGTGGCAACCACATCCAGGCCTGCCTTTACATCCCTCTTTGCCATGTGCCGAATCAGCGCATCGCGTATACTTTGGGAAGACAACGAAAGGGTTTTTGCTATAACCGCCGGCGTCACCTTACCGCGGTGAAAGCTCACCTGTTCAAGAATTTTGGTCGCGTCGCGAAACGACCCGTCTGAAACTTCTGCGATTGTCTGCAGCGCTTCTTTGTCTATGTCTATTTTTTCTTTTTTGACAATCCGGCCCAGCGCATGAACCAGCTCGTCTGCTCCCGCCCTGGCAAAAACTATCTGCATACAGCGCGACACGATGGTCGCGGGAACTTTGTGCACATCCGTGGTCGCGAGCACAAAGACGGCGTGCGGTGGCGGCTCCTCGAGTGTTTTGAGGAGCGCATTAAACGCCTCGGTCGTGAGCATGTGCACCTCGTCAATAATGTAAACCTTAAATGTCGCGTGGGCCGGGGCGAGTGCGATTTGGTCGCGGAGACTGCGGATATCTTCGATGCCGCGGTTACTTGCCGCATCCATTTCCAGAACGTCTAAATTGTTGCCCCGCGCAATGGACGTACACGACAAACAGGATCCGCAGGGGCCGTCGCGTCGAGACAGTTTTTCGCAGTTAAAAAGTTTGGCGACCATGCGGGCGGCGGTCGTTTTGCCGGTGCCTTTGGGCCCGCTGAAAAGAAACGCATGCGGCAAATCCGAACGGTCTTTATGCAGCAAACTCGTCAGTTTTTCGCGGACTACTTCATTGTCAATCTCCTCAAGCGTCTGCGGTCGGTAAATACGATAGAAGCTCATATCAGGTATAAACTACACCAATGAAGCAGTTCTCACAAGGGGAAATATGAAGAAAACCCTTTATTTCACTGCCGGCGAGGGTCCGCTGGCGGTTTTGCCCGCAGACCCTGAAGCAAGCCGTTTAGTTTTTCAGAAATACCCCAATATGTTCCGACTTGGGCGGTGTCGTACACAAGCGCACCGAGGAAAACTACGGCCGCGGTTGAAAAAATATGGCCGACTGAAGGGGGAATATCCATAAGTGTTTGACCTCCAATATATCCCACTTGCCCCAAATCATACGCTGCTTTTGCCTGTAATGCTGCGAGCATTGCGGGAAGACTCGTAATCCCCGCTCTCACCATTCCAAGAGCGCCAGTTAAAAATCGCTCATGCCTTGAAATCCGGCCTTGCGGATCTGGAGATGCTATATAAAGAGGCAACCCGATAGGCGGACGCAAGAGTTCCATAGTCAAAGTTAATAATACTATAGGATATCATTTATGAACAAGCTTGTCAAGTCAATCATGGTGGATACCCAACAGGTGATCCAGCCCGTGCAGGACCAAGCCGATAATCGCATCATCCACAAATTTTTCCTGCTCCCGCGCCTGGGTAACCGCCTGCGGAAAGGAAACAAGAATATCTCCCAGCCGCAGCACCCGGTCCGGGTGATCGACAAACGGGACAGAACGGACGGACGGATCACTAAAGCCAAAAGACAAAACATCGGTCGTCTTATCAAGACTGCGGTATTTTTTGTTAATGGCGCGCATTTTCCGGTCGCCGACGATGCTGATACTGACCTCGGCATTGCTTTTAATTTTCCCGGCCAGTCGGGCTACCACCGCGGCCTTTATTTTTTTGCGGTTCACGGGATAGTGAGATTCGGTCGTCAGAAGTACGGAAACCATGGTGATAGTGCTCCTGCCTCTACTCATCTTCAGCAATCGAACCATACAACAATCCGGGATTATTGTGAAGAGATCATCTGTTTCAGAAGCCCCGCAACCCTGCCGCCATCTGCGCGGCCGGCGACCGCAGCCATGGCTTTGCCCATAAGCGGCCCAAAGTCTCCGCCGAGAAGTGCGACGGGTTCGAGAATTTTTTTCAGTTCTTCGTTCGAGATCTCTTGGGGCAGATATGCTTCCAAAATGGCACGCTCTTCCTTTTCTTTTTGAACCAAGTCAGTCCGGCTGGCTTTTTCAAACGCCTCGATGGACTCGTTGTGCGTTTTTACCTGTTTTTTCACTACCTCCAGAACATCCGCGTCCGTCAGCTTTGCGTCGGCCTCGCTCCCGTATTTGGCAATCCCCGCATTTGTCACCGCGGCGAGCAAAAATCGGAGCGTGCCGACGCGGGTCCGGTCTCCTTTTTTCATGGCAGCGGTGAGCTCGTCCTGAAGGTTTTTACGCAGCATACTTCCTCCCCTTATTTACCCGTCTCATACGCCGGGCAAGCTCGTACTTTTTTTCTTTTCGTTTTTCCGCCGGCTTTACATAAAATTCCCGTTTCTTTAGATCCTGCAAAATCCCCTCATTGAGTACTTTGCGGGTAAATTTACGAATGAGAGAATCCGATGTGTCACCGGGCTGTGCTTTTACAAATACCATACGTATACAATAACCACCTGCCTTTCCGTTTTCTTATTGAATGTGCTTTTTAATGGATTCTGCCACCTGGCGGAAGTCTTTGTTTCGAAGCTTTCTGCCGGGAAGCGATTGCATTATACCACCACCGTCGCCTTCATAGCGAGGCATGACGTGGACGTGGAGGTGGTGGACGCCTTTGGGCTCGCCGTGATTTATGCCGATAGATAAAACGGTCGTGGCAAAGGTCGTTTGCAGCGCGGCGGCAACTTTTTGAACCGTCGCCCACAGAAACTTGAGCTCGTCCGGCGAATAGTCCAGGATGGTCTCGCCGTGCTTTTTTAGCAACACCAGCGTATGCCCGTCCGTGGAACCGTAAATATCCAGGAACGCCATGCTGTGCGCATCCTCCCACACCGCATGGGAAGGCACCTTACCGGATATAACGTTACAAAAAATACAGTTGGCCATACAAAAATTCTCAGAACCTATTTACACGTTTCTTTTAACACTTCGATGATCTCCTCGAGTGACCGCTTGCTTGGCCGCATGTCGGGGTTTTTGCTGCTGCCGTTGAGAACCATATGGCGACTGGCGTGCAAAAACCAGGTTGCGTCCGGCTCTGCATCCTTGAGCGTATCATGAAGTTTTGTAAGATCTATGTCATCGCGGGGCAGGGATTTAATGCGCAAATATCCCTTGTTTGGGTCCTTGCGGACAACCACCACATACCCGCTCTTTTGCGCCAGATGCACCACCTCATCGTTGACCGTCTCTATGCCCACTCCCTTACCCCAACGGGTAGGGAAGCTGACTGCCTTTTCCGCCAAATCCTTTTCCGCCCAAATTTTATTCTGAAATACCTTGTAAATCGCATCCAGACTCTCCATGCCGAGCATCACAATCTTGAGCGGATCCTCCCCATACAAGAGCCGCCACCCATCTATCTGGCTTGCCAGGTGAAAATCCCAGTAGTCGGCGGTGGGGTTGGGACGGTAGACT
>CAYNWD010000019.1:0-17651 GCA_964400835.1 uncultured Gammaproteobacteria bacterium | reverse complement strand
ATGTATGGCCCGTGTCTCAGTGCCATTGTGGGGGGTCGCGCTCTCACGCCCCCTACCCGTCATCGCCTTGGTAGGCCATTACCCCACCAACAAGCTGATAGGTGCAAGGCCGCTCTCCCACCGCGCGGTTAAGCGCTTTTCCCGATAAAATCGGGATCATGCGATATTACCCCGTCTTTCGACGAGCTATGTCACAGTAAGAGGTACGTTCCTTGCTTCTACTCACCCGTCCGCCACTCCCTCGCCCTCCGGGCGAGAATATCCAGAAAACAAATTATCCAATAATCCAATTATCAAATTATCCAATTTATTGGATTATTTGAATATTTGAATATTTGAGAATTGGATAATTCTTTTGAATATTCTTGTCCGAAGGACAAGAGCGTTCGACTTGCATGCTTAAGGCACGCCGCCAGCGTTCATCCTGAGCCAGGATCAAACTCTCAAAAGAATGACGTAAACATAAAAACACAAGGTGTGTTTGCTGCTTACATCATGGACTCCGATTGGTATCGAAGTCACATTCCTATCACCATTTGATTGTCAAGGTGCCCTTCGCAAGCGAAGGGCACCGCAGGCCCTTGCACCACCGCTCTTCCGACGCGAGGACGTAGCCCTCGGAAGGAAGTAAGGTTGGTGGCGGGGTCAAGAACGTATGTCCCTCGCCGATCGAAGATATGTCAAACTGCTAATGAGTCATCCGCCTGCGCTTCCTTCATGTCTTTTCAATTCTATTCGAATACGACATGAAGGGCGCTCTTGGAGGATTGATCAGCACTAAACTCGTAATTAAGAAATTACTCGTTAAGTTCTGAGTCAAAAAAAGCCCCGCCATGCGGGGTTTCATGAGAAAACCACTATGGCGTTGCTCTAGTCACTCATTGCTTTGCAATTATAAGTACCCACAGCTCATTCGTCAAGAGCAGGATGGGTACGTTGATGAAAATCAATACTATAGGGTATAATACCGCACTATGACAGCTGAGCGCATTTATAGGAATTCAGAGGAGCATTCCTCCCTCCAGGATTCGAATCTTCGTGCGGCACAACTCTATGCACGCCTTCAAACTCATGATCTCCTCTCTCGCCTCGCCAATGACTACATGATCCATAGAATCAATGCCCAGGGACACGGCGATTCAGTCGATTGGAAAACACCCCTCAAGCAGGCAACGGTGGCGTTTAGAGAGCTTTCTGAAATCTCCGAAAACGAAAATGAACGAATCGAATTTCGTAACCGCTGGGGCGAGGAAGCGCTGGATTTTGAAGCCCGATTCAGCCAAATTCAACCAGAGATCGAAGCAATCAACCTGCATATCCCGCAGCACGCATCCACGATGAAAGAGCCTGAAAGACTCTCCATAGCACTCCGGGCAATCCTTCATGTATATCGCTCTCGAACTGAATCCCCAGAAGAAACTGCAGACATATACAAAATCTTGGGCACATCTGCGCCCGGAAAAATTCTCCTTTCTGGGGGCCTTACATTTGCCTCCGGGGTACCCACAAACATGCTCATGGCGTTAGCGGGTGCGGCTGCCCACCTCCCCTCGGTTCCAGATCTTCAAGGTCATGGCGAGGCAGTACTCGCTTCTTATCTTCTCAAGTACGGTGCGACGGTCGTGAATGCGGTTGAAAACCTAAAAGCACTTCGTGACCCGAACATTCGAAACTCGCTCAACGTACTCTCCACAATCTCGTCCCTGGTTTTAAAAAAACTAGCACCCGAAAAAGCAACACTTCATGATATTGCCGTCATCAGCTCTTTTCTCTTCTTTGTTCTCCTTGGAGAACCGGTGGTCTCCGGCCAATTTGCCCTACCCAAAGGGGAAACAGCAGTAGTGCTGGTTAATTTAGCAAATACCATTGGCGCATTGGCTGCTGCAGGTGGTTTGCGATACTACAGAACGCATCGGGAAAAACCCGTTGCCCCACAAACTCACACATCGGTGATTATGAGAGCAAAAGATTTTGGATTAGAAACTGATATACCAGTAACTGAACATTGGCTGCCTGTTCACGTCACGGCCCAGGCAGACCGGCACGTGACACTTCATGCATATACCTGGCAGGAAAGAGCAGAAAATGATACCGGCCAATCCGGTTCAGACGCAGTTTTTTTATCTGGATTAAACACAGGAGCACATGACTTTATTCACGCTATACCCCACCTTAATCCCGCTCATAGCACCATGGCATTTATAAGTCATCCGGATGGCCCTGACGCTAAGATGGACGACCCAAGTGCACCATTTAATACCGACTCGTTTGCTCCGTCTGGCGAGGCGCTCCTTCTTGGGATCGAACAACTTATCCAAAACGGCGCAATGAATCCGGGAGTAACAATATATAGCCACTCAACCGGCGCAGCAGTCTGTCTTGAGGCAATAGCTCTCGATGAAAAACGCTCAGCCCAAGACCACAGATCGCGACGCATAAAACAAGCCGTTCTCATCGCTCCCGCTGGTATTCTAAACATAGAAAATCCTCATGAAATAAACACGGCCATGAAGCGTACAATGCTGCAGGTGCTTGACGATGAACTGCATCGGACCAAAACGGAAAGAGGCGCGAAACGGAACGTAATTAAAGCATTTACAGCAGCACTCAAAAAACAATATTCGACGCAGTATAAAGAAGCCAGGGATTATCCAGAATTACTTTTCGATATCATGAAATCAGCCCTTCACAAGGGCTGGTCCTCCGTAATTTTGGAAAACGTAATGATTGAATTGCTCGAGTTTTATTTTGAAAATTTCGCACTTCTAGAAAATACAGCGAATAGATTTCATCTTTATTGGCCAAACATGCTTCCCCATGCATGGCCCAAAACCCCCAGCGCCCTCCACAACATGGATCTCATACTGACAGACTGTACCGAACACGCGCGAATAGCTATTCAAAGTACACCCATTTTGCTGGTATTTTTTGGCAACGATGCGCTCGTTCCACCGAATAAACTCCTGACCCCCGAGGATAGGCGCACCGTGCAGGAGGTAAGCCTTTCCGAGGAAGAAAAAGAGACATTATCAGAATGGGAAAATCACCCACAACTGAGCAGAATATATAATAGACGCTCCAAAGCCCGTGATGCACAAAACTTGCCACTGCAGTCCCGGAAAAATTTTATGCATGGCGTGCAACGGCGACTGATATCAGTAAGACGGGGCGAGCAGGAGCGTCAACGTATTGTAGCGCGTGTCTTAGATAAATTTCCGAATAACCGCACAAATATTGCCGTTGTCCCGATCGCGTTTACCCATCATATGTCGCAAAGAACAGACATGGATACCATCGGATTATTCACGGAAAAACTTCTTGCCCGGCAGAAACGTTAAACCCAATACCCCCAAACCCCCGCCCAGCAGCCACCCTCCCACTACATCCGAAAGCCAGTGATGGCCCAAGTAGACGCGGCTGAAAGCAATCAATGCTATGCCTCCAGCAATTCCCACCACCATCAGCACATGTATATCTTTTTTCTTGAATCTAGATTTATGAATTATGAAGAATGAATAAAGCAAAATTCCAAGAAACATAGACCGCGCGGCATGGCCGGAGGGGTAAGAAAATTCCTGCCATATGTGATAGGTCGGAAATATGGCCGTCGGGTTTTTGAGCATAAAAAACGGCGGCGCCGGATGCCGAACGATAGATTTGCCGTACACTTCGGCAACGGTGAGCAGGCCCAGAAAAAACGGCATCGCAGCCGCAGTCACCAAAACCCGCAGGCCACGAAAGGGGCCAGAGAAGTATGCGAACCTTCCAGGCTGACGGCTGCGGGACCGCTTCTTCCCTCTATGGAAGGTTCGCATACTTCCAAGGTAAAAGACGGCGATAGAAATCACGGCAAGCAGGGTAAGGAGGGGGCTTGCGAAAAAACCTGCATCCTCAAGTAGTCCGTCACAGCGGGACGGACAATATTTCGCCACAGCGTCCTGAACCCGCACCGTGACTGTGAAGTCCGCGTTGCGCAGAACCTCCCTGTCCTCGTATTTAGAAAGCATCGCAAACCCAAAAAGGAGAACCAGGGAAACAGCAAGCAGGGTTTTTTTGTTCATTCGTGAATATATTATCCCATTAATACGTTCCGCAAGTAGTATTAACCACCTCGCTTCATAAAAATCCGACGAGCGTTCGCTCGCGGTTTTTGAAACGCTTTGTTCGCGCTTCGCGCGGATTTGAGCGCTTCATCCACGTGCCTTACGGTCGTGGATTTCGCTCTCTTGTTATAATCTCGTAAAGCACAACCCCCAGAGATGCCACGACATTGAGACTCTTATTTACTCCCCACATCGGCAGTTCGACGATGGTGTCGGCCATAGCGAGGACTTCTTTGGATACGCCATTCGTCTCGTGTCCCACGACAATGGCTAAGGGAAATTGATACTCGACCTGATTAAATGGCTTACTTCTCCTATCCTGTTCCACCGCAATAACATGAAGATTTAAGATTTTAGATTTAAGATTTAAGATTGCATCAACTGGCGTCTTTTCGTAACTCCACTCCACCCATCCGGTTGTGTTTATTGACGCCTTTTTGATCCTCGAATTCGGAGGGGTGAGGGTCTCACCACACAAAATCACCTTCTGTGCGGCAACTGCATCAGCCAGGCGAAATATCGATCCGACATTATATGTATCCATCACGTTGTCAAGGACGATCGTGATCGGGTGCTTCTTTATCGATCTGGCTGCTTTCTCGTCTACCGGAGTGGTCCGAAGCTCCTTCGCATTCAGTTTGAGCATGATGGTATTATAGCAGTATGAACGTCTGGCAGGTTTTTTTTCTCGCTCTTGTCGAAGGGATCACGGAGTTTCTCCCCGTTTCCTCAACCGGGCACCTCATATTAACCAACAAATTCCTGGGCATTTCCCCCACCGAATTCACCAAAAGCTTCGATATCGCCATTCAGCTGGGAGCAATTTTTGCCATAGTGACACTCTATGCGAAAACGTTACGCACGAAAAGAGCCTTGTGGCCGAAGCTTCTCGTCGCCCTTGCCCCCACGCTTCTCACCGGTTTCTTTTTCTATCCTTTTATCCGTTCATTTTTACTTGAAAGCACGACCGTCACCGCCTGGGCACTTCTCATAGGCGGTATTCTCCTCTGGCTGGTTGAATACGCATTAAAAAAAAGGAAATCCTCCGTTTCACTTGCTCTCAAAAACTCTTTTGGAATTGGCGTGTTTCAGTCTCTCGCGGTCGTCCCCGGGGTTTCGAGGGCCGGAGCTACGATTGCCGGCGGTATGCTTTTGGGATTGTCCCGTAAAGATGCCGTTGAATTTTCCTTCCTTCTGGCCGTTCCCACCATGCTGGCTGCGACCGGACTCGACCTGGTCAAACAGGGGGCTGCATTTTCACCGGGTGAACTTGGGTTACTTCTTCTGGGGATGGCGGTCAGCTGGATCACTGCAATTATCTCCGTTCGTTACTTCCTGAAATATGTGGCAAAAAACACTCTTATCCCGTTTGCCGTCTACCGCATTTTTTTGGCTCTTGCCTTCGTCCTCTTTGCGTGTGTCTGAAACGCAGAGACGCAAAGCTTGCCTGTTCCCAACCCCAGAAAGGCTCCCGCAATGACGTCGACGGGATAATGTACTCCCAAATAAATACGGGACAGCGAGACAAGTACCGCGAGTATATAGGCGACATTCCCCATCCGCCGATCCTCTTTTGCAATGACTGCCGCGAGCGCCCATGCCAGTGTTGCGTGGGTGGAAGGAAATGAAAATGTTTCAGGAGTGTTGCCCACCACGATCCCCTCCAAAAGATGCGTTACGGGGCGCACGCGGCCGATAAACGGCTTAAGAATTATTTCTGACGCTGCCGCCGCAAGCACACCGGACACAAAAAACGGCACAAAAAATCCCGCCCCCCGCCGCTCTTCCCGCAAAAAAAGCCACAGCGCCAATACGAACCATATAAATCCTGCATTGCCGATGCCGGAGACCGCCAGCGCTAACGCATCCAATCCCGGAGTATGAGGCCATTGATTAAAGAACAGAAAGAGTTGCTGGTCTATCTGTTTAACAATTTCCATGGGTGGTTCCTTTTTCTTTTTGCCTTTTCGTCCCTCTCTTTAGGGAGTCGGCGTAGGACTATTGGCCGGTGTGGTGGTGGCAGTGGGCTTTGGCGTTGATGTGGGAACTTTCGTGGTCGTAGGGCTCTGTCCGGCAGTCGGGCTGGGCGAAGGAACCTGCGCGGTCGGGACCGGCGTCGGGCTCACAAAAATAATTTTTATGGCATTGTCTTCCGGAACGGGAGAAAGAACATTTTTGCGAGTGATAAGGACCCCCACCACGACAATCACCAGCACGAAAAAACCCACAATGACGGTAATGGCGGCAAGCGTCCGGCGTCGGTCATCCATACTTCGAGTATAACTCGAAGTAATAATCCAATCAACAAATTGTCCAATAATCAAATGATCCAATATGTAATTATTGGATAATTTGAGAATTTGACAATTGGATAATTATTTGATGTCTTCTTTCTTCCACGCCGCGAACGTGCACGTGGGGTAATTGCTGCAGCCGTAGAACATCTTGCCCCGGCGGGTTTTTTTGATGACGATGTCGCCGCCGCACCGCGGACAGGGCATGTTAATTTTTTCGGCAAACTGTCGGGTGTATTTACAGGCCGGGAACGTACTGCACGCCACAAATTTGCCGTAGCGGCCCACGCGAATCACGAGTCCATTGCCGCACTCCGGGCACTTTTCGTCAATCGCCTCAACCGGCACTTTGACCTTTTCCGCATCCTGAAACGTCGACTCAATCGCCTGCGCAAAGGGCGTGTAAAATTCGGCAATGAGCGGCACCCAATCGCGCTCACCCGCGGCGATCGCATCCAGCCCGTCCTCCAAAGTCGCGGTAAAGGGAA
The DNA here is from genome assembly GCA_964400835.1 of uncultured Gammaproteobacteria bacterium. GTDB lineage: Bacteria > Patescibacteriota > Microgenomatia > UBA10105 > UBA927 > CAYNWD01. The sequence continues at coordinate 10,766 of CAYNWD010000019.1, read as the reverse complement.
TCGTGATAATATCCGGAAAATATTTGACGAGAAAATCGTTGACGGTAAAGCCCAACTCCGTGGGTACCAGTCGCTTGTCCTCGCGCGTCACGTATTGGCGGTCCTGAATGGTCGAGATAATCGGCGCGTAGGTGCTTGGTCGGCCGATGCCTTTTTCCTCAAGCGTTTTGACGAGCGAGGCTTCGCTGTAGCGCGGCGGCGGCTGGGTAAAGTGCTGCGCCGGCACGGCTCGCGACAGGTCAAGCGTCTGGCCCACCGTAACATCGGGGACGATCATTTCCTCCGTGTCACGGCCGATAATTTTCAAAAATCCGTCAAATTTTACCACCCCTCCGGTCGTCTCAAAGAGGTATCCGTTGCTGCTCGCGATATCAATCGTCGTTGAGTCAAATACCGCCTCCGCCGCCTGGCATGCCAGCGCCCGTTTCCAGATAAGTTCATAAAGCCTTTTATGATCCTTGTTGAGCTCTCCATTTGCCATTTGAAATTGGTCATTTGACATTTCGACGTCAGTCGGTCTAATCGCTTCATGCGCTTCCTGTGCATTTTTGGATTTGGTTTTGTAGCGACGCGCCTCGGCCGGTACATACGGGCTGCCAAAGTTTTTTCCGATATATTCCCGCGCAGCCGCGATGAATTTTTCGGCAATGTTGACGCTGTCGGTCCGGTGGTAGGTAATGTAGCCTTCTTCATAAAGCTTTTGCGCAAGCTGCATCGTGCGTTTTGCGGAAAAATATAGTTTTCTGGCCGCATCCTGCTGGAGCGTACTCGTAGTGTACGGAGGAGCCGGATGCCGCCGGATTTCTTTTTTGTCCACCGCCGACACGGTAAACGGGGATCTCAGGTCTTTTACCATAGTCGAGGCGGCCGCTTCATCGCGTATTGTTGAACTCGTCGTCGTATATGTGCCGTCAAAAAGATCATAGGAGAGCGCTTTTTCATACTTCACCCCGTCCTTGGAAACCAGTTGTGCAACGAGCCCGGGGAGCTTTGGCAAATTTGAGACGTCCGCCGAAGGGGCCCGAGTACCAGCGGGAGATCGGACTGCTCGAGAATTTGACGAAGCGACCTCAGCGCCCTGAAACTCTCCCTCAATTGTCCAGTACTCAACCTTTGCAAATTTGGCTATCTCCCGTTCCCGCTCGACAATAAGCCGCACCGCCACCGACTGGACGCGGCCGGCAGAGAGCCAGCGCCGGGATAGTTTCTGCCACAGAAGTGGAGACAATTTGTATCCAACAAGTCGATCCAGGACCCTTCTGGCCTGCTGTGCATCGACGAGTTTTAAATCAATTTCACGGGGATGAGCAAGTGCATCTTTGATCGCAGATTCGGTAATTTCATGGAAAGCGATGCGAGAAAAAGACAATAAGGCAGGACGACTCGCTTCGCCGTCAGACGATACGCTTTGTTTTTGGCTCTTTTTCTTGCTGTCTCTCCGTCTCACCGCCTTCCTGTCTTCTTTCAGCAGCTCTGCTACATGAAAAGCTATCGCCTCGCCTTCGCGGTCCGGGTCCGTCGCCAAAATCACGGCATCTGCTTTTTTCGCCGCTTCTTTCAGCTCCTTGGCGCGCTTGGCTTTGAGCCGTGGGACGATATAGCGGGGCGTAAAGTTATTTTCGACATCCACGCCGAGTTCGCTTTTGGGCAAATCCCGGATATGGCCCATAGACGCCTCGATCTGGTAATCCTGGCCCAAAAATTTGGCGAGGGTGCGTGCCTTTGTGGGTGACTCAACGATGATAAGTTGCATAATCTACAAATAATCAAATCTACAAATCTGCAAATAAATGAAAAAATGTGTTCATGATAAAATTATTGCTTTACTTCAGCTTTACTTCATTCGCTCATTTATTTGTATATTTGCCATTTGTAGATTTGTCATTCTGCTATTCCATACTCCTTCTCTCCATAATCCTTCACCGCTCCCCGGATTTCAAGAATCGAGATAGTAGCCGCCACGACCGGCGTTGTCAAGCCGGTCAGTTTCCCGATTTCATCAATATGGACCTGTCGGTCAGCCAACACATCCAGAATCTTCTGCTCCTCCTTCGTCTCCGCCTTGTACACAAATTTAGCTTCGTAAGGCGTCCCCTTGCGAAGCTGAAATTCTTCAAGGATGTCGTCAACGGTTTCGACGAGCTTCGCGCCGTTTTTCAGAAGTCTCGCCGGCCCCCTGCTATAGGGACTCGTGATCGGCCCCGGCACGGCAAAAACTTCCCTGCCCTGCTCTCCTGCATTCCGTGCCGTTATCAGCGCACCGCTGTCTTCTGCTCCTTCTGTAACCACCACCCCCAGGCTCAATCCGGAAATAATACGGTTTCTCGCAGGAAAAAGACCCTTATTTGGCCGCAGTCCCAAAGGCATCTCCGAAACAATAGCACCGCTTCCCCCTTCCCAAATAGCAGCGTACAGCCTAGCATTGCTTGGCGGAGCAATTATGTCAATACCGCAACCCAACACCGCGATCGTCTGCCCGCCGCTGGCTAGCGCAGCCTGGTGCGCCACTGCATCCACGCCATACGCCAGTCCCGAAACAATGGTAAAGCCCGCACCCACAAGCCCCCTGACAATCCGCTGCGTCACCTCTGTTCCATACCGGGTAATTTTCCGCGTGCCCACGACGCCTATCGTTCTGGCCAGATTCAGGGGCTCCTTCCCCCGCCTGCCCCGCACGTACAGGAGAAACGGGGCATCGGGAATCTGTTTGAGGTGTTTGGGATACTTCGGGTCCTTGAGTGTCAACACGACGATGTGAAGTTTGTTCAGTTGCTTAAGATAGTCCTCAATATCAAAAGTTTTGCGAAAATGAACGAAGTCATCAGTTCGTTTATCACCAAGCTTAATCTTTCGCAAGATTTCTGCCGGCGCCTGCCATGCCTTCTTTGCCGTGCCGAAGTATTCATAGAGCAGCTTAAACCGCACCGGGCCGATACCCGGAAATACGCTAAATGCCACCCAATAGGCAGTTTCTTCGTTCACCCTCTGAGCTTACCAAATATCTGCTGCTGTGCCCACAGGTAGAGACCAGAAGACCAAGCAAAAGGATGTTCTGCTTGATAGAATAATCGTCTGACTGGTTTTCCATTTTTTTCATAGATTTCGTACACGCCGCGGTGCTCCACTATCTTTTCAGAAATTTTCCCAAAAACATCCCGAGCCTCCTTTATTTTTCCTGTTTTTTTGAGCGCCACTGCATACAAAATCGTCGGTTGAAGCCAAATCACCCCGCGGTTGTGATAGTCACCCATGCCAGCCAAATAATTTTGTATGGGAATACGCCACCATGGATACGCGGGATAGTTTTCCTGAAGCGCCCACCCGTTCCAGCAGTGTTTTTTTGCATAGGCAAGTATTTTTTTTGATTGATCCTTTGTTGCGAGGTCAAAAACAATCGCGAGCATATTCGGGTGGCTAGCAAAAAAATCCTGCCTCTTCCAGTCTGCCCAATCGGCAAAATAGTCACTATTCCAAAACGTATCATTTATCTTTTGCTTTATGTGGACGTCCCTCGTTGCAGTCCAATACAAAACATTCGTATACAGAGTTTTCCCCACTTTCAGCACTGCATCCGCCCACTCGCACTGGAACCATTCCGCAATTAGACCGTGGCCATATGTTCTCCTGTACCACCCAATCGATTTTTGAATCTGGAGCGCGTGTTTGTACAAAAATGTTTTGTCGCGTAACTGGCCGGTGGCGATCATCGTCATAAGCCCTCCGTCCGGCACGAGTCCTCCCGATTGAAGAGAACGAAAATTCGGCACCAGCATGCCTCCACGCCGAAAAATGCGATACGGAATGAGCCCGTCACGCCGCTGATATCGCAAAAACGTCTTGATCGTTCTTTGTGCGCTCTGTACGTCTGCGCCAAATGTCGCAAACAAACTATCCCTCGCCCATAAGTCCACAAAATGGTGATTCCCGGCGATGATCCCTTCCCGCCGGACGCATTGGTCAAGCGCCCTTCGCGCGAAATATTGTGCCTGAAGATAACTCATAAATTGACTAACAAAATAAGATACAATAGGATACAATACTATCTTCTGTACTCAAAGAATTTATTCGTTTATCTATGATTAATTCTACTGCACCTACAAAGTCCGCGCTGGTGTGCGGCGCTGGGGGATTTATAGGCAGTCACCTGGTTAAACGGCTTTCACGAGATGGATTTTGGGTACGCGGGGTAGACCTGAAAAAGCCAGAATATAGCCCAAGCAGCGCCGATGAATTTATTCAGGGAGATTTGCGTGATCCCGCGGTGTGCAAAAAAATTTTTGACCGGCCGTTTGACGAAGTATACCAACTTGCGGCAGACATGGGCGGCGCGGGCTACATCTTCACCGGTGACCATGATGCCGATGTCATGCATAATTCCGCTCAGATAAACCTCAATGCCTTACGCTTCGGACGGGAATCGGGGATCAAAAATATTTTCTTTTCCTCTTCTGCCTGCATTTATCCGGAGCGAAACCAACTCGATCCCGACAATCCAAACTGCGCCGAAGATTCTGCTTACCCTGCCGATCCTGACAGCGAATACGGATGGGAAAAAATCTTTGGTGAACGACTATTTTTGGCCTTTCACAAAAATTATGGCTTGAACGTCCGCATTGCGCGCTTTCACAATATTTTTGGGCCGGAAGGGAGCTGGAACAATGGGAAAGAAAGTCACCCGCCGCAATCTGCCGGAAAGTTGCCCAGGCCAAAAACGGCGGAGAAATCGAAATGTGGGGAGACGGCACCCAAACCCGATCGTATCTGTATATTGACGAGTGCCTGGAGGGTGTCCGGCGCCTCATGGACAGTAATTTTACAGGCCCCGTCAACATCGGATCTGAGGAAATGGTAAGTCTCAACGATTTAGCTCACATGATTATGAAAATCGCAGGAAAAAACCTCACGATTAAACACATACCAGGACCACTTGGTGTTCGTGGTCGTTCATCGGATAATCGACTCATCAAACAAAAACTTGGATGGTCCCCGTCTTCAAAACTAATCGATGGTCTACGAATCACATATGAATGGATAGACAAACAAGTTAAAAAAAGTCTGCTAAATAAAAAACCGCGAGCGTACGCTCACGGTTTTTGAAACGCCTTGTTCGCGCTTCGCGCGGATTTGAGCGCTTCATCCACGTGCCTTACGGACGTGGTTTTCGCTCTCTTGTTATAACCTTTTGTATCAATACATATGAAACATACGAATAACACAAATTTAGTTATAGGGTCAGAAGGGTTAATAGGTGTGCCTTTTTGCCGATTCCTCGAAAGCAAAGGTGAAATAGTGATTCCCTATGATATTAAACGTAATAAAAAAGAGGATGCACGATTTGCAACACTCCCTCTTTCACAAGTGGATTACGTATATTTTCTTGCATGGGACGTAGGGGGTTCTAAGTATTTATACGAACCAACGATTCAAAAAAAACAATTTGATTGGAATCTACAACTCATGAAAAATGTATTTGAACAAGTCACCAAGGCGCGTAAACCCTTTCTGTTCGTTTCGAGCCAACTCTCTGAAGAGGTCGATACGGTTTACGGCGTCACAAAACGGCTAGGGGAAGTATGGACTGATTTGTTGGGAGGGGTATGTGTGCGGGTTTGGAATGCATATGGATATATGGAAGATGAGGATATAAAAAGCCATGTCATATCCGACTTTATATACCAAGCACTCAAAACCAAAAAAATACACATGATGACCAACGGAACAGAATGGAGACAGTTCACTCATATTACGGATCTCTCTAATGCTTTTTATATGGCTGTACATACAAAGCATCCTCGTACATCAGTCTATGATGCTTCGAGTTACGAATGGATACGAATTATTGACATTGCGCGTCTTATTGCTAAAGCCACTGGTGCACGGGTGATACCCGGCAAAAACATCGGCCATAATCCACTCCCCGCTCCCAATCGCGGACGAGTGCCTGGGTGGCTTCCGAATATCGAACTTTCAGATGGTGTTGCTGCTATGATAGAGCAAGCGAAGAATCGAATACACTCCACAGAGTCACGATGAAACGTCCATTCATATCCGTCATTATCCCCACATTCAATGAAGCCAAAATCATATCACGCTGTCTCACGGCACTGAAAAATCAACGCTCACGCTTTTCATATGAAGTACTCCTAGTTGATCATGCATCAACAGATAAAACGCGTACAATCGCAAAAAAATATCCTGTGCGCATAGTGACAGAACTGCGACGTGGAACTGCTGTTGCGCGTCAAACAGGGGTTGAGCATGCAAAAGGAGAAATTATGGCGTTTACGGAAACAGATTGTGTTCCTCCACCCGACTGGATCGAACGTATTGGAAGACATTTTACCCAATATCCTAATGATGTTGGACTGACTGGCAGATATTATTTTGACGATGCTAATCCATTGGTGAGAACGTTATCTCTATTTTCTTTGGGAGTGGGAAATTACCTATTCTGGATATTTAATCGACATTACCCTTTTCGTGGAACGAATTCAGCAGGGCGTAAAATAGTTATCCTGAAAGCTGGTGGATTTCGAGAAACAGCCGCACCATTTGATGATGCGGACTGCAGCAAGCGCGTGGCAAAATATGGTCATATCTCTTACGATCGAAAATTAATACTCCAAACTTCTTCACGAAGAGTGAAAGGAAGATTTTTTTCATACGCAAAAGAATTCATATACGCTGGTATACGCGTGGCTATTTTAAAGCAAAAGGGAAATATTGAGTGGTACAAAGTCATCAGGTAACTTTGTTTTCGCTATACCACGCAGGTAATATTTCTTTCATCCTGGCAAATGCCCATTCATCTAATGATAAACCTTGATCTCGGGCCTCTTGACGTGCTTGGCCAACAGTATAAAAAGAGCTTAGGGTAATTTGCATCCGTCTAAATATTTGCACTCCATGAGCATTTATTCCGCTCTCTGCACTATGTTTTGGAACTAATCCCACAAATAATACCCCTACGTCGTCAGGGACCTTCGGCTTACGCCCTTCTTTCCCTACAAGCGCGCTTAATACGTTTGTCGGATTACCTAAAGCGCTCAGATTACCATCTGCTTGTATTGCAGCAACAACTGTTCCTCCCTTTGATAAACCTTCCCATGCGCGCTTAAGGTAGGAGCGCAATCCTTCAATGGCACTCTTTCCCTGACCTTCCGCTATAGTTTTTTTCGTTACGATAGGCTCTAGCGTGATACCATAGGCTCGTGCAATTAACTCCGCAAATGGTTGCAGCGATTTAAAAGTTTGACTTGCAATCGGCTCCACAATCTCCCTTGTATTATCTGGAAACAGTTTTTCGCGAAGAAGCCGCATCATATGGGGCGCATCTTCTCTGCTCATGTGCGAATGTAACACTATTACGCCTTTCCCTAAATTTTCATGGTCTTTAATGCTTTCTAATACGCCAGGTTTCAACTCTATTATTTCTTGTGGATATAAAACAGGGAGTGTTTTGCGTGCTAAATTTTCAAGTATTGGTCTGCCCTCACCCATAAAATCTATTATACCAACTTCATCTCCCAAACCACTCCTCCAAAATCTTTTTCGCAACTGGGGCGGCGACATTACTTCCTTCCCCTGCTCCCTCCACCAGGACCGTAATGGACAGTTCCGTCTCCCCGGTCAAAATCGGGGTCAGACCTTGATTTTCCCTTTCTGACGGCTCATCCAGATACTTTTCGGGGAGCGGCGCAAAAACCGTGAACCACGCGTGCGTCCGTTCCTTGGGGTCTCCATACTCCGCCGTCCCCGTTTTGCACGCCACGGGAACATGTTTCTTTGTTTGGTCATTGGGACCTGCCTCGCCGGCAGGCAGGTTTGTGATTTGGAAATTGAATAACGGCCAGCCCGTGCCGCCCGTCGCACACGCCTCCCGCATCCCCTCCATAACGAGCTTGATAGTTTCCGGTTTTATCCCCAGGTCTTTGCAATTGCCTGATGTCTGACGACTGATGGCAGGCGACTTTTCTATCGTCGGCCTGCACAGTTTTCCACCGTTGGCCACGACATTCGTCCAAAAATTTACCTGCAGCGGCGTCGTGAGTAAATACCCCTGACCAATGGCCACATGATACGTATCACCCAAATACCATGCGTTATTGCGCGCCTCCCGGTCCGCGTCGGAGGCAAACCGCAAATCCTTCCACGTCGGATCCGGCATGAGGCCTTCTGCCTCCCCTGCCAGTTCTATGCCGAGTGTTCTGCCGACCCCAAGCTTTCTCGCCCAACCGGCCAATTTCGTAATCCCCAGCCACTCGCCTGCTTTGTAAAAATAAATATCATTGCTGCGCTTCAAAGCCTTCACCATGTCGACCAATCCTTCTGTCTTGCCGTACTGCAAAAAGTACCAGTTCGGAAAACTAAACGGCGGGATCTGTATGACGCCCGTGTCCTCGACGGTTGTCGCAGGGGTGACCGCTCCTTCCTCCAGTGCCGCAATAGCCGTCACCAGTTTAAAGACTGATCCCGGCGGGTACACGCCGCCGATACTTCGATTAAACATGGGCCAGTCCGGATCTTCCATAAGGTTCGCAAAGGCGCCCTCCGACAGTCCCGCACTCAGGGCATTGGCAGAAAAACTCGGGCTCGAAAAAAGCGTCAAAATTTCTCCCGTAGTGGGAACCGACGCCACCACCGCGCCCCGGCTGCCTGCCGGAAACGCCAGTCTCGCCGCACTCATCAGCCCGGCGTCCAAAGAAAGCGTCACGTCGGTCCCCGCTACCGGCTCGACGCGGCCCAGTATGCGCAAAATTTTTCCCGTCGCGTCTACCTCCGCGAGTTCCCGTCCGTCGCGGCCGCGCAGCAGATCCTCGTACACCGCCTCCGCACCCATGCGGCCGACACGGTCGCCGAGCCGGTAATTGCGCAAACTATAGTACTCGCTTCCCAGTTCCTCCTCGCTTATTTCTCCGGTATAGCCCACCACATGGCTCCCCGCCTCTCCCAGGCTGTACTGCCGGACAAAATCTTCAATCAGCTGCCAGGTGTCCGGCAGGCCTTCTTTTGCCAGTTGATCGCCTTCTTCTTCAGTCAAAATTTTTTCGCACATGCCCGCTTCACACGGAGAGAGAAGCCGGAATCTCTTTACATTGGACGCAAGCGTCCGGCCGGTCCGGTCGAGGATGCGGCCGCGCGGAGAGCGAAGCACCACTTCGCGCGTCCGGTTCGTATCGGCCAAAACCCGAAGCGAACTCCCCCGGATAACCGTCAGGTCAAACAGCCGCCAAAAAAGAATGAAAAATGAAGCAACCAGGATGCTTGCAAACAGCAGCGCCCGGCCGGAACCCGTCCACCAGGACGATTCCCCTTCCCCACCACTGTGCACCGCGACCCGTTTTTCCAAAATCAGACTATCGGAAAATGCTTTGCCCAACTTCATAGAAGATATGGTTATATGGTGCTGCTATTCCATGGTTGAAGCAGCAAAAAAATTATGCCGGAATACACCGCGCCGGCGAGTACCTGACCCAAACTATGTCGTTTGAGAGTTATTCTCGACCAGGCGATGAGGGGCACAAAAACAAACGGCCACCACCACCCAAAATACATATAGACGATGCCGCTAGCGAACGTGGCTACTCCCACGTGGCCGGAAATTTTCCCAAATAACGTCAGGAGAAAAAATCCGACATACCAGAGAAAAAATATGGCCAGGAGATCTATGATCGGACCGGGGACGCGGAGAGCCTGAAAAAGCGCGATATTGACGGCAATAAACAGAAGCGCCACAAACAGGACGCGGACGCGCTGCCTTCGGTCAGAAACATCCCAGTTGGTCACCCGGCCTGTTTTCACCGCCCACAGAAGGAGAGTCACCGGAGGTATGATGCTTATGGAAAAAAACAGGAGGAGAAATTTCACGAGCTCCGGTCCGGCCATGCCGCTCGTTATGGCCGTTATGACAATAAGGCTGGCGACGACCAGCATGGGATCCGACACCCGGGAAACGATCGTTGCGAATTTCATACGTACTCGCCATTATACAGTAGTACGTAAGCGCGCGACGTTAAATTTTTCTCGCCGCGATTTTCACTTTCCCCAAAAGTATTTCGTCATCGAGCAATTTTCCGCACCCGCGCACGACTGCCGTCTGCGGGTCATCGGTGACCCAGACGGGCATTTTAAGCTCTGTAGCAATCCTTTTGTCTATGCCGCGCAGTTTCGCGCCTCCGCCAGCCAGCGTAATGCCGTGCTCCACGATGTCGCTCACGAGTTCCGGCGGCGTTTCTTCGATAGTTTCGGAAATTGCCTCGATAATCTGGTGCACGATGCCTGCTATGGCTTCGCGGATTTCACTTTCCCCGAGCCGGACGGACTTGGGCAGCCCGGTTTCTATGTCGCGGCCGCGCACCACCGTCACCCGCTCGGTTTTGTCCACGGGATACGCGCTGCCTATGGCAATCTTTATGGCTTCTGCAGTCGGCTCGCCGATAAGCAGCGAATGCTTGAGCCGCACAAAAGAGACAATCGCCTCGTCCATCTCGTCGCCGGCAATGCGGATGCTGCGGTTGACGACAATGCCGCCGAGAGAAAGTACCGCAATCTCACTCGTGCCGCCGCCGATGTCACAGATAAAGCTGCCGCGGCTCTCCTGAATCGGCAGCCCGGCACCTATCGCCGCGGCCATAGGTTCTTCGATAAGCCAGCAGGCGCGCGCGCCGGATAAAATTGCCGCCTCCTGCACGGCGCGGCGCTCCACCTCCGTCACTCCCGAAGGGATACCCACGACCACTTTGGGCCGCGGGATGCGCGGCAGCCCG
>CAYNWD010000018.1:0-17704 GCA_964400835.1 uncultured Gammaproteobacteria bacterium | reverse complement strand
ACATGGAAGACGCTTTTGTACCATCAGGCGGAATGGCCGGCAGATCAATTCGTATACTTTTCGTTTTTTGTATAAAGTCCAGCGCGGCAGACATAATCGTCAGGTTCCGAAGGCCCAAAAAATCCATTTTCAGAAGCCCCACGCCGTCTTCTCCGACCGTGTACATGTCATACTGGGTGATGATTTTGTCGCCCTTGGCTTCCTTCTGCAGCGGGGTGTACTCGACGATGGGCTTGTCTGCGATAACGACGCCGGCTGCGTGGACCGATGCGTGCCGGGCCACACCTTCCAGTTTTCTCGCAACGTCAATAAGCCTCTTTGTTTCGGGTTCTGATTTATATGCCAAAGACAGTTCCGGCGACAGTTCAATTGCCCGGTCGAGCGTCATGGGAAAGCCCTGAAATCCCGGCGGGATCATTTTGGCTATACGGTCCGGCGCAGCATAGGGCATACCCAGGGCACGGCCTGCATCGCGGATGGCTCCGCGCGCCTCCATGGTGCCGAAGGTAATAATTTGCGCGACTTTGTCTGTGCCGTAACGGTCCATGACGTACTTAATGACCTCATCCCGCCGGTCGTCGGCAAAATCCAGGTCTATGTCCGGCGGCGTGGGCCGCTGGGGATTTAGAAACCGTTCAAAAGGGAGCTGAAAATAAAACGGATCAATGCCGGTAATGCCCACGATGTAGGAAACGACGGATCCGGCGGCAGATCCTCTGCCCGGGCCGACGGCTATACCGTGCTCCTTGGCCCAGTTGACAAAATCCGCGACGATGAGAAAGTACGTGGCATATCCCTTTTTGGTAATAATATCCAGCTCATAATCTATGCGGTCACGGATTTCTTTCGTCACCTCGCTGTAGCGCTGATCGAGCCGCTCGGAGACCAGACTGCGCAGGTACGTCTCCGGCGTCTGGCCCTCTTCCAGGGGATACTGGGGGAGAATCCATTCACCGACCGGCAGCTTCGTGTCGCACATGGCGGCAATTTTGACGGTATTGGATAACGCCTCGGGGTACTGGAGGAAAAGTCCTTTCATCTCCTCGGGGCTCCTCATGTAAAAATCCGGGGAGGCGAGCATGGAGAGGGGGCGGTTTTTTTCGACAATCGTGCGCTGCGTCTGGACGCACAGAAGGATTTCCTGCGCTTCTGCATCGTCCGGGTCCACATAATGGATGTCGTTGGTGGCGATAAGCGGCAATCCGAGTTTTTTGGAAAGCGCCACGACCCCGGTATTGACGATCTCCTGCTCGGGAATTTTGGAGTGTCGCTGAAGTTCCAGGTAGTAGTGATCGGAGCCGAATAATTCACTGTACCGGGTCGCGACTTTTTCCGCCTTCGCTAAATCGCCGGCCCGTATGGCCTGGGCGACTTCTCCCTGCATGCAGCCGGAAAGGCAAATCAGGTTATCTTTGTATTTCGCAAGAATGTCCCAGTCGATGCGCGGCCGGTAGTAGTACCCTTCCAAGTGTGCATGAGTCACGAGCTTCATGAGGTTTCGGTATCCGGCCTCATTTTTAGCCAGAAGCCCCAGGTGAAACGGATCGGTATCTACTTTCGCTTCCTTGTCAAACCGGCTTCTTCTGGCCACATACGTCTCGACACCCAGAATGGGCTTTATGCCGGCAGCTTTGGCTTTCAGGTAAAATTTGAATGCGCCATACATGGCGCCGTGGTCAGTCAGTGCCAGACTGTCCATGCCAAAAGACTTCGCGCGGTTTATGAGGTCATCCAGCTTCCCCAGCCCGTCAAGGAGCGAGTATTCGCTGTGAACATGAAGATGCACAAAATCACTCATAGTTGTCCGGCATATAAGTGTACGTGCTCCCGAATGTACTTTTGAACTTTCGATAGAAAAGGATCCTGAAAATCGACTTCATTTTTTGTTGCTCTTCGGAAAAAGAAACCCTCAATATACTCGCGGATATCTTTCTTCATTTCTTTAGAGTCACCCAGTGACTGTAGTTCGGTATCGGAAATTCCACCCACAGCCTTCTTACTAAACATAGATAAGTGAATATATTTTTGCGTCTTACCTTCTGTTTTGAGTAAACCTATAAGCATCGAGATGCGTTTATGCATCTTGGTCATATCAGAAATGGTGTCTGCTATTTCATTCAGAAACTTTGCGCATCTTTTTACGCTTCCTTCCGCCTTCTCTGGGCGAGGGATAGAGTCATTAATTGCGCTGAAATCAGAAAGCATTCGGCTATCGAGTTCAGAAATGCCCCAGTCCATCAAATCAGTTCTCTGTACAAAGAATCTCTTTGGCAACAAATCGAGCTCTTCAGATGGTACTTTTTCCAGCCTTTCCTTAATGCCTGACATGTAATCGACAACGTCTTGGTGTTTCCCTTTTATAAGAAGTGCAAATTCGTCTCCGCCCAATATATACGCCTGGAAAAAATCGAACTTTTCATAGATAAACCGAGTTAAAAAATCTTCAGAGCTGTAGTTTTCTCGACTCAGCGGGTTTATCAGGTGCTGTGCTATAAATTTTTTGTAAGCGTCCCCCTTGGGACGTCCACCCTCGGCATTCACAGCATTAAGCATGCCAAGATCGATACGAACGACATGAAGCGTTTCGTCTGACTGAACTTCTTTATTCCTCAAGACATCGCCAACGTGTTTTTCAAGATCTGTCTCAAAGCTATCCCGCTCCTTTAACCCGGTTAACGGATCTACCAACCCCTGCTGCCGGTCCTGCTCCCTTGCAACAGCCTCGGTCAAAAACTGTAGCTTGTCAGTTGCCTTCGATGAGGCAAGTCGCTTTTTGACCGCAGGGGAAACAGCTTTTCCTTCTTGACCAAGATCTTTCGCAAGCTCGCGACCCACCTGTTTACGAAACATGTTTCTGAGCCTCGGGTTCGCCTTTTCCAAAATCCCTTTGTCTATCATACGCGCGCCTTAAGTTTTTTTGTCACTGTATCCGCCGACAGACCAGGGTGCCTCCTCATTATTTGCCCCATGAGAAACCCGAGAGCCTGCTGCTTCCCTGCTTTGTAATCTGCCACGGCTTTCGGATGGTCTGCGAGAATCGAGGCAATAATTTTCTCCAGCTGCGCAGGGGAGATCGTCGTGGTCGCGGCTGACGCGGCAATCGAGCGGACAAGTTCTTCCGGGCTCGTTTGGGCCAGGTCTATTTTTTTGTTTATCAGCCAGTTTGCGATCGTTTTGACTGAAACGTTCGCTGCAGTTCCTGCCTGAACCGCTTTTTCAAAAAAGTCCGCAGTGCCGACCGACAAAACGAGCTGCTCCGTATCCCGATCGCTCAAACTGTACTGTTTTCTAAACCTTTCTCCTTTTGCTTCCGGCATTTCTCCTATGTGGGATTTGATATGAGAGATTTGAGACTTCTCCCATCGCATGGGCGGAATGTCCGGCTCTGGGAAATACCGGTAGTCTTCTGCTTCTTCCTTGCTCCGCTGCGCTACGGTCATCCCCTTTGCTTCATTCCATCCTCGGTTTTCCTGCGGCGGAATTTCCCCCCGCTCCAGAATCCGCGTCTGCCGCTCTATTTCATAGTCAATCGCCCGGACCGCGAACCGAAAGGAATTGATATTTTTCACCTCCACCTTATACCCCGGCAGACCGGGGTCAGACCTTGATTTTCCCGTCCCAATCTTCTTCTCAGATACTATAGCACGTACTGATATATTTGGCTCGAGTCTCATGCTTCCCTTTTCCATGTCCGCGTCGGAAATTCCTAAATATCGCACAATCTGGTGGATTTTTTTCAGAAACACTTTTGCCTCTTCGCTGCTTCGGATATCCGGCTCCGTCACAATCTCCATAAGCGGCACACCACTACGATTAAAGTCTACGAAACTCGCACGTTTGCCGTTTACCGAGCCATGCATAAGCTTGGCTGTATCTTCTTCCAAATGCACTCTTCGTATTCTTATACGGCTTGCGTCTGGAATTTGGGATTTAGAATTTGTTTGGTCATTTGGATTTGGAATTTGGGATTTGACATCAATGGAACCATTGATGCAAAGCGGCTGGTCATATTGACTTATTTGGTAGCCCTTGGGAAGGTCCGGGTAGAAGTAGTGCTTGCGGTCAAATTTGGAGAACTCCGGTATGTCACAGCCCAATGCCAGCCCCAGCATGATCGTCCATTCAACGGCCTTTCTGTTGGGCACGGGAAGCGCTCCCGGCAGCCCCAGACAAACCGGGCATGTATACATATTGGGCTTCGGCGCGCCGAACGGGTCGTTGACACACCCGCAAAACATCTTGCTCTTTGTTGCAAGCTCAATGTGTATTTCAAATCCTATGACTGGTTCGTACATAAATGGTCTTTGACTAATCGATTTTCACGCCTGTCAAACTTTCCTCCAGCTATTCCATTCCGTCGCCTTCTCGTATGCGTAGGCCGCCCGCAACATCGTCAGCTCGTCCCATTGTTTCGCGACAATATTTAAACCTAAATACAAATTCGTCACCGGGTCACGGAAACAGGGAACACTTATCCCGGGCAAGCCGGAAACCGTGCTGGACTCAAGGAGCATATCTTCCAGCTCTCCGAACATGGGATTGTCCGCTGTCGCGCCGAGCTTTTGGGCAAATCCCGGCGACGTGGGAGCAAGCAGCACGTCAAAACGTGACAGAAGTTCCCCGTTATTTTGTATATAGAGACTCCTCACCTGCTGGGCGCGGACGTAGTATTTATCCGCGTAGCCCTTGGAAAGAGTGAATGCGCCGAGCATCATCCGTCGTTTGGCTTCTGTGGCAAAAAAGCTGCGGTCGTTGCCGTAACGAATACCGTCATACCGGGCCAGATTACTGGACACTTCTGAACGCTGCACGACCGTGTAAACGCCTATGGCGAAATCCGGGTTGAGCGCTTTACCAGCTTCCAGTTTGTCGGAAAGGGGAACGAGCGACACGTGTGCACCGAGCTCCTCAAACACTTTCCCCGCTTTGGTCATTGCCGCACTAACGACGCCACCCCGCAGTTTTGGGTGATCGATATAGAGAATACCAATTTTCATACCACGAACTCCCTGGTCTATATTTTTAGTGAAGTCTGGAACCGGTTTTGGCCCGGTCGTTGCATCCCACGGATCCGCACCGGCCATCACATTGAGAAGCAAAGCTCCGTCGTAAACGGTTTTGGTAATGGGTCCCGGACAATCAAGCGAGGAACCCATGGCAATGACTCCGTAGCGGCTGACGCGACCGTAGGTTGGTTTGAGTCCCACGACCCCACACCAGGATGCCGGTTGCCGCACGGACCCGGCAGTTTCTGACCCGATGGCTGCGACGCACAGGTCCGCAGCCACTGCCGCTGCACTCCCTCCGCTGCTGCCGCCAGGTAAATGCTCGGGATTCCTGGGGTTTTTGGTCGGGCCGAAATCGCTGGTTTCGGTACTGCTGCCGTGCGCCCCCGCGTCCATGTTCGTTTTGCCGATGACGACAACGCCGTGGCTTTTAATTTTTTTTGTCACCGTCGACTCATAGGTCGGCATAAATCCCTTGAGTACCCGGGATGAGGCGGTTGTTTCCAATCCGACGGTCAGAAAATTATCCTTCACGGCCACCGGCACGCCGCGGAGCGTGCTTTTGGTTTGTTGATTTGCTTTTGCGAGCGCTTCGTGATCTATGGCAAGATAAATATTGAGCTTCGTATTGAGTGCGGCAATCGCATCATGCGTTTCGCGGTACAGCTCGTCATGGGAAATTTCTTTTTTCGCCAGCGCCCCAAGGCAGCCTTGCAGTGTCAGGGTGTTTGCTTTCATACCTAATTACTTCCCCCCCTCAAGAATTCTTTCGACCACCACAAAGCCGTTGTACGTATGCTTGGCATTGCGCAGTGCTTCTTCCTGGGAAAACATGCGTTCTGTACTCACCACATCATCCCTAAATACATTCACAAGACCCGTGACCTGATGCGTCGGCGATACACCCCCGACCTCAACGCGGAACAGTTGGTTGACGACGCCGATGGTCGTGGCAAAGCCGTCGGCAAAACGTTTTTTTTCCTCCTCGGTGACCGTCAGGTTGACAAGTTTTGCGATGTGGCCGACGACCGTTTCGGAAAAATGAACAGCTGCCGAACTGACTGTTTTATTCTTTTGCTTCATACCAAGCCATTATAGACTAAACGGGGAATTTCTGGCTACCCCGTCTCCCGCCACTGATCCGCGCGGGGTTGGAGCGATAGGCTTTGTTAGTCATCGATTTGAAACACAAAATTTGCTAGCATACTCCGTATGAGTAAATACCGGCAGTTTGTTGAGCTCATGCTCGAGGAAAATAGAGAACTTTTCGACTCATTCAGGCCCATTCATGATGCGTATATACTCAACCCCGAAGTCAATCAGGCAAAGTTCAACAGCGCGGGAGCAGAAGTCATAGAGGTTATTCACGAATACGAACGCCGGCTCTGTGCCAAAATGGGCGCCGGGCAATACAGCAAGTTTGCGGCAAATCTCTCGGAAAAATTTATGGAGGAAATTAAAACAATCTTTCCAAAGATTATGTTCGTGGGAGTCACGCTACACACCCAGTGATACCCGTATTGCATCCTGCGCGTTTTGGACGAGTGCATCTTCCAGCGGCCGAAGTGTTTCCTCGGTCTTATATTTTCTTCGTAGAACCCTGCTGATAAGCCAGTCAGCGATCACGGGGTTTTTCGGAAGCAGCGGGCCGTGGAAGTAGCTGCCAATCGCGTTTTGGTATACCGCGCCCTCAAATCCATCGTCTCCATTGTTTCCGCCGCCTTTGACAACCTTTGCGAAAGGCTTCATCTTTGGGCCTAATCGAGTTCTTCCCCCATGATTTTCAAATCCAACAATCGTTTGTCCCGCAAGTTCTAGAGGATGAATAAGTTCCGCCACCACGTTGCCTATGAGCCTTTGCGCCTGATCTCCTGGATGCTCTGTTGTAAGGTCAAAAATACCTGCTCCCGGTATCGGATCACCCTGGTATGGCTTGTAGTAATGACCGACAAACTGGTAAGCTGCGCAGACAAACAGTGCCGGTACACCGGCCTCCACCATTTCCTTTACCACCGGCCCTTTTCGTATGAGAAAGTCCTCACCCGCCAGCTTCTGTTGCCGGTCTTGCGCTCCCCCCATAAAAATCAAGTCGCACTCTTTGAGTTCTCTTACCGGTGTTTCTAGCGTTACTGGCCTTACTTGCGTTGCTATTTCTCTCCACTCACACCGTTTTTGCAGAACAATAACGTTCCCGCGGTCTCCATATGTCGACATGAGATCCGGATAAAGCCATGCGATACGAAGAGAATACTTCATAGTTTAATCCCACCGCAGACGGCGCGCTTGTACCTCGATGCCGCTTGAAAACATACGCTCTGCGACCGTGACACCGTCTCTTTTACGTATACCTAACCAATCCAAACGCCGATCCGGATACCCCGGATCCGGCTCAAGAATGACATACATGAGATCCGGATTCATCTCGGTCAGCCGATCGGGATACCTTTTCGCATACCATTCAAACAGATATTTCCATGTATAGTCTATTTGCGGCGGAGTGTAGGTTATGTATTTAAACTGCAGCCCGCTTTCACGGAAAATAAACCTGACGACCTCATCCTGGTTGTGGTACACCGCTGCGTCGCCGACAAAACGGGGATGGATCACTGATCGCACTATTTCAAACGGCTGTATCAGGAAAAAAAGGTACGCGACGACAAACACTGCAGTAATTTTGGGTACAACCTTCCACAAGAGAGAAATACTAAAACTAACCAACACTGCGTAAAGCACGGGAAGCCCGAAGAGATAATAGTGCCAAAAATCTCTGGGGTACAGAAAAATCGCAAGCGCAAAAACGGCAATAATCGTCAGTAACGTCTGGAGGAATCGTCTGTTTTTGCCAGAAATTCGCTTCCAAAAAATAAAAAATACACAGAGCACCGCAAGGATAAGAGTATTCTGGACCCACGGCTCTCTGGGGAAAACAGAGGCGAAACTTCCGTAAAAAAGCCAGTCGCGCTTTGTGTAAATCTGCCAAAGATTCTGACCGCCGACCATGCCGGAAAAAAGAGATCGCGTCTGGATAAAAGCATTTCGAAGCTCAAAAAGAATCCGGGGGGCTTGCACCACAAATATTCCCGCTCCGATCCATCCAATTTTTTGTATATTCACGTCCTTTCGATGCCACAATGGCAAAGATATCGCAAATCCAACCATGAACAATATCCCGTAGACAATCTCAAATTCAATAAGCAGAGCAAGCAAAAATCCAAAAAGAACCAGGCGGACGGGGGTCAGCGATCGGAGGTCACGAAGAAGCATGATGACGCCGACAGTCAACAAAATCAACATGTCCGGATTCCATAGTTGGCTTGTCATGGAAGCGATGGCAGGGGAGCCGGCAAGCAGTATGCCAAGAATACTTCCGAACACTCCTCCCATATTCTTTGTCCCCCACCAATAGGCCACTGCCGCCGCAACCGCGCCGAGTATTGCTATCCAACTCGTCATGCCTGTGGGATTGCCGCCAAAAACAACAAATGGGAATACCAGAAACCAATACCACCACGGCCCGTAAAAAACCCCCATAAGTCCGGTCGTAGGACCGATAAGACTGATGTCACCGCGTGTGACAAGATCCCGTACAGCCAAAAGGTCGCGGCCGGTATCATAGGTAAATGCAAAGTTTCCCTGCACTATCCCAGGCAGTCGAAGAGCCAATGCGAGAATGATGATGAATAAAATCAGAAATTTTTTCACAATATTTTCCTCCCGGTTATAATTTTTCTAACCTCGAGCATGGCAGAATACGTCGGCAATATATAAAGCGTCTCAGTGCTCTTACACCGCTTTAATCCGTTTTTAATTGCATTTTTTAACTTCGGTTCGACGCAGAGCGGTACGTCGAGAATCTTTGAATGTGTTTGGGATTTGAAATGTGTGACTGGTGACTTCCTCGAATACTCGACACGCAGCGCCAGGTCATACACTCGGTCTCCCGATACTATGACGCTCAGGCTTTTTGGAATCATCTCGAAATCCACGTCCCAAATCCAGCTCACGTCTCGGCCGTCCGGTATGCGGTCGTTCAGAACCAAAAGGAGCGCACGGCCGCCGAGTTCCAAAACCGTACGCAGCGACGCATTAAAGCCCGCGGGGTTTTTAGAAAGAAAAATTTTGACCTTCTTTCCGTCAACTTCAAATTCTTCCTGTCTGCCAAAGGCAGGTGCAAATCCGGCCATCGCTTTATGGATCATGGCTTTGTCTATACCAAGAGAAAGTGCTGTAGCAACTGCAGCCAAGGTGTTGTACCGATTATAGAGCCCTGGCAAGGGAGAATCCCAACGGTCAACGTTCGGGCTTTGCCGACGCGCGCCGCACCGGGCGCACTTCCAAACTCCGATATGCGAATAGTAAATTCCTTCATAGAGAAGCCTCGAGCCGCAATGCAGGCAAAACGCTGAGTCTGTCGCATGCTCCTTCGTTTTCAAAAATGCCCCCGGTTCATTAAGCCCAAAAGTTTTGAGCTCAAGGCCCGCCCTTGAATTCACAGCTCCCAAATATGCGATGCCCGGATCATCCGCATTCAGAACATAGTGTACCTCCAGCAAGTTCTGCGATGCGTGGCGATCCAGCGATTTTAACGCCTCCTCCCATTTTTCGACAATCACATCTACCTCGCCGTACCGGTCCAGCTGATCTCGGAAAAGATTAAGCAGAACAATGACCAGTTTTTTCTTTCTGTTTTCATTGGAAATTAGAAATTTGAAATGAGAAATTACGGCACCCAGGCTGTTCTCGTCTACCTCAAATACCCCCCAGTCTGCATGGGACTTTTGAATAAGTGCGGAAACAACTCCGTTGAGAAGGTTTGCTCCGCTGTCATTATGCACGACTGTTGCGGCGTTTGCCTTGAGTATCGAAGTAATCATGGCTGCGGTCGTTGTTTTGCCGTTTGTTCCGGCCACGAGTATTATTCCCTTTCGGAGATTTCTTGAAAGCTCTCCTGCAATTCCCGGCCGAAGAAAAAGAGCAATTTCGCCCGGCCATGTCGCGCCCGCACCTAAACGGAGCCAGCGCACGGCGTTGCCGAATGCTTTTGCCGCCATTACCACCAGATGGTCCGCGAGTGTCATGACTGCATTATACCGTGAAGAATGATATGTGCGTTACATCGACCGGAGACGCTTCACCCGTTCGACTATCGGCGGGTGGGTGTTAAAAAACGAGGAAAACCATGCGTGAAATTGTTTATCTTTGAACGGATTGGCTATAAAAAGGTGTGCCGTGGCATTGGAGGCTACCTCCAGAACTTCGCGGTCTTTCCCAAGTTTTTCAAGGGCGCGCGCCAGTCCTTCGGGGTATCGGGTGAGATCCGCACCTGACGCGTCTGCCAAAAATTCCCGTCTTCGGGAAAGCGCCAGCTGCATCAGTGTGGCGATAATGGGCGTGAGGATGGCAAGAATGATACCCACGAGAAGCATAATGCCGCCCATCCCGTTATCGTCACGGCTCCTCCGTCTGCCGCCGAACCACAGGCTGCGCATAAACAGATCCGACAAGTAAACAATCCCGCCTGCTAAAACCGCAACGACGGCCATGACACGCGTATCAAAATTTTTTATGTGGGAAAGTTCGTGCGCTATAACGCCTTCCAGTTCGCGGCGCTCAAGTCTCGTGAGAAGCCCGGTGGTCGCGCACACGACGCTGTGCGCCGGATCACGCCCCGTGGCGAAAGCGTTCATGGCGGTATCTTCAATTATATAGAGCCTGGGTTTGGGCAGGCCGGCAGCAATTGCCAAATTTTCGGCAACCGTATAAAAATCAAAATCACGTTTACGATCGGCGGGTCTGGCACCGGACATGGCCAAGACCAGGCTGTCGCCCCACCAATAGCTTGCGAAGCTGCCCACAAACGCGATAAATACACCGACCCACACAAAATCCGGACCGTACCCCGAAGCAATACCCAGAACGTAGGAAACCGCAATCAACAAACCGACGAATACCGAGAGAATCAGGTAGGTTTTCGTGATATTGGACCGGATGTGTGCCTGAATTGACATAGGAAGGGGAAATCTCAAATCCCAAATATCAAATTCCAAACAGTATGAAAGCGCTAGTTCTCAAAACAAAGATTTGTTGTTCTGCTTGGAATTTGTTTGATGCTTGACGCTTGGTGTTTGATGTTTAATTAAAGTTTACTTTAATTGCCTTTCTCTCTTCTTCCGTTGCGCCGAAGAATTCTATCTCTTTAAATCCGAATATTTCGTTAAACAAGGTGTTTGGGAAAGTCCTGATCTTGACGTTATATTCATTCACGGTTGTGTTGTAATACTGCCTGCTGTAGGCGACTTTATCCTCTGTATCAGACAGTTCCCGCTGGAGCTGGCCGAACGTTTCGTTTGCCTTAAGCTGCGGGTAGTTTTCCGCAACCGCGAAGAGCTTACCCAGGGCACTGGTGAGCATATCGCTCGCTTCCGCTTTTGAACCAAGCGATTTTGCTCCCATGAGCGCGCTTCGCGCCTTCGTCACCTCGGTAAAAACACCTCTTTCATGTTTGGCGTATCCCTTTACCGTTTCAACTAAATTCGGGATGAGATCTGCGCGGCGCTTGAGCTGCACATCTATCTGGCTCCACGCCTCCTCTATGCGGGTCTTCAGATGCACGAGCGCATTGTATAAAGACCATATATAGACGAGAAGTAATCCGACTGCGCCTAATCCGTACAAAAGTGACTGGCTCATAAAATCCTCCTTATGTAAAAAAACACTACGACTTTTATATCTTCAGTAACCACCTGCGAAACTCATTATAATTCAATGTGTTCACAATGTCATCCCGCCTTCCCCAGCCGCGGCGGGCAACAGATACACCATACCGCATACTGTCCATATTTTCAATCCGGTGCGCATCGGTGTTGATGCAAAATTTTACTCCCTGCTTTACTGCGTCGTACACCAAAGCGTCGGGCAAATCCAGACGCGTCGGGTACGCATTTACCTCCAGGGCAATGCCGTGCTCCTTGGCTACAGTAAACACTTTCTGCCAATCGGCATCCACACCTTCCCGGCTTCCCAGAAGCCGACCGGTCGGGTGTCCCAGAATACGAACCTTCGGGTGCGCCGTCATGCCTCCAATAAGGCGGTTTGTGACTGTCTGGCGGTCCTGCGTAAAACTTGAGTGAAGGGAGACAATAACCGCGTCAACGTAAGCAAATGCATCACGGGGCAATGCCAATTTCCCGTCCGGAAGGATATCCACCTCGCACATGAGGAAATATTGTACTCTTCCATTAACACCTGAGCGTAACTGCGGCAATCTATCCTGTTTTTGAGTACTTTTTTTCCACGAGGAATATTGTTGTTCATAGTACGTCTTTCTCTTCTTCATGATGGCCACAATGTCTGACTCCTTGTGCCCGCCAAGCCTCGGATTGTGATCGCTTATGCCGATATAGCTATATCCCAGGCTCTGCGCCTTTCTGAGACACTGGATAAAACTATGTTCGCCGAGGTCATGAGAGGATGTTAGGTCGTAGTCCGTGTGCACGTGCAGATCACCCCTGATGTCAGAAAGCGTAACAAGCTTGGGGAGCTTGCCTGCTTTGCTGGCCTCTATTTCGCCCCTGTCTTCCCGCAGCTCTGCCGGAATAAATGAAAGGCCCAATGCCCGGTAAAACGCCTCCTCTGTCTGGAAGGTTCGCATACTTCCGTCTTTGACGGATTTTATGCCGTGCTCCGACAGGCTCATACGCCGGGAAAGCGCATACTCACGAAGCTTTATGTTGTGATTTTTGGAACCGGTAAAGTACTGGAGCATGGACCCGTAAGATGCGGGTTTCTGTATCCGCAAGTCCACCTGCCTGCCGTTTGACAAAAGCAGCGTCGCGCCGCCGGGCCCCTTTTCGATGACTTTTTCATGCGGATAAGCCAGAAAGTGGCTGACCACGTCTTTTGGCCTGGTAGTGGCTGCGGCAATGTCTATGTCGCCCACGGTCGCCACCTGCCGCCGCAGGCTTCCCAGGGCATCGGCACGCACGACAGCCGGATGTTTTTCTAGGTGCGCTATAACCGCCTGCGCCAGGGAATCAGCTACCGGCAGAGGCATGCGGTTTGCCTTCACCGCGCCTTTTTTATATGTTCCGATACCCTCGTAGATCACATCCTGCGAACGCTCACCAAAGCCCTCAATCGGCGCAATGGTTCCCTTTTTTGCTGCCCTTGCCAGATCGTCTATAGCAGTTTTGGCACCCTTGAGACCCAATTCTTTCACCAGCTTGTACGCCTTTTTGGGACCTATGCCGGGTACGGACAAGAGCGGAAACACGGCTTCGGGAATTTTCGAAAATACCTGATCCCAGTGTTTGACGCGGCCGGTGCGGAACAGCTCATCCAGGTGGGCCGCGATCGTCGGCCCGACACCGGGAATGGTGTCTAGTTTGCCGTCGTCCCACAGGTCTTTGACCTCGCTCGTTGCGTGCTCTATGCTGTCGGCGGCGCGATCGTACGCAATAATTTTGAACCTGTTTTCTCCCAAAATCTGATACGCGGCGCTGATATTTTTGAGTGTCCGACTGATATCCGTGTTCGTCATAGGGGTACGTTAAAATTAGCCTAGCACAATTGTTGTGCTGTCCTCAAATTTCACCTATAATGCCATATGCCTTTGCCATTGGATTATTGGATTATTGGATTATTTCTCGCTTCGCGAGAATGGGATCGTAGCTCAGCTTGGTTAGAGCGCCTCCCTGTCAAGGAGGAGGTCGCGGGTTCGAGTCCCGTCGATCCCGCCCTTCGCCCCGATACTGTTCGGGGCTTCGGCGGGCAACCCCGTGAAGAATACTGCCTGGAATGGAGGAAAAGAATACTTTATGTGGAAAAATCTACAAAACCGTTTTCGGTCTCCTGACTCTTTTGTCTCCATGGTTTTAGGTCTAGCAGTCGTCCTGGTCGTCGGCACCCTTTTGTATAACTACGTGACAAAACGCGGTACCGGCAAGTCAGCAGAGGAGCAAAAGAAAGCAGAAGAACAGAAAAAAATGTCCCTGCCCGCTACCCACACTGTCGCCGACGGAGAAACACTCTGGTCCATTTCAGAAAAATACTATCAGAGCGGCTACAACTGGGTCAGCATACAGGAAGCCAACGGGCTCACCAATGCGGACGACATCGAGGCTGGTCAGTCGCTGACTATCCCAGATGTGGCTCCCATTGCGCCGCCTGGGGAGGTTTCCGGTACTGCGACTGAGGCAAGACCGCCGACCTATACGGTCCTAGCCGGCGATACGCTGTGGGATATATCGGTAAAATTTTACGACGGCGATGGGTATGCGTGGTCCAAGGTTGCGCAGGCCAACAGCCTTGCCAATCCAGACCTCATCCATCCCGGAAATGTTCTAACGTTACCGTAGGGTAACGTGGGTGTAAACGTACGTTTGCAAATTTTTTTATGCTCCGCCGCACGGCGGGGCTAAGCGGGTGTAGTACACCGGTAGTATGCGTCCTTCCCAAGGACGAGAAGAGGGTTCAATTCCCTTCACCCGCTCAAAAGCGAAAGAAACGAACAGTTTGCAACAGAAACGAGAAGTGGAGTAAACTAAAATTATGGAAGAACAGACCCCATCTCAACCAACACCTATTTCACCGGTTTCGTCTCCTGCGGTCCCAGTAAAGCAAACAAGTAAATCCTTAATCGTCGTTACCATCTTAGTTTTTCTCCTAATGGCAGGCGGGCTGGTGTATCTTGGTTACCAATACTACCAGTTACAGCAAAAGCTCAATCAACTATTAGGACAACAAGCTAATGTACCTCAACCCACCCCTGAAGAGGGAACTATTCAACAATTACCTTCTGGATGGGAATATAAGCTAAGCCAACAACAAAAGAATGCGAATGAATGTGTGAAATTTGCTCTACCACCCATGAAAGAGCCTTATGTTTATACCTTAGATGAAAACCGTACTCCCCCTGTTACCGACGACAAGGGCAGTGGAAGATTTTGGTACCTGGGCGGCGGTACTTATCCGAATTTACTCTCTAAGGTAATCAAACCAAGTGAGGAATACAAACAGACAATGGCAATTTTTGCAACTGAAATTGAAGCAAGCGGGTATATATCTCAAGCAGTAGCAGTTAGTTGTGTTCCAAACAGCGGTCGTTTTTCTGATAACTCTGCATTAACTTCTTTGTTGACTTCTGAATTAAGTAAATACAATCAGTCAACAAGCGAAAAAGGCATGCAGGCATCCACTTATACAATTAAATCCAATAATTTCATCACAAGATGGGGTAATCAAGCTGTCGATCTTACGGTTTCCGAATACTTTCTAAATTCAGGTGGGCAACCTTATTCCAACGATGTCGAATATACTATGTTTGTAACCCCACAATATGTATATGAAGTAAAAATGTTTGGTTCTTCTACAGACACCTTTGTCAAAGAGACGGCGAAGAAGATATTCGATAATCTAAATTTTTAAAGCTGGGTATCCCAAGGTGTTCTTTTAAGGCTGAAAGTTCTAAACCTAACTCTGGTGTGATATGCTTTGATAGGTTCGAGCCAATTACGGTTTCCAGCTCAAAAATATTTTTCTGTAACTTATGAAAGAAAATCCACACACACACACAGAACCGCTCAATCTACCGTAGGTGATCTCATAGCTCATGTTCAATTTAACCTACAGCACCTTGAGGAAAATGCCCTGCTTCGGGGGCTTTCAGAAGAATTAACCAATCGATTAAGGACTCATCTTTTGGAAGAATTGTCATTTTATATGGGAGCGCCTAGTGACATGGAGACCAGGAATCTAGCACGTTATTATTTCGAAAAGCAAGATGAATTTGAAACAATGCTCCCTCCAGAAGATGAAGAATAATAAGAATCACCCGACTCTCTTTCTTGGGTTTAACACTTCATATCGAAGGTGGATGTAGGAATGTTTCAACGTGTCGCAGGAGAGAAGTTTCAGCGCTTTCACCTGCTTTAGGTCTTCCCGCGTACGCAGTGACCCGCCGGCGATTAACCCCGTCGTATCTTTTCCTCCAATGAGGCACGGCGCGATAACGATCGATACAAAATCGATAAGTCCGAGACGCAAAAGATGGGCATTCAGCGTGCCGCCGGTCTGGATTGTCAACCGATTTATGCCAAATTCGCTCTTGAGTCTTTCGAAAGCATGGATGAAATTCACCGCTGCCTCATACAAAAGTATATGCATAGAGGGATACGTCTGCTGCAGTGCAAACGCCGGGTGGTCATGGTTGGTGGTAATGAGGAAAAACCGCTTGCTTCGTTTCCCAAAATACTCTATCCCGCCCCTCGTGAGGTGGGGCTTGGTATCCACAACGATAAACTGCAAGTCTTCCTTTCCCTTCTCCCATTTTCTCTGGTTCACGCCGACCTTTGCCAGAACACGGCCCGAATTCAGGGACACCGGATCTGTCTTTTTTTCCAGATCGTAATACTGGTATACCCCCTCTGCGACACCGTTGACTCTAGGAAGGTCCGCGTCAAAATCCCGATCATCGGTTTCACCGGTCGTAATCTTTCCGTCCAGTGACTCGAGCAAATAGAGAGTGGTGATGGGTCTGTCCTGCATACAGTAATTGTATACCAAGGCTCTCAAGCCTTCTATAGCTGAACCTGCGCAAGGTGTGAAGCTATTTCACATCCAGGGTGCAATACGTTCAACGGCGGGCAAGGTCGCGGCCTCGCACTAGGGGGGGGAATTAAGCTTTTCTCTTACTCTTACTCAGGAGTAACCCCCCAAAAATTACCAGCGTCATTCCCCAAATTACTATTTCGGTCAACGGCTCATTTAAATATTTAGTAGCCAAGCCAACAGTGACTACCGGAGAAAATAATAGAAAGGTGGCGGCGGTTGAGGCACCTTCAATCTCGATTCCCTTGTAATAAGTTAACATTCTGATCCCAAAAACGGCGCCCCCTAAAATTACCAACCAGAGCGAATTAAAAATCGAACTGAAAGAATATCCCAGAAAAGGAAACAGTAATAAAAGCGATAGTGACCCAAACAACAACCGGCCTAATGTAACCGTGCTGGTAGGCAGTTTACCCATGGTTTTTTTGGCATAAACATTACTGTAGGCGTAGCCAGTGACCGAAAGCATGATTAGAATATCGCCAAGACCAAAAGCAGAAATCGGCTGCTTGATGTAAATTAATACCACACCGGACAACATTAACAAAGTTGCTAAGATAAATAGTTTAGAAATTTTTTCTTTGAGAATAAAAACCGCAAACAGTGTCGTTAGCGGTGCGGTAAAGGCCAATAAAATACTCATGTTCGTGGCCGTGGTATAACTCAAACCGATAATCTGAAACAGCAATCCAATACCTGAAGCCAAAACACCGATGATAAATAAATCTTTCCAATGAATCGGTTTAAAAACGCTAATAAAGCTCTGCCGATTTTTGGCCAAAACTAAAACTCCCAAAATCAGCATAGAGATAACCACCCGGGAAATCGTGTAGGCCGCCGGGTCAACTTTGGCATTTAAAACAACCTTATCAATCGCCTGGATTGCGCCGTAACTTAAAGTGGCAATGAGTAAATAGATAAATCCCGTTACCGACATTAACTTCAGTATAACGAGTGCGCGAAGTGTGTCAACTAAAATAAAATGAAGCTATTGCACATCCAGGGTGCAATACGTTCACACCTCGTCTTGGGTTCACGATTTCATCCCTGTTTTGATACAATACCCATACTGCCTCCCATACGCCGTCTTA
>CAYNWD010000017.1:19118-20073 GCA_964400835.1 uncultured Gammaproteobacteria bacterium | reverse complement strand
TAATTCCGATTGCAAGCCCGGATGGCCTGCCTCGACGAGACGTCTTCGGCAAGGCGGGCGGAACTGGTTACCTTGAATCGCTAAATTATCTGTGCGAGTTAAAGCGAGGCGGGCAAACGCGCGAATGTACTACGTATATATACTCAAAAGCAAAAATTTCTCCAAAACTTACACAGGAATAACCCCGAATACCACAAGAAGACTTATACAGCATAATAGGGGCTACCATTCATATACCAAGCGATTTGCTCCCTGGGTACTTGTGTACACTGAAGCATTTTCAAATCGAAACGAAGCAAGAGAAAGGGAAAAATTTCTTAAATCCTCAGCAGGAAGAAGGTGGATGAGAAAGTGCATATTTGATAAAATGAATGCGTACTAGGCCCGGATGGCGGAATTGGTAGACGCGCTAGCTTCAGGAGCTAGTGACCTTAAACAAGTCGTGGAGGTTCGAGTCCTCTTCTGGGCACCAGGGGTCTTGTTTTGAGCTCCGATGGGTAATCGGAGCGAAATCCCGTTTCGAACGGGACGAGTCCTCTTCTGGGCGCATTTGGTGATTGGTAGCCGATTGGCTCGCCGCGGGGGCGGGCGAGGCGAGCAGATGGAACGGTGCGACCGGCAAAAATTCGAGCCGATTATCATTTAAGAATTAGTTCGAGTCGACTTTTTTGGCAAAGAGGGCAATATCTTTGCCATTATTTTTTGCGCGCGCGATTTTGCTCTCGCTTTGCTCGAGTAAGGTAAGGACTAATAGTTTTCCTTGCCCCACCCAGCCCACGCGCGGAAAACAGAACTTTTTCCCTTATGTTGTAGCTGATAAAACAAGTAAAATGAAGTCTGAGTTCTAAACGAATTGCAATTTTTCTTCAAAAACTCCAGTTTTATCTGCAGAAACCGGTCCCAATAGCACTAAAGCGGCTGTTCTGTTTGTAATTAATTTTTTTCGTAAGTCATC
>CAYNWD010000017.1:8378-19108 GCA_964400835.1 uncultured Gammaproteobacteria bacterium | reverse complement strand
TTACAGAATCAATACTCGCTTTTACTTGCTCGGGTGACCTGACTTCCCCACCATATAATTCTTGCACGCCAATAAAATGAGCATAGTCATCGGTATCTGCGAGGTTTAGAGTATGTTCTCCCTTTAGCGCCTCTATTGCCTCACCGATGGATTCATCTGTAACTTTCAAACTATTCACTTCGCTGACCATAACTTCTATTGCCTCTTCGATTCTTTCCGGTGCGACGCCGGCTGCAATGACGATTGAGCCATTATCAGAAAATAGCCACGGCCAACATATCACTGAATATGATATTCCCAAATCATATACAAACTTGTGAAAGATGCTGTTCCTCAGCATTTTTGCTAAAACTCGGACACCGGGTGATTGTGGATGAGTTTCTCCACGCCCCTCGGTAGAAAATGCAAGTAAAGCCTGTATTTCTTTAAGATCTTTGTTTTCTATGAGGGCTCTGGGGGCCGGCTCAGTGAAGATGGGCGGTGGAACCTCTACTTCTAGCTGTGAATTCACACGAAGATCGCCAAAATCTCTGATTGCCATATCAACAGCTTGAGATCTGGTGGTATTACCTGCGATTACTAATATCGCATTGTCGGGACGATAAAAGCGCTGATGATATGCCATTAGGTCGTACCGGTTAATGGCTTGTATAGAATCAAAAGTACCAAAAACATTTTGTCCTAAAGGGTGGTCTCTCCAAACAAATTTTCGAAGTACGTTCCATCTATATTGGCCAGGATCATCAATTGTCCTTCGAAGTTCTGCAGTGATAATCCCTTTTTCTCTGGCCACAGCTTCTTCGAGCATTAAGGGGTTAAAAACCAGTTCTCTTACAAAAGCAGTAGCAAAGGCTGCATGTTCAGAAGGAAGCTTTGCTTGATACATTACATACTCTGTGTCGGTATAGGCATCATGATCTCCTCCACGGCCTTCCACTGCTCTGTCTAAATCTCTTCGAGAAGGATATTTTTGACTTCCTTCAAACAACATGTGTTCGAGGTAATGGGCACATCCAATGGTAGTTTTATCGCCAGATATTTCCTCATAGCGTGGGCCAGCTTGGATAAGAAGTCGTACAGAAACTGATTGTGCCCATGGCATTTCATGAATTAAAACTCGTAATCCATTCGGAAGCCGTTCTTTATGGACGAATTCGGAAGCCACGCGTGTTTCATTTCCCACTGTTTCAGGCAACATAGATTTGCTGATTATATCAATCTATATCAGAAAAAACAAAAATAAATAAGTCTGTTTGATACCGGATACTTGCATCTTCGAAACAAGTTGCGGTATATTAAATGCGAAACCAGTTTTGACGAATTGCTTTTTTTAATGGCATGAATATAATACAAAGAATGGTAGCCAAACTTGGAGTCAAGACTAGACCGCTAGTTAGGATTACCAGTAGAGAGGCTTTACCTCCAAAAGAACCTCTTGTTAAAATCGAGTCGACGGAACCTTTAACACCAGAGGAACCAGCAGAGCAGCTAGTTAGGATTACCAGTAGAGAGGCTTTACCTCCAACTCCGTCGGGAGAAAATAAAGGATAGTTTCTTATAATGCTTGCGAAGCAAGCAAAATCGCGCGCACAAAAAAATAGCAGAGGCACGGCGTCAGTCGGGTGGGTCTACCTTTTTAAAAATGGTTCGAAGTTGTTCGTAAATAGAGCACCATGTGCCTTGTTTTGAATTCCGATGGATAATCGGAGCGAAATCCGCACTCCGGCGGCACGAGTCCTCTTCTGGGCACACAATGAAAAATAGTTTTTTTGACCGCGTCTATCAGATCGTCCGAAAAATTCCCTCCGGAAAAGTATCTACCTACGGCCAAATTGCCAAACTTCTGGGTACCCGCGACAGCCGCAGAGTTGGCCACGCGCTCCACGCAAATCCGGACCCAAATACTCCCTGCTACCGGGTGGTCTTCGCAGACGGGAGACTTGCCCCGGGCTACGCCTTTGGAGGACCGGATGAGCAGATGAGGAGGCTTCAGCTTGAGGGCGTCTCCTTCACCGGAAACAAAGTCAGCCTCGCCTCCCACCTCTGGAAGCCGGCTTAAGGCCGACCACTGCCGACGAGCATTCCTTTTCTCGCCTTTACCACTTAGCATGCGCAGTCACCATAGTTCTGATACAATTCGTGTGCAGATTTGTCATTTGAGGATTTGTGGATTTGCCATTTATCAGGGCGGGGATTAGTTCAGTTGGTAGAACGCTCGGTTTGGGACCGAGAGGTCAGAGGTTCGAGTCCTCTATCCCCGACAGATTGAGATTCAACGTACGACAGGTTGCTAAAATAAACACAGACGAGTAATATACAACCTCTATGCCAAACACTGTAGAAATTCCAAAACAAGGAGATTCAAATTACCCAACCCCAGAACAAATGGCGAAATGTACAGTTGTGGGCGAGGGTTTTTGTGGTAAAATACAAGGCGATAAAGCTCTTAGGGGTTGCAATTATTTGGATCAGCTCAGTTTGCAACAAACAGATCAAACACCTCGCCGGTTGGCCGAAGCTGCCGGAAACTACCACAAACAAGCAGCCGCTGCTGGCGCACCATGCGCCGAGGCACTCAGGATAATCCATGAGGGTCAATGAATCTCAGACAGAAACACCCCATTTGCTCCACACTCCGTTTTACTGTTAGCATAAAGAAGAGATGAAAAAGCCTCTCGTACTTCTGGGTGTCGTGGTTGCTGCACTTGCGGCATGGCATTACCTCCAAAATCCCCTAAGCGCCAGAGTAAAGATACGCAATCAGGTGTTTTATGTGGACCTGGCGGTCACGCCGCCCGAACGCGAGCGCGGACTGAGCGGAAGAGAGTCTCTGGCCCCAAACCGCGGGATGCTGTTTTTGTTCGGCAGCCCGGGAGTCTACCACTTCTGGATGCGGGGCATGAAGTTTCCGCTTGATTTTATCTGGATCAAAGAGTATACGGTCGTGGATATAGACACGAACGTCCCACCACCCGCCGAAGGGGCTGAACCTATCGAGCTGGCGCCGGATATAGCGGTCGATAAGGTGCTGGAGGTGGCTTCTGGCACGGTACAGACCTACGGCATTCAGGTGGGCGACCGGGTGGAGTACCCGAATAAGTAATTCTTCGCAATTCTGCCTCAAAAGCCGTATAATACTTTTGCACTTTCCGGCTGCGGGTGTAGCTCAATGGTAGACCTGTCTGCCGACAGGCAGAGCGTCAGTTTTCATGAATTATTTCGTGTATATAATACAAAGTGAATCCACCGGTAAATATTACACCGGTATTACAAACGACCTAAATAGAAGATTGCGAC
Organism: uncultured Gammaproteobacteria bacterium; assembly: GCA_964400835.1. Classification (GTDB taxonomy): domain Bacteria; phylum Patescibacteriota; class Microgenomatia; order UBA10105; family UBA927; genus CAYNWD01. The sequence continues at coordinate 15,811 of CAYNWD010000017.1, read as the reverse complement.
AACATAATAGAAAAAAGTCAAACACAATAGTAACAAGAAATTTAATGGACTTTAAAATAATTTACATTGAAAAGGTTACAAACAGAGCGGAGGCCAGAAAACGGGAAAAATATTTAAAGTCGGGAGTAGGACGAGAGTTTAGAAATAAATTATTTGAGTCTGATTCGCGGGTGTAGCTCAATGGTAGAGCGCCAGTTTTCCAAACTGGTGACGAGGGTTCGATTCCCTTCACCCGCTCACTGAGAAATTGACAGAGAGTGCGCCCGTAGCTCAACGGATAGAGCAGATCGGTTCTAACGATAAGGTTGTGGGTTCGATTCCCTCCGGGCGCGCAGTACTCATATGTTTTTTTTCTTCCTATTGAGCCTTCTTTTTGCCTTTCTGCCCCCAAAAGTATTTGCCAAATACGATCCCCTTACCGTGCCGAACAACCGCTATGGCATCCATGTGGCCGATCCCAACGACATCCCGGCGACTGCCGAGCTCGTCAACAGTACCGGCGGCGACTGGGGCTACGTAACGGTCGTGATCCAGGATAACGACCAGGATCCGGGGAAATGGCAGGGGATCTTTAACACTATGCGCCGGCTGCACCTTGTTCCCATTGTCCGGCTCGCCACGCACGCCAAAGGAGACTATTGGCTTCGGCCGAGCCCGGAATCCGCCGATACCTGGGCCGCCTTTTTAAACACGCTCACCTGGCCGGTGGAAAACCGCTATGTGGTCGTGTTCAACGAACCCAATCACGCCAAGGAGTGGGGGAATACCATCGATCCGGAAGGATATGCCGTCGTTTTAGCCAATTTTGCCGCCAAGCTGCGCGCCACATCCCCTGATTTTTTTATCCTCCCGGCCGGGCTGGATGTATCAGCCGGCAATACACGCGATACGCTCGATGCCGCAATGTACTTGCGTCGCATGGTAGAAAGCCAGCCGGGAGTACTGGATCTTTTGGACGGCTGGACCTCGCACAGCTACCCCAATCCCGGATTTTCCGGCTCTCCCTATGCCTACGGCCGGGGCACACTCCGCTCCTACCTATGGGAGCGGGAGTACCTGCGGCAGCTGGGCTTTACCAAAAACCTGCCCGTCTTTATCGCTGAAACCGGCTGGATCCACAGTAACGGCATCGCGTTTAATCCGCGCCTCCTCTCTCCCGAGCAGGTGGCAAGCAATATGCTCGCTGCCGGTCAAACCATCTGGCAGGACCCCGCGATTGCCGCAATCACCCCGTTTGTTTATAACTATCAGGGAGGCCCGTTCGACCACTTTTCCTTTACCCTTCTTGGAGCAAACGGCTTTTACAGTCATTACTACACCTACCAGGCCATATCCAAAATAGCAGGCGAGCCCAGGCAGCACGAGCAGTTTGAACTCGCATCCGAACTGCCGCAAACGCTCGTCGCCGGCTCCCGCTACACCCTGACGTTTGACGTCAAAAATACCGGCCAGTCCATACTGGACAGCACAGAAGGCTACACTCCCAGCTTTACCTTCACCTCTGCCACCTCTGACCCCTCTGCCACCTATGACACCTTTGACACCTCTGATGCCTCTGCCACTTCTGTCTTCTTCGCCTCCCTCCCCAGGCTCGAACCCGGGCAAAAGGGAACACTGACGGTCTCTTTTGAGCCGCCCGGCAAGCCGGGTACGTACGAGGCACAGCTCTCCTTTTCCCGCCGTGGGACCGTAATTCCGGTTAAAAACCAGAAGGTAACCGTCATTCCGCCGCCTTCCCTGACGGTCCGCGTGTCACTTGGCTTTAAAAGACGCGCCGACAGTGCAAACGCCAAAGTACTCGTCTATGACCATGAAACGCTCCTCAATGAGTTTTCGCCTGCTGCGGTTGCAAACGGTGTTATAGAGATCCCGGGGGTGACGAACATCATCCCGGGCCGTCCCTATAGGATCGTCGTGGTGGTGCCGTATTACCTGCCGCGGCAGACGACTGCGGTCTTTACAGACACCGGCGCGAAAGTTTCCATGAAGCGCTTTCTGCCGCTGGATTTTGATCTGGACGGAACACTCGGCTACGGCGATCTGACCGCACTCCTGCAGCTTGCGCCAAACCGCGCCCTTGAGCTTCTCTTTGGCTCATAGCCGCCTTTTGCAGTATACTAAGCAGGGGAAACAGAGATCATTGGTGGCTCCAGGCCCGCCATCGCAAGCATGAGCCCTGGCTGCCACGCGTGGCTTTGCTCGCGGGCATGCTTGCTCAGGTGTTGCGGGCGGGGTAGCTTAGCCCCGATTAAATCGGGGTCAGCGGCAGAGCTCCTATAAAATCGGAGTAGAGCATAAAGAATGCGAAATTGCCTTTACATTCTCAAAAACGAGCAAACCGGTCGTTATTATATTGGGTCAACAAATAATCTCGATCGGAGACTTAAGGAACATTCTTCTGGCAAAACGAGAACCACCAAGGTCTTAAAGACGCTTACTTTAGTATATAAAGAGGAATTTGATACAATTGAAGAGGCTCGGATGAGAGAAAAGAAGCTAAAATCGTACAAAAGCAGAAAGTACATTGAATGGCTCATAGATAAAACATTGGTGGCTGTAGCTCAGCGGTAGAGCGCCTCCCTGTGGAGGAGGATGTCGCGGGTTCAAATCCCGTCAGTCACCCATTCGACAAGCTCAGGGTTTACGACCTCGATAGTTATGGAGTGGTATGTATATATTCTTCTTTGCGATGAGAAAACTTTTTACGTGGGATTAACCTCCAATTTAAAAGAAAGATTACATTCTCATAATTCCAAATATAATATCGGTACGAAAAAGTTTTCTCATATCGAGTTAGTCTATTCTGAAAAACATCCTGATAGAAAATCTGCTGAAAATCGCGAGAGACAACTCAAACGCTGGACACACGCAAAGAAGAAAGCATTAGCTGAAGGAAATATCGAATTATTGAAACAACTAAGTAAATCCTGAGCGTGTTGAATGAACGACGGGTTAATGGTGAGCGAAGCCGAACCATCCCGTCAGTCACCCCGCGTCAAACGCGGCTGCGCACGCAGTCGCGTTTGTAAGCGAGTCGCGTTTGACGCGACACGCAAATTATATTTCCACAATGAATGAAACGTCAGACGTTTCAAATTGTCCAGCTTCATCCTCTCAACAATCAGGTTCTGGGTTGACAACGAATGTTTCACGCCGTAAAGTAATTGCACATGTTGACGAAAACTGATCTTTCAAAACTTGAAGAAAAATTCGTTACAAAAAACGATCTTTTAAGTGAGGTTAAATCTCTGAAAGATCTCATCATGGAGTTTAAAGATGTGATCCTCCATGAGATACAAGGGCTTCGGGAGGATGTTATCCTGGTCACTGGCTATAAGGACCAAATTGAAGATCATGAAACACGAATCGAAACAATAGAGAAAAAGCTTCCGGTCAGCTCTTAGACAAATCGTCTGGATAGTGGCGTCAACACCCACATCAGCCGTAATCAGTTCCACATGGTCATCGGCGATGACCCAAAGTACACAGGAAAACTGCTACAATGGCACAATTAAGGTCTGACCCCGAATTTTCTTATTTACTTAAGTGAACCCGTAAATGATATATTGCGGCTATGGCGGCCGCTGAAACGGCTCACTGCTTGTATCGCATCCCGGACCTAGTAGCGACCCTTGATTCTGTCGAGTTGGTATTGTATTGCTTTGCTTATCCTGAATCCGACCCCAAAAATCTTCCTCCCTGCGAATATCCAGATCTTTCGACTAACAATTGTCCTGTGCCAAAAAAGTTTGGCCTCACACCCTGCGTGGCATGCGTACCAAACACTGCTAAGTAAAATAGATCCGACCCCGAAATTCTCCCATCAATTTGACCAAATTGCATTTTGGCTCTACATATCGAGGCTCATCAAAAATTTCCTCTAACTTCCCATAAAACCCTTTATATTTCGTGTATAATGATGGCTAATGGATACACCCACGCCTGCTGCGGAAAAAAAGGCTGAAGAACCCAAAGAAGTGCTTACTCCGGTCAACGAAAAGCCCACAGCTCTCCAGCCGGTTATCGAGCGCCTGGTTGGTGGCTACGTCCACAGCCTCACTCAACCCAAAAAAAGCGTTACGCCCATCCACGTCGACGAAATTGCCTCGCGCGTAGCTAAATTTTACGAACTCGTCAGAAAAGTCGTGGACTGGAAGGAAGACAATGCCTTGCGCCGCTCCGCCATAGAGCGCATTCTCAAGCGCCACCTGTTTACCAAGCTCTCCGGCCTCACGCTCACGACCGGTATAAGCAGCTCGACCCTCGCCCAGACCATGATTCTGGATCTCATCCGCGGCGGGCATCTTCCCAACGGAGAGATCCCGCAGGAAAAAATTCAGGTCGTGACGGCAATTCTGGACAAATACATCCTGTTTTTGGAGGCCAATACCTTTCACAACGACCCGATTGCCATAAAGCGCAAGGTAAACTTTTACACCTTTATCGTGGAGCTCGCCTCCTGCGAGGTGGAGGAGGCCGTCACGTCCCAGGAGCTGGAGCGCGGTGTGCTGTTTGCCATGACCAACGCTATGGTCGAGCGTATCCGCGTCAAGCCAAGTGACTCCATGTCCCCGGAGGATATCTATATCCAGACCTTTATCGGGACCTGCCGCTCCCTCTATGACCTGGACGACATGTACATTACCTACCAGCTCCTGCAGTTTCAGTACAGTGACTGGCAAAAGCCGGACGAGGCATTTCTTTCAAAAATGAAAACTGAGATTGTGGGCGTCTGGGAACGCATGGACTTAGTCCTTCACCACCCGCTTGCCAAGCAATTTTTTGTGCTGTGTGAGCGCATGGATACGGTTTTTGCGCTGGTCGGCGACGTCATGCTGGAATTTAAGGACAAACCCACCGAGCTTCCGGGTGTGATAGCCAAAAAAAACACCTTTCTTACCAAAATCGGCGAGTACTATGACAAACGCTTTGCAACGCTCAAAAAACGGCTCTTCCGGCTGGCTGTTTTTTCCACGCTGTCGGTATTTGCCAGCAATTGGGTCACGTTTTATCTTTTCGAGGTACCGCTTGCAAGTGTTTTCGGGGAAGGCTTCAGCCTGTTTACCGCATTCATTGATTTTCTGGTGCCGACCGCGGTCATGTTTTTTCTGGTCGCCATCATCCGGCCGCCGCCCAAAGGAAACCGCGAAGCAGTCCTTCTGGCAGTTGCGCAGTTTGTGTATGCAGGTCACTCCGTAAACTTTTCGGAAATTATTGTACGCGGGCCGCGGCGGCCGATTATGGGCACTGCTATCGCTACGGTCTTTACGGCCACAACGGTGCTGCTTTTCTACGCCGTCGGCTGGGTCTTTATGGTCGCAGGGTTACCCATATCCTCCGTTATCTTTGATACCTTTACCATCGCACTCACCGTATTTGCCGCCGTCACCATACGCAACAAAGCCAAAGAACTCACCGTCGGCGACAAAATTTCGGTCACGGAGTTTGCGCTCGACATGATTTCCGTTCCCATGGCGCGCATCGGCTCGCTTTTGGCGAAAAAATGGAAGGAATACAATATCGTGGCCTTTTTCTTTACGTTCCTCATCGAGGCGCCGTTTGCCAAAGTTATTGACGTAGTTGAGCAGTGGAGCCAGTTTATAAAAGAGCGCCGCGCCGAACTCCACTAACCCCCATCCTCTTCCGATCATTAACCTAGCCACGAGGCCAGCCCTCGGCCGACCACTACATTCTGCACCAAATTAAGCACCAAAGACTAGGTGTGAAGCTATTTCACATCCAATGTGCAATACGTTCACACCTAGTCTTGACGAAGCACTAATTACCCACTACTGTTAAAGGTAATGTCGGCTGCAAGAAAACTCATTTTTAGTAACGGAGAAATTTATCACGTTTTTAACCGGGGTGTAGAAAAACGACGTATTTTTACCGACAAAAGAGAACATAAGCGAGCGCAGGAACTTCTTTGGTATTACAGTCACGAGGCTCCACAAACCCGCTATTCCTTCTACGTGAAATTACCACCAGCCATAAGAGAAACTCATTTTTCATCACTTATAAGACAAAGAAAGAAAATCACGATTCTGTGCTACATCCTGATGCCCAATCACTTTCATCTCTTGGTGCGACAAGATCTAGACCACGGAATCGCGGAATTTCTAGCTGATTTCAGCAACAGCTACGCGAGGTATTTCAATACAAAAAACAAGCGCGTCGGACCACTTTTCCAAGGAAATTTTAAGGCTGTGAGAATAGAAAGTACGGAGCAAATGCTTCATGTTTCTCGGTATATCCATCTCAACCCCGTAAGCTCATATTTAATAAAACTCTCTGACGTGGGCTCTTACCCTTGGTCGTCTCTCGGTGAATATCTCCAAGGAAGAAATCCCTCAATTAGCACACCGGGTATTGTTCTTTCTCATTTTCCGTCAACAGAACGCTATCTTGCATTTCTTAATGACCAAGCAGAGTACGCGCAAACGCTTGAACAGCTCAAGCATCTCGCCATCGAAGATTAGGTGTGAAGCTATTTCACATCCAATGTGCAATACGTTCACACCTTAGGGGCCCCCACTTTTCCGGCAGGAACAGACAAGAGATACGCAGGGTTTGGTATAATACGCCAAGCGGGAAGACGGTGCGCAATGAACAAACGCCTGGCTTCAGCCCGCCGCAGGACGTGCGCCTGTAGCTTAATGGACAAAGCAGTAGTCTTCGGAACTACTGATGCGGGTTCGATTCCTGCCAGGCGCGCTTTGACAGTCCGGCCCGCTCCCAACAGGACGGTTCGGAAATTGCGCTATTGGTCGCGTAGCTCAATGGTAGAGCATCCCGCTCTTAACGGGACGGTTGGAGGTTCGAATCCTCCCGCGATCACATGTGGTTTGTCTATATTGTTCAGTGTGCAGATAAATCTTTCTACACAGGAATAACCAACGACATTAATCGACGAATAAAGGAACATAACGCGAGCAGTGGTGTCGGATCAAAATATACAAGGATACGCAGACCGGTCAAACTGATGTATAAAGAAAAATTAAAAACGAGAAGTTTGGCAACGAAAAGAGAAAACGAAATCAAGCGTCTGTCTCATTTCGCAAAAAAGCATCTCGCACTAAGCGGCAAAGCGAAGCGGTAGAGCACCCCGTTCCAAACGGGACTGTTGGAGGTTCGAATCCTTCAAGACGCACCGGGTAATGTAAAGTATTTGGGTAGACCTACAAGACGCGTAAATTAAGGTCTGACCCCGATTTCTCTATGTCTTTTGACCTGAGCCGGCATCTGGCTACTGAACACAAACAAACAGCCGTAGCGCGGTATTTACGGGAAATCGTTTACGGTGGCAATGACGGCATTATCACGACGTTTGCCGTCATTGTCGGCTTTGCCGGCGCGCGGTCAGAACCGGCGGGAGCGGCCATACCGGTCATCGCGGTCCTTCTTTTTGGCCTGGCAAACCTCTTTGCCGACGG
>CAYNWD010000017.1:0-8368 GCA_964400835.1 uncultured Gammaproteobacteria bacterium | reverse complement strand
TGCGCACTACCAGGTTATGCGATCCCGGCATCTTTATGCCTTCGTGCAGACCAGGACGTCTACCGCAATGAAAGAAAAAAGGAACATTCGGAAATCATACACCACGCGGAGATGGAATATGAAGAAACCGTCGCTATTTTACAGCAAAAAAACTTCCTCTCCCACGACGCGCATCAGATTGCCAAACTCTACCGCAATAACCCGCGCTACTGGACCGAGTTTATGATGACGCATGAGCTGAATATGGCCAATCCGGAAAACGAAAAACCGGCATTCGTCGCCTTTGCCACATTTCTTTCTTTTGTCAGTTTTGGCGCGATACCGCTGGTTCCTTATATTTTTCGTTTCCCGCTCCCCAGTCTTTTTCCGTCCTCGGTCTTTTTCAGCGGGCTCGCCCTGGTCCTTTTGGGAAGTCTTCGTTCTCTTGTGAGCCGGCAGCATGCGGCCCGCACCGTCACCGAGACCTTTCTCGTCGGCACAATTGCCGCCTCCGCAGCCTACCTCGTGGGGTCTTTTTTCAGACTGTAACACCCCTTCTGCCAACCTGCGTTGACAGACAGCGGAACACTATGGCACACTAGAATGTATGAACAGGAAATTCCTGGCTGTTTTTGTGTGGTTTCCGTTCGTTTCTGCGGCACTGATCGTCAATCTGATTGCGTTAAGTGTCTATACCAATTCACGCACAACTGCCGCACCGCTTTCCAACCAACCTGTGGAAAATACCGGTTTCGGCATCACTGCCCTTGCGGCCGAGGAGGAAGGCACCGGCCGGGTCCTGGGTGCGTCAGTCATCGGGGCCGACAGCAGGGCGCTTCTTCTGGAGTCATTTTTGCGCCAGCACGACTCTCCCATGACCCCGTATGCGGATCTCATCGTGCAAAAGTCCGATGAAAAAGGCATTGACTTCCGGCTGGTCGTTGCTATCGCCATGTGCGAGTCCAATGCAGGAAAGCGTATGCCCACGTCCGCCTCGTTTAACGCCTGGGGGATCGCAGTCTACACCGGTCAGCAGTTTGGTGCAGACTTCCGCGACTGGCCTCATGCGATTGACTGGGTGACGACGTATATAAAAGAAAAATACTATGATTTGGGGCTCATAGACCTTAAAGACATCGGTGCCAAGTGGGCGCCGCCGTCTGTAGAGACCGGATACTCCTGGACCAATTGCGTCGAGCAATTCCAAGGTTCTATCCTATAAAGATTGATATTTGGGCTCGTTTCCTCAATCCAAAATCCCACTAGAATATACATCCTTATTTTTTGTCGATATGACAATCTTTTTCTATATCAAAAGTTGACTGTCATATTTCCCTCCTGCCCTCTTCCTATTCCACTCTTTCTCAAAACTATCCCATAGGACTTGACAAGAGGACAGTGAGGTGCTATACTGCTCACTTAGATCCTAAAGTTGAACGTCTTCAAAAAACGTCCTGCTTTAGGATTTTTTTATGGGGACGGTTGCCCTGTCCCTGCCCTCTGTGTCTGAGCCTCTTTTGCTTCGCTTTTTGCTCCAGCCAAGATCGGCGGATCAAAAAGTGGAGCAACAACCTATGAAATACACACTGTTGGCTATCTTTGCCGCTTTGATCTTCGGGGTATTTCCCGGCCGGCCGGCATGGGCAAACGAGGCCGGAGCAGCTGCACAGCTTAGTATGCACAGTGTGGCTATCGACAGCCGCGTGCAGCAGCTTACCGACTATCTGGCCTCCCATAACTCACCGCTTACCGGCTCTGCCCGTCATTTTGTCAACGAGGCCGATCGACTGGGCCTCGACTGGAAGCTGGTTGTGGCCATCGCAGGGGTGGAGTCCACGTTCGGCAGGCACATCCCGACCGGCTCCTTCAATGCATGGGGATGGGCGGTTTTCACCGGCAGGCAGTTTGGCGCGGCCTTTGAAAACTGGGAGAAGGGCATTACCACGGTGTCCGAAGGCCTGCGGTATAATTATATCGACAAGGGTGCCGTGACTATTGAACAGATCGGCCGTATCTATGCCGCCTCACCTGTGTGGAGCCAAAAGGTGCGTTTTTTCCTGGCTAAAATCGAGCAGTTTGCGCCCACGCGCTCCGGACAGCTGGATATCACTATCTAAGGCAAGGTATAATACTATCCAGGGCCGATGTGGTGAAACTGGTAGACACGCAGGTTTTAGGAACCTGTGCCGCAAGGCTTGGGGGTTCAAATCCCTCCATCGGCACAAAACAATGTAAATGATATTCAATATTCATTGCCATTATGAAAATTAGAGAGATTCTGACAAATCTAAGGAACACCATAGATCCAACAGAACGATTGGTTGACGATATAATTGAACTAACGGGGGGGGAACCCAGCGCCATTGTATTCACACTCCGGCTAGGGAATACCTTTGAAGGTTCAAGCGAGCAAAGACTGGCCTCGGCCGCTAAATGGATCGCGGACAGAGGCATAAACACGGAAGCCGATTTGCACGCTCAGTTACCAAACTTAGAAAAACAACTCGCTCTTCGGCCTCAAAAATACTTCCCAAAAGGCAGAGAAATTAAATAGATGAGGGAATCAGTAGTACAAAATTCCGGTCCTCTTACTGCATGGAAGAGCGCCCGATAAAGTCCAGAAGGTGCCTGGCCTTCGCATCCCAGTCCAGACTCTGGCTAAACTCCAGAGCTGCATTTCCCAATTTTTCGCGCATCTTTGCGTGCTCCAGAAACCAAAGAATCTGCCCGGCAAACTGTCGGCTGTCTCCGACCGGAACCTTTACCACGCCAGACGGATAGGAGAGCCTGGGCAGATCGTAAATAATGCCCGGCACCCCGCAGCCTAGCGCCTCGTCAAGCGCAATATTGCCGGAATCGAAACGGGAAGCGGAAACAAAAAGTTTGCTGGCTTTGAGGACTTTGGTTTTTTCGACGCCCTCTCGTATACCCAAAAACACGACGTTTTCCCCCAGGTTCATGGTGCGAACCATAGCCCGCAGCCGCTCCTCCTCCTGACCAGCGCCCACAAGCGCGAGCCGGCTGCCGGGAAGGCTATCCGTAACCGTCCGCCAGATACTGATGAGCTCGTCAATGCATTTTTGCGGATGAAACCGGCCGACAAAAACCGCATCGTAGAGATTTTTTTGCCGGGAAACGGAGCGGAAAAAGTCCGTATCCACGCCGCCGCGCAGCGCCAGAACTTTTTGCCGTGGAAAGCGGTGCAGCCGTATAAACTCGCGCCGGTCAAAATCAGACGCCGTCACCAGAAAATTTCCGAAACGCAGGGTGAGAAAGAATGCGATTTTTTCATTCAACCAAAACAGGAACCCCTTTAGCCTGCCCGCACTGTAATCACTGCCGAAGAGCTTTGTGGTAAATAGATAGCACGCAGTACCCAGAGCCGCATCTTTAAAGCGCAGTTTGGCGATCCACGCCGGAAGCATATCCTGGCTAAAAAGCGACGATGCAAAAATGATTCCCGGCTGCCGGTACTGCTGCCGCATTCCGTAGACCAGCCCGACCCAGGCTTTATAAAACATTGAAATATAGACATTCACCCGGTCAAAACGGGACGACGGCCAGAGGATGAGTCGCTTCTGGGAGAGACCATGCTGTCGGCAGTAGGAGGCCCCGGCTTCATTGGTGACCGCAGTCACGTCATGGCCCATCCGAACCCAGCGCTTGGCGATTTCAACAAAAATTTTGTCCCCGCCGGTCGGTGTGTCGGTGTAAATACCGTTGGCAAAAATGAGGATATTCATGAAATCCTATCGCCGGGAGGACGGAATAAATACGTCGTGGTCATGACTAAAGTCATAGCCCATAAGCAATGGATTTCCGCCAATAAGGTGGATCCGGTCGCCGACGGTTGTAGCAGTCAGCGCGTAGCGGCCGACCGGCAAATCCAGCATACGGTCCCAGCGGTCGCGGCTCGGGTCATAGCGGTGAACCTCTGCCGATACCGCCCAGCCCTGCTCTCCACCAAAAACATATAGATACCGTCCCAGAGGCGCAGCACTGAACCCGCTGACCTCATAGGGAAGGGGAGCAGCGCTCGTCCAGGTATCGGTTTTTGGGTCATAGACTTCGTGGGTAGCCAGATTGTGGAACCGGTCGCTGCCGTATCCGCCGATGACGTGGATCTTGCCGCTATGTACCGCGACTGCCACATGCTCCCTGGCGGTAGGCATGGGGGCTTTTTCGGTCCATGTGTCAGTTTTCGGGTCATATTCGTGTACCTCGGTACGCGCTGATTTCTGTCTGCCGCCGCCTATTGCATAGAGCTTATTCTCTACACAAGCAACGCCCAAGGCAGCCCGTGCCAGGGGCAAATCAGCTTTACGCTCCCAGACATTTGCCGCCACATTGAGCGCATACACGGCCGGAGAGGGAATTATGCGCACCCAGTTGCCGGCGACAAGGTACACGGTTCCCGCGCACGTCGCGGCTCCCGGGTGATGGGCAGCACGGGGCAAATCCGGGCCTCTTCGCCACGTGTCCGTTTCCGTGCTATATATCTCAACCGTCGTTGTGGGAAACCAAACCGAGGGTAAATACACGCCTCCCATCACATAAATATCCTTGCCCAGGAGTGTCGAGGCAAACTCATAGCGGTAACTGGGCAAAGGAGCGGCTTTTTCCCACGTACCTGCAGGCTCAAGGATGGCTACATCGGAACCCCGAAGCACGCGGTCCGGTTTCTGGAATACGTTCACAAAAGCCAGGAGAAGGACAAAGGGCAAAAGAAAAAACTTTGCCATAGCAAAGAGAGAAGTTAACTCTGCCTTGAGTATACAGGAAACCCCAACTGCGTGCTATACTTCTCATGAGAAATATGCGCGTTTTTGCCCGCAGCATCGGCCTCGGACTGTTGACCATTCTCAGCTACTGGGGCTTCACAGAAGTGTATTTTCAGCAGGAAGAGTGGCACGGGTTCGGCCGCGTCATCTACGCCCAGGCCTACGGCCTGTCCTCTCTCATCCGTCAGTCGGGCTCGCACCTGACGCCGCTCACCACTCTGCTTATGGCGTGGCTGTATACCACCTTCGGCTTAAACCATGTTGCCTACGCCTGGTTTAGCTTGCTCCTGCATCTGGTCAACGGATTCCTGGTTTTTCAGCTGGGAAAACTCATGTTCCGGCAAATTGCTCCTGCCTGGATTGCCGCGACGGTGTTTCTTTTTCATGCACCCGCTTCCCAGGCCGTTACCTGGTATGCCGCATCCATGGCATTTTTGCCGTCTGCGTTTTTTAGCCTGATTGCACTTTTGGCTTTTGAGCACTTCCTTATCCATAAAAAGATACACCTCAGTCTGTTCGCTTCTTTCCTGGTCCTCGTTGCCGCCGGGTTTCGGGAAAATGCAGTGTTTCTCCTCGCATATATGCTTCTTCGCACTTTTCTCGTCCGGCCGGAGCTCCTGCGGAAAGCAGGCTGGCGCATAGTCCCGGCCGGCGCCCTGTATATATTCCTTCGGTTTTTGCCCACCGTCATCCCCTCCATTCCGGTTTTTCCCTACAAGGCAGCACCGGTGACGTGGCTGACGATTCTACGGCAGACAGTAACGTTTGAGCTTTTGTATCTGCCGAAGGTCTTGTTCCCGGAATTTATGCTGCGGCAGGGAATCAAAATGCTGCCCATGGCACTGCGGGCACCCAATACCATTGAACTTCTCGTCGTGGCTTTTTACGGGACACTTTTAGTCTTCTCCTTTCTGGCTGTGACCATCATTCTCAAAAAACTAAGAAAAAATAAAGCAACACGTCAGCTCGTCCTCTCGCTTCTGGGCTTTTTAGGCTTGAGTATCCTTCCCTTTACACTGCTGCCGCTTCCCCTTATTATCGAACCCCGGCATCTCTACCTCACGGGTATAGGATTTTCGCTTCTTTTCGGCCTTTTTTTACACCGAACCCACGGCGCTGCACCAGCCGGGAAAAAATGGTTGTCCCGGCTGTTTTTTGTTCTGTTTCTCATCGTCAACATCTATGCGATCCGGCTGGCTCTCGCCCCGGTCATACAAAGCAGCCTGTTACGCCGGACGATCGTGATCGAGCTGCGTGAGCTCGCACCTGTCCTCCCCAAACAGACACTCCTCTATGCCACAGGTGACCCGCTGCCTCTCCAGACCGGCATGGGACACATGTTTATGGTCATTCACAAAGACAAGCAACCCTATGAAAAGCACCTCTATGAAAAATTTTTGGGCGGGTCGGGAGATCAGGGATACAAAGAAATTGAAGGAACGGGCTTTGGCTACTTTATGGATAAAAACGAACTCCTGAGGGTCTATTGCGCAAACAATTTTTTACCTCACCAGGTTTTTGCCGTTTCCTGGAACCTGAGCCGGCATTCGTTTCGGGACACCTCGCAGGCCTTTCGAATAACCCTCTCCTGTACCCCACCGCGCTCGCCTTGACCCCCTATCTGCGCTGCGAGTCAATGTAAGAAAGGTTGCGGATATGCTCCACGCATGGTAGGATACAAATATCCCTTCGTTTTTTCCACTCATTCAGACGCACCTTGTGTGGCTAGTACGTGGTTAAGCGATAAATACTATGAGACATGAAGCGCCACTCACGCCAGCTATTGTCCTACGAGGGCTGGGAATCATCGGAGAAAAGCCGCCTGTTGACGACGGCGCAGCGCTCCTTGCAACTCAAAGTCTTCCAATCCATCATGGGAAGCCAGCACAAACTCACCTCTTAGGAACCGGTGACATGGACAGGCTTCGTAGCAGTGGAGGGTCTGTTTGCGTACGTGATGGTGATATCGTTGCAAAATTTCCCCTGGGAGAACCGACGGATGATTCTCAAACCCCTTTTGAGCGCGTACGCCACCTAGCAGACCTTGCCGCCGCATATGAAGAGATATCGCCACCAACGATGGTAATCCTCGCAAAAATTAATAATAGCGGACCTCCTGTCCCGGTGATCATTCAGGCATATCGTGAGGGTAAATCTGTAGCTGACGTTCCTTTTATTGATATTCTGCAAGGGCCAGTCGTAGGTAGCCTCAGGGTCATTCAAGGGAAAATAGATACGGTTTTTCGAAATACAGGCGTTTTAGATCTCTCCGGGCTTCCGTTTACTCACACCCTCTGGTGGATTATTTTTGGAGGTACTTTACCGTTTTCTGACAATGTGATTGTTACACCCGCAAATAAAGCCCTTCTCGTAGATAACACTCCTGATCCAAAAGTGCATCACGTCGATTGGCTCGGAGTAAAGTGGCTCAGACCATATTTCTCTCTTCGCGGCCGCGTCTCAGAAGCGATTCTATCGGTTATGGAAACCATTTTGTCAATTGGGCATCGGAACCAAACAACGGTACTTCGCGAGCTTGAGCCCGAGGCCTAACCCTCCTTGACCCCCGCCGTATCTGCGGTGTACGATCTAATCGTGACAGGAAAAAAATCTCACTATCTTGGCATATCACTTCTCGTACTTCTCATACCTTTCGTACTTCTCGTGCCTTTCGTAACTGCTTCCTCTCCCCAGGCCTACCAGGATTACCTTTTCCAGGCTGATCAGTACAGAAAAAGTACCAATGAATTCCAAATCGCCAAAACCGAATACCAAAAATTCAAGTCGCTTGCCAGTGAAACCGTGGCACTCGAAAAAACCAAAACCATGCTCACCCAGCGCGATCTCCTGCTGCGATCCTACCTCCTGCTCCTCAACGAAAAACTCAATGAAAATACCGCCCTCAACCCCTCGGACAAAAGTCTGTACCAGTCGCTCCTGGCAGCCGAAGTTGCGTTTTTGGTCAACCACAGCCTGCTGGTTCCGTCAGTGGGAACCCTTGCCGACAGTGTCAAAATTTCCCAGGAACTCGCGGACCGCTACGAGACCACCCAGGCCACCATCTATCGGACGGTCGTCAGTCTTGCTTTGGGTGAACTGGCGAGCGCAGCCAAACGCTACGACCAGGTCAGCGCCGCAGGGCAAACTCTGGTCAACAACAGCCGCCAGCATTTTCCCGCGGCCAAACAAATCACACTTGACCGCTGGCTTTTGCAGATAGCCAACAAGCGCACCCTGTATCAACAAAAAGCCGATAGCCTGCGCAGCAAGCTGGGAATGCTGGAAGGGGACACCAATGAGCTGAGTCGCGGCTATAGTCAGCTGCGGCAGGAATTAGCCGAGGCCCGACAGTATCTCGTCGAGGGAAGTTCATTTATCGTGGAGCTCACAAACAGCCTGAAATATATTGATTAATAGATTGTATGAAGATAAAGCCTCAAACCGGTTCCGCAGTGTTATGGCTTTCGGCATTGGTCGCGGTCCTTGTCGGAACCGCCCTCGTCTGGTCGGCCAAAACGACTCGTATAAAAGTCCCGGGCCAACAGCAAGGCAGCAGTCAGGGGGAACCGTCTCCCGCTGCCGGGCCCGGAGCGCGGCCGCCGAAGTCA
>CAYNWD010000016.1:17956-22979 GCA_964400835.1 uncultured Gammaproteobacteria bacterium | reverse complement strand
TGACCTTTCATTCGCTGGAGGACCGGATGGTCAAGCAGTATATGCGCAAAGGAGGATGGGAGATACTTACCAAAAAGCCCATTCGGCCGCAAAATGGCGAGGTTTATACAAATAAGCGGGCCAGAAGCGCAAAATTGCGCATAGCAGAAAAAATATGATTCGAAAGATAGCAGGCCGCCTGGTAGGATTATTACCTTTTCTGGTTATTATCCTCGCTGCCGGGCAAATATGGATTACCAATGAGCTGGCAGGACTGGGTGCGTCGGTGCATGACGTGGATGTGCGCATAGAAGCAATCAAAGAAGAAAACGCGCTTCTGACGCAGCAGGTGGCATCGGCATCTTCGCTTCTGCTTATAGAACAGAAGGCCCGGGAAATGGGCTTTGTAGATCCGGATAAATCTTCTTTCCTTTTGCTTAGCGACCTGCCTCTGGCGTTTGGTCAACTTCGCTGATACACTTTGATCTATGTGGCGGGTTTGGACCGTCTTTATCCTGATTTGTGTCCTGTTTGGCGTTATTCTTGCCCGTTTATTTTACTGGCAGGTTTTGCACGCGGACTCGCTTTCGCTGGCTGCCGCGTCCCAGTACTCTCTGGAGCTGGCGCTTCCCGCAGGCCGGGGAAGTATTTACAGTTCGGACAACAGTCCGCTGGTTTTAAATCAGCCTGCGTACCTGGTCTACGCCGAGCCCCGTTTTATAAAAGATCCCCAAAGTTTTAGCCGGAAGGTTTCAGAGGCGCTTTCGCGGGATGCCGCAGACGTTTTCGCCCTCATTTCTGAGCCGGGAAGGGCCTGGGTACCGCTTGAGCACAAAGTCGAGGCGGGGGTGGCAGACACACTAAAGGCACTTGACCTAACAGGACTTGGCATGGAAAAGGAGCCCAAGCGCTATTATCCGGAAGCGTCTATGGCTGCGCATCTTCTGGGGTTTGTGGGGTCTGACGACAAAGGGCTGGATAAAGGTTATTTTGGTTTGGAAGGTTATTACGACCGGGAACTACGGGGCAAAGACGGCGCCATACGTATAGAAAAAGACGCGAAGGGGGCCCCGATATTAATCGGCGAGAGCCGCAGGATCCCTCCTACCAACGGACGGTCCCTGCGGCTGTATACCGACCGGACAGCCCAGCGCATTGTCGAAAAAAAACTTCTGGAGGGAATTGCAAAGTACGGCGCAAAAGAAGGATCAGTGGTGGTCATGGATCCCAAGACCGGCGGCATACTCGCCAGTGCATCCTACCCGTCCTACGACCCGCTTTCGTACAGCCGGTTCTCCCAGGATCTTTATAGTAACCCAGTCGTCTCCCGTTCCTACGAGCCGGGATCGACGTTTAAAGTGCTGGTTATGGCTGCGGCAATCGATGCAAAAGCAGTGACTCCCGCAACCACCATGAATGAGTCGGGCCCGGTGCAGGTGGGAGACTACTCCATACGCACCTGGAACAATGAATATCACGGTCCCGTTACCATGACAAAGGTTTTGGAGCGTTCCAGCAATGTCGGTATGGTCTATGTGGGGCAAGAGCTCGGTCGGGAAAAGCTGCTTTCCAGTATCCGCGAGTTTGGCATAGGTGAGCTCACACATGTCGATGTCGAGGAGGAAAGTGCGCCGCAGCTTCGGCCGGACAAAGAATGGAGAGACATAGATCTGGCAACGGCATCATTTGGCCAGGGAATAGCCGTGACGCCTTTGCAGATGGTGCGCGCAGTCGGTGCACTGGCCAACGACGGGTGGCTTATGGAACCACGCATTGTCCGGGAAATGGTGGATGAAACCGGGAAAGTCGTAACGATCAAACCCAAACGCGTGCGCCAGGTCGTGAGTCCTGCAACCAGCCGCATTATCGCCGAAATGATGGTTGCGGCGGTGGACAACGGCGAGGCGAAATGGGCTAAGCCAGTGGGATACCGCATAGCCGGAAAAACAGGAACGGCGCAGATCCCGGTTGCGGGACACTACGATGAGGAAAAAACCATTGCGTCTTTTGTTGGGTTTGCGCCGGCAGACAATCCTCGGTTTGTCATGCTTGTGACGCTGCGCGAGCCGCAGAGCAGTCCCTGGGGCAGTGAAACCGCAGCACCTTTATTTTTTGCCATCGCCAGAGACCTTTTTGCCTATTGGGGCATCGCCCCGCAGTAAAGCATCCAAAAAAAATGAAAGAGTGAAAGCCGGTGAGAGAGTTAGGGAATCCTCTTTTGCTCTTGGCGAAGTCCGACTAAGGCATCCCAAAATTCAGTAAAACCTTTTTTATCATCATGCGGCGATACTTCAATGTAGAGTTTCCCTTGCTTTACTTCACCCGAAACTCCGGTAAGAGTTGTGTATGGCTGGAATTCACGAGCTAAGACCAAAGTGGAAACGCCGCCCTGGTGTCCTGCTTTGTCAATGAGTTCGAGTTCGGACGCATCAAAAAATAAGCGCATGCGGTTTGCTCCTGCATTAGCTTCATCTCTTTTTCGCGAATACCCCTCGGTCATATTTTCTGAAGTATACAGAGAGAGAGAGAGGAAATGTCAAGCCTATAGTGTATTTTGGTTAATTTTGGGGATCTGGGGTATAATTGAGGGTATGCTTCGCAGCCTCAAGGGGCTCTATCATCTTCTGGCTTCTGTCTTTGCCAATATCTGGTTTGGCTTTCCCAGCCGCAAGCTGACAGTCATAGGAGTGACGGGAACAGACGGCAAGACCACGACCACCAGCCTCATTTACCATATCCTCAAAGCAACCGGTGTCAAAGCCTCCATGATCACCTCGGTGCATGCCGTCATTGCCGGCAAATCCTACGATACGGGCTTTCATGTGACCACGCCAAGTAGCTGGCAGGTCCAACGCTACCTGCGGGCGGCGGTCGACCACGGCGATACCCATATGGCTCTGGAGGTCACGTCTCACGGCCTGTCCCAGTACCGGGTATGGGGCGTGCGGTTTGCCGTAGGTGTTATTACCAATGTCACGCACGAGCACCTGGACTGGCACGGTACGTTTGAGCAGTATATGCGGACCAAGTTGTCGCTTCTGACCCGTTCGGCCATAGCGGTCATAAACCGCGATGAGGCAGAGCTTTATAACGCGGCACTGCCGCTTTTGACGCGCAAAAAATACATTACCTACGGCATACGGCGCGATGCGGTCGTCACACCCAAGACCTATCTCTTTACGACCGAGCTTCCGGGTGAATTTAACCGGTACAATATACTCGCTGCATTGGCTGCGACAGCCGAGGCGCTTGGTTTGCCCAAAGCAGTTACACTTGGAAGTATGCGAACCTTCCATGGGGTGCCGGGCCGGATGGAGGTCGTGGCAAAAAACCCTCTGGTTATTATCGACTTTGCCCATACAGCGCACGCCATAGACGTGGCCTTGCGCACTGCCGCGGCAATGAACAAAAAGGGCAGGCTCATCCACGTGTTTGGCAGTGCGGGACTTCGGGACAAACTGAAGCGGCCGGCCATGGGAACCATGTCTGCCAAACATGCGGACGTCATTATCCTCACGGAAGAGGATTACCGTACCGAAAGCCTGACAGACATTATGGATGCGATAGCAAGCGGCATACCGAGCGGGAAAGAAGTATACCGATATGAAAACCGTGCGGAAGCTATCTCCTTTGCATTGGGTTTCGCAAAGCCGACTGATACTGTTATCGTGACCGGCAAAGCGCACGAAAAAAGTCTCTGCCGCGGCAGAAAGGAATACCCGTGGAGCGAGCACGAGGCGGTACGAACGGCATTAAAGCGGCTATGACAAGATACGCATTTACCGACCGAAAACAGGGCGACATGAAAAAATCCGAAGCCAACAGAAAAAAGGCACTGCGCCGGATTTTTGGCAGTGAGCGGCCTATCTTGACCGTTTTGCAAAAGCACACGGGTACAGTAGGTATAGATGCGGTGGTAACCGTGAGGCGTGATGCTGCGGTTGCGGTATTTGCGGCGGACTGCGTGCCTATCCTCTTTAGCGATGAAAGGAAAGGCATTGTGGCGGCAGCGCACGCGGGATGGCGCGGGACACTAGAGGGAATTTCAGGCAATACCGTGTCGGCCATGATATCTCGTGGCAGCAAACCGGAAGATATACGGGTGTGGATCGGGCCACACATCGGATCGTGCCACTATGACGTACCGGAGGATCGTGCGCATCGGTTTCTCAGTGCGTTTGGGGGCGACCCAACAGTCGCTTCGTTCACCGATGGGCATTGGCGGGTCAATTTAGGCCGGGCAAACTACCGTCAGCTGCGTGACCAGGGGGTTTGGGAATCTCATATTCAGGATGTGGGGATGTGTACTGCGTGTAATGTAGATACCTATTTTTCCTACAGAAAAGACCGCAAAGAAACATTCGGCGAAATTATGGCATGCATAGGATTTTCTGATGCACCGTAGTCGCGCATTATGAGTAAAAAGAAGAGTATATATTTTGTCGGTATAAAAGGAGTCGCAATGACGGCGCTGGCCATCTACTGCACAGAGGCGGGTATCGCGGTTACCGGTTGCGACACCGAGGAAAAATTTCCCACAGATGCCGAGCTTGCAAAATATGACATTCGTGTCGATACCGGATTTGACCCGAAATTTTTAGAGAAACCGGATCTGGTCGTGTATACCGGCGCGCACGGAGGCCGTGACAATCCGGTGGTGGCCGCGGCAGCCGACCGGGGGATACCAACACTCGCCCACGGGAAAGCGCTCGGCCAGTTTATGGAGGGGAAACGCCAGATTACCGTCGCCGGAAGTCACGGCAAAACAACAACCGCGGCCATGATTGCCTCCATTCTGCGCGCCGGCGGCAACGACCCTTCTTATGCCATAGGCTGCGGCTCGATTCTAGGAATCGGTCCGGCCGGGCACAGGGGCAAGGGGGATTTTTTTGTTGCCGAAGGCGATGAGTATGTGACCGATCCCGGACACGACCCCACGCCGCGGTTTCTTTGGCAGCAGCCGGAAATTTTAGTGGTGACCAATATCGACTTTGATCACCCCGACGCATACGCCTCATTAGAAGAAATACAGCATGTATTTATA
>CAYNWD010000016.1:8178-17946 GCA_964400835.1 uncultured Gammaproteobacteria bacterium | reverse complement strand
GAGCCTGGCGGATGTGCAGGAAGCGTTTCTGGAGCTTACACAAAAACAGACCGGCCAGAAGCTTACGGTAGTGAACTGCGATGACCCCAAAAGCCGTTGTTTGTTGACCGGATCAAACGTGGTGACGTATGGATTTTCGCCCCGGGCAGACGTGCATATAGATCATGTGAGTACCGGTGAAGAACGGATGTTTTTCCGGCTCTCGCGAAAGAGTATGGCAATGGGCGAGTTTACCCTAAAGGTCGCGGGCCGCCATAATGTCGCCAATGCCACAGCCGCGCTGGTCGCATGCCAGGCGGCCGGTCTTGCCGTTGATGTTCTGCGAGAGGGACTTCTGACCTTTACCGGCACCAAACGCCGATTTGAAAAAATCGGCGAGAAAGAAGGAGTTCTTTATTTTGATGATTATGCACACCATCCGGCAGAAATCCGGGCAACGCTTGCTGCGGCGAGGCTCTGGTATCCCAAGCGCAAGATTATCGCGGTTTTTCAGCCGCACACATACTCACGCACGAAGGCTCTCATGGGTGAGTTTGCCGGTTCATTCAGCGATGCGAACGTGGTGCTTCTGACTGATATTTACGCGTCCGCACGCGAGCATGATACGCTCGGATTAGACGGAAAATCTCTTGTAGCACATACACTCAGGCAAAAACGCGACGTGTATTATGCGCCGACCCGCGAAGCAGTAACCACTGCTCTGCGCACGCACGCGACAGCCGGCGACGTGGTGATTTTTATGGGTGCTGGTGATATTTATACATGGGAAGGGACGATTGTACAGGGGGAAGGCAGGGGAAGCGTATGAAAGATGCAGGAGAAAAACTTCAGAAAATTCTCGGCGATCGGGTAAAAGTGAACGAGGCTCTCGGCCGGTATACGACGTTTAAAATCGGCGGCCCGGCGGATTTTTTTTACGAGGCAAGAACCATTGATGAGCTTGCGCGTGCCATTGTTGCGGCACGGTCTGTCGGTGTCCCGGTATTTATCCTGGGAGGGGGTACCAATATTCTCATCGGCGACCGCGGCATCCGCGGCCTGGTCATAAAAAATGCCACGGATACCGTGCGCATTGCCGGGATAAAGGGCTCGCTGACTGCCGGTACACCCAAGGGAACGGTGTATGTGGAGGCAGACACCGGGGTCATCATGAATAAGCTTGTGCGGTTTACCATAGAAGAGGGGCTCTCGGGGCTAGAGTATCAGCTGGGTCTTCCGGGGACGGTCGGCGGAGCGCTTTACATGAATTCCAAATGGACCCAGCCGGTTTCTTACGTGGGTGATAGTGTCTACCAGGCGACTATACTCGCACCAGATAATTCAATGCGCACCGTCCCCCGCTCCTATTTTCAGTTCGGCTATGATGCAAGTATTCTGCAAAGCTCAAAAGACGTCGTGCTGAGGGTTGTTTTTGCGCTGACCCCCACTCCCAAGGATATTGTGTGGCAGCGGGCAAACGGTGTCGTCTCCTACCGGCGTGAAACGCAGCCGCAGGGAGTCTTTAGTCCCGGCTGTACGTTCCGAAATATTTCGTCTGCCGAGGCGCTGTCGGTGCCCACACCCAATCACACGACATCCGCGGGATTTCTCATCGATCATGCGGGGCTCAAAGGGAAGCGCATCGGAGAGGCCCAAATTTCCCCACGTCATGCAAATTTTATCATCAATCTGGGCCGTGCGACCGCTCATGACGTGGTACAATTAATTGAGTTGGCGCGTGAGGCTGTGTACGCACAGTTTGGCGTCCGGCTGACAGAGGAAATTGTCCGTATAGGAGAATTTTAAATGGAAACATTTATTGTCAAAGGCGGAAAGCCGCTTGCCGGAGATGTCGTCCTGGGCGGAGCTAAAAATGTTGCGCTCAAAATTCTCATTGCGTCACTTCTGACCGATGAGGAGATAGTTATTGAAAATGTTCCTCATTTGTCAGACGTTTCGGCGCTTATGGACGTTCTTGGGGAGCTTGGAGTCCGCGGCACGTTTACCGGCAACACGGTCAAAATTAAAAACGGCAGCGTGAGGGGAGAACCGACCGTGTCTCTGGATGCGGGCGCCAGGCTTCGGACGTCATCTATGGTGCTCGGGCCGCTTCTTGCGCGCTACGGCAAAGCCCACGTGCCGGATCCCGGAGGCTGCCGCATAGGTGCGCGGCCGATTGACCGGCATATCGAGGGGCTTCGTGCGATGGGTGCTACTGTTTCCTATAACTCCGGCGACGGCTATTTCCACGCGACGGCACAAAAACTTCACGGTGCGACAGTGGTATTTCCCAAAAATACCCATACCGGGACGGAGACCATACTTCTGGCTGCAGTACTTGCCGACGGCAGGACGGTCATAGAAAATGCGGCAGAAGAGGTGGAAGTCAATGACCTTATTGCATGTCTTTCCCTCATGGGCGCGCATATCCGCCGAGCCTCCAGCCGGACGATTGTGATCGAGGGAGTTGCGAAACTGCGCGGCGTAACCTACCGCATTATGCCAGACCGAAATGAAGAGGTGACGTTTGCCATAGCAGCGGCTGTCACGAAAGGCTCGGTGACGGTCGGGGGATCCCAGCGCAGACACCTTTCGGCCTTTTTGGATGCGTTTAAAAAAGTGGGCGGCGGGGTCATGGAAATTGACGAGACCCACACGCGATACTTTAGAGAATCGCCGCTTGCTGCCACCGATGTGGTGACCGCACCGCACCCGGGATTTATGACTGACTGGCAGGCGCCGTGGGCAGTGCTCATGACGCAGGCAGCCGGAGTTTCGACCATCCATGAAACGGTGTTTGAAAGCCGGTTCTCCTACGTCGGGGAGCTTCGTAAAATGGGTGCGCAGATAGATTTTTATTCCCCGGATGTGAAGAATCCCGAAACGTTTTATAATTTTAACTGGGAGGATCGGGCGCAGGATTCACACCAGGGGATACAGATTCACGGACCCACGCCGCTCCATAATGCCGTCATGCATGCCAACGACATCAGAGCCGGTGCAACACTTATTTTGGGTGCGCTCCTTTCACCGGGAGAAAGCTATATACATCATGTGGAAAAAATAGACAGAGGATACGAACAGATTGAGGTTCGACTCAGGGCGCTGGGAGCAGATATTGTGCGCAGAACGGAGGAACTCGCATGAAATCACTGACCGCAATCGTGCTGGCCGCCGGCGCAGGCCGCAGATTTTGGCCGTTGACCGACAAAGTATTTTTTCCGCTGTTTGGAAAACCGCTTGTTGCGAATGTTCTTGATAGTCTTCCCAAAGAAGTTAGCCGGATCGTGGTCGTTTCCTCGCCGCAGCGAGCAGACGCATTTCGGGCCCTTGCCGGATCCCAGGTGGGGAACATTACCGTTGTTGTGCAGGAGCAGCCGACCGGCATGGCTGATGCGCTGCTCTCTGCTCAGGCAGCGATCGGAGAAACAGAGCTTTTGGTCGTGAACGCGGATGATGTGGTGGAGGACTCACTCGGTGCCGAAATTTACAGCAGGGCAAAAAAGTCAGACGTTTTTGGCATCATCCCCGCATGGAGACCGCGCAACTATTTTCACGGCGGATATCTTCGCGTGAGCGCAGACCGGCTGATAGAAGTCGTGGAAAAACCGAATCCGACTGCGCTGCCTGGTGACACCGTGACGCCGGTCATTCACTATTTTCGTTCTTCCGGTATACTTTTTGCCGGTCTCAAAGCCGTATCAAGCCGGGCCGACGACCGGTATGAAGTTGCACTCAGCGCACTTGCCGCTTCCCATGACATACGGACCGTAGCTTACGACGGACCCTTTGCTTCGCTCAAGTTTCCGTGGCATGTCCTCGATGTCATGCAGGTATTTTTTCGCCAACAATCCTCTCACCGGGGGAAAAATGTTCATATCGCCAAAAACGTGCAGATTGACGGCCCGGTGTGGATCGGGGACCGCGTGAAGATTTTTGAAAACACCAAAATTGTCGGTCCCTGCTTTATCGGTAACGATACGATTGTCGGCAACAGTACTATCATACGGGAAAGCCACATCGGGGATGGGTGTGTGACCGGTTTTAATACGGATATCACGCGAAGTTATGTGGGCGACTCCTGCTGGTTTCACAGTAACTATATCGGCGACAGCGTCCTCGAGTCAAATGTCAGCATGGGATCGGGAACGGTATTGGCCAATCTGCGGCTGGACGACGGTGAGATTTCCTCTGTCGTGGGTGCAGGCAAGCGGCCGACCGGCAGAACGAAATTGGGGAGTATCATAGGCCGGAATGTGCGTATCGGCGTCAACGTCAGTGTCATGCCCGGTATAAAAATCGGCGCAAATGCGGCAATCGGTGCAGGTGTGCTTGTCGACCGCGACGTCGAATCCGGAAATTTTGTCATTGCCAAACAGACGCACAAAATTACGAAAAACGCTCACCCTGCGTCTTCGGACCGGAGCGCTTTTCGCAAAAAACTTACGACCTAATTTGTATGTATGAAAATAGCCTGGAGCAAACCTACCGTAGTTCTATTGCATGGATGGAATTTATCCCGCGGGCATTTTTTGCCTCTGGAAAATGAATTTCACCGCCTCGGCTATAAAACCGTGAGCGTGGATTTTCCCGGATTTGGCAGCGAGCCCCCACCCGGCTCCGCGTGGCATGTAGTTGATTATGCGCAGTTTCTCAAGCGTTTTTTGGAAAAACGACGGATCAGCCGCCCGGTTTTAATCGGGCATTCGTTCGGCGGCAGGGTTGCCTTGGTCTACAGCCGGCTTTTCCCCTCAAGCATTACTGGACTCATCCTGACCGGTACGCCGGGATTCAGTCCGGTGCCCAAAAAGAAAGTACTTCTCTTCCTGATTGTCGCTAAAGTCGGCCGGGTTTTCTTTTCTATTCCGCCTTTACATTTAGTGAGTAATCTAGCCCGCCGGTGGCTCTACTATCTGTCCGGGGCGAAGGATTTTTTCCGCGCCGAGGGACTCATGCGCCAAACTTTTAAATATGTCGTTGCCGACGATCTGACTGATGCTATGGAACATGTGCAGGTACCGTGCCTGCTCTTGTGGGGAGAACTGGATCTTTTGGTGCCGGTCACGATTGCGCAGAAGATGGCAGACGTTATTCCCTCCTCTTCCCTGAAGGTCATTCCGCAGGCAGACCATGGGCTTCCGTTCAAAGAGCCCGGGCTGTTTGCTTCGTATGCGGACCGTTTTCTCAAAACACTATGAGTTTATTTTTTTCCATACTTGTTATTTTTTGGATCGGTCGTATTGCGGCAAATATTGCAAGCTACGTCAGTTTGTGGCGGGTGAAGGAGTACCGGTTTGACCGGATGCGCATACATCTGGCCACCCCCCAGGGAAGGAAAATTTTGTTTCCGTCCTTTCGCAGACCTCCCCTCACACCAAAAACAAGTATTCTTGTAGTATTGTGTGCTGCTGCGGTTACGATCTCGCTGCTCCTTCTGCCGTTTCCCTTTGTGGTTCGGCTCCTCCTGGTTGACGTTTTGCTGTTTCCCGCTTCCTGGATTGCTGTGGCGGCTGTGCAGTTTCCGACGCTTCTGTATCACCGGTATGTGATTGCCAAGGCCTCCCGGATGCTCCGGTCCAGGCCGGACCTGTTGGTCGTCGGCATCAGTGGAAGCTATGCGAAAACGTCGGTAAAAGAATATCTGGCGACGATTCTTTCAGGTAAATTCCGGGTTCTCAAAACCGCTGCGAGCAGAAATTCTCCGATCGGTATAGCCGAAGCGGTCCATGCATCGCTTACTCCCTCTCATGAGATATTTGTCGTGGAAATGGGGGCATATAGGAAGGGCGAGATACGGGAGATGGCGGCTCTTGTGCGGCCGCAGATCGGCATAATTACAGCTATTAACAGCCAGCACCAGGATCTGTTTGGTTCGCTGGAAAACACCGTTGAGGCAAAATATGAGTTGATCGCGGGCCTGCGCGGCAGGAAAATCGGTATTTTTAGCGCGGATGACCGGCGGGTGCGGGCCATGGCACAGCGGGCCAAAAATGAAGGAAAAACCGTGTGGCTTTGGAGTACGACACCCGCCACCCCGGGTGCGAAGTTTAGGGCCGCCAATATTCGCGCCACGGCGACGGGCATTGCCTTTGTCTGCATTATGGGTAAAGAGAAAGTAGACGTGAGCGCGCCGGTTTTGGGTGAGCACCAGGCGGCAAATATATTGGCAGCTATCTGCGCTGCAGTCTCCTGCGGCATGAGTCTGACTGAAGCGGCGCGGGGAGCCGCCAACATACGACCGGCAAAGGGAGTCATGCAAAAAGTTACCGGTATCCAGACCGCGGCTTTTATCGATGACACATTCAACAACAATCCCGATGCCGCGACTGCCGCTCTTTCGTTCCTTGAAAAAACAGCCGGCCGAAAATATCTGGTATTTCAGCCCATGATCGAACTGGGATCTTTTGCCGGCTCCGCGCATCGGGAGGTCGGCAGGCTCGCCGGCCGCGTTTGCGACGCGGTGATTTTGACGAATGATACCCATTTCCGGGAATTTGCCGAAGGATTTGCGACTTTTGGATCTGGAAAGTACTGTCATGTTCTTGGGCCAAAAGAAGCTGCTTCCTATCTTCGGACGCGTGTTGCAAAGGCAGATACCGTGCTTTTTAAGGGAAAAGAAGCAGGCCATGTGCTGGATTTTCTGACCCGGTAGGGAGAAATTTTTCCTATGCTGCAAAAAATTATTTCCTGTGCACTTTCGCCAAATACGGAACGCGAGGATATCAGGGCTGCCTGGCTGACGCTCTTTACACCGTGGTTATGGAAGAGGGGTTCGGCACAAAGCAGGGTCACACAATGGTTTCAGTCGTATTACCCCGGTTGGTCAGTTTCGTTGTTCAATAGCGGCAGGTCTGCACTTCTTGCGATTCTGCGTGCATTTGACATAGGAAAGGGCGATGAGGTACTCATTCAGGCATTTACGTGCGTTGCCGTTCCCAACAGCGTTTTATGGGCAGGTGCAAAACCCGTATTTGCGGATATTGATACAACGTACAATCTGGACGTCCGGGATGCAGAGAGGAAAATTACTCCAAGAACGCGGGCAATGATCGTCCAGCACACGTT
The DNA here is from genome assembly GCA_964400835.1 of uncultured Gammaproteobacteria bacterium. GTDB lineage: Bacteria > Patescibacteriota > Microgenomatia > UBA10105 > UBA927 > CAYNWD01. The sequence goes on along the minus strand of CAYNWD010000016.1, from coordinate 10,902 downwards.
TGGTATCCCGGCCCGCATGGATGAGCTTGCCGCATTGTGCAGAAAGCATAAGCTTCTCCTCATCGAAGACTGCGCGCACAGCCTAGGGGCCGCGTATAAAGGGAAAAAGGTAGGGAGCATGGGGGATGCGGCGTTTTTCAGTTTCGGCCGCGATAAAGTTGTCTCGAGCGTCTGGGGTGGGGCAGCCATCGTTCGCTCAACGTTTAAGGCTGAAGGCGCAAAATTAAAAGAATTTCAGGCCAGCCTTCCGATGCCGGGATTTTTTTGGATATTTCAGCAGCTTTTTCACCCAATCGCCTTTTCCTTCATACTTATATTGTACGACGTAGTAATCGGAAAAATACTTCTGGTTGTACTGCAAAAGCTCCGGCTGTTATCTTTGCCGGTTTTTAGGGAGGAGAAACGGGGTGTAAAACCCGAAGGTTTTCCGGCTCAATATCCGAATGCGCTTGCAATACTCCTCGTGCGACAACTAGCGAAACTTGACCGGTACAACCAAAACAGATCGCGTACGGCAAAGTATTATGACCAGATACTCGGGCGCAGTGGAATGGTTTCACGTATACCATTTGCACCCGGAGCTTCGTACCTGCGGTATCCGGTGACTGTTGAATCTCCCGTGCAGTACCGAAAGTCGGCACGAAAACGTGGTATCCTCCTGGGCAACTGGTACCACAATAGTATTGATCCGGGGGGAGTCGATATGCCGGCCATCGGCTACCGAGCGGGTTCCTGTCCGGCTGCTGAGAAAGCCGGGAGACACATACTTAATTTGCCGACTCGGATTACGCAGAAGGAGGCCAGTCGCGTTGCGGAAATCTTTGTATGAGGAAAAAAATTCGGCTTGATCGCCTCGTCGTCGGTTCCATGCAGGCCAATTGTTATCTTCTGACGGATCCGGAGTCAATGAAAACCATTATTATCGATCCTGGGGACGATGCGGAATACATTATCAATGCCATAACCAAACTGCGCGCCGTGCCGCAGCTTATTATCGCGACCCACGGCCACTTTGATCATATTATGGCCGCCAGGGCTTTGCAGCTAGCGTACAAAATCCCCTTTTCCATACACGCCGCAGATGTGTTTTTGGTCAATGACATGGAAAAATCCGCAAAACATTTTCTGAAACTTCCCCATGTCGATCCGGCGCCGGTTGTTGATCGGACACTTAAAGATCGTGAGAGTATTGCGGTCGCGACTATAAAGCTTCGTGTTGTTGCGTGCCCGGGCCACACGCCGGGCAGTATAGCTGTTGTTGCCGAGGCAGATACGTGGATGTGCGTCGGCGATACGCTGTTTTCCAACGGTGCGGTGGGCCGGACTGACTTTTCCTACTCAGACAGCCGGGCACTGCACAAATCCCTCCATAGGCTGCTTCGCTTCCCCGACGCGACGGCCCTATACTCCGGTCACGGAGAAGAAACCACGATCGGAAAAGAAAGAAAACTGCACGAGTATTCTAGTTTATAATAGACCTACCATGTATAGCGTAGTTGAAGCAGCGGGTGAGAAAGAGTGGGAATCCTTTGTGTCCCGCCATGCACCTCGCGCATTATTTCAGACATGGCTCTGGGGAGAGACGGAAAAAGCGCGCGGGATTGCCATAGGGCGTTATATGGTGAGCGGCCCGGCAGGCATAGGTGCGGCATTTCAATTCTTCCGCGTAGACGCCAAGCGAGGGAGATTTCTTCATGTCCGTCAGGGCCCGGTATTCGCGGATTTAGCCGACCGGAGGATATGGGAATGTATTCTTTCGTTTCTTTCCGACCGCGCGCGACAGGAACGCGCGTGGTTTGTGCGGCTCGGCCCGCAGATACCGCGGACCGATTCCTCACAAGCATTGCTGGCAAGCTTCGGCATGAAACCCGCGGCCATACACCACATGGATGCGGAACTCTGCTGGGTGCTGCTTCTTGACCGGGACGAAGACCAACTTCTTTCGCACATGCGCAAAACCACACGCTATGAAATTCGTCGGAGTCAGAGCCAGGGCGTGCGCATTGAAAAAAGTACGCAAGTGAGTGATTTGTCGGTCTTTTTTGATCTGTACGAGAAGACCAGTAAGCGGCACCATTTTGTCCCGCATCAGGGAATTACCGAGGAATTTAGGACCTTTGCCGGCCGGAATCAGGCGACGCTCTATACCGCCAGATATCAAAAAAAAGTGTACGCGGCCGCCATTATCCTGTATACAAAAGAGCAGGCGATATATCACCACGGAGCCTCTATTCCGTCCCCTGTTTCCGTGACGCATCTTCTTCAGTGGGAGGCAATAAAGGAAGCAAAAAAACGGGGAATGAAAGTGTACAATTTTTGGGGTATAGCGCAGGAGGACGATAAAAACCATCCTTGGCGAGGAATTACAGTGTTCAAAAAGGGCTTCGGAGGGCATGAGGTCAGCTCTATTCATGCGCATGATCTGCCTGTTTCCGGTTGGTACAGACTGAGCCGCTTTGTTGAGACCGGCAGAAGGATCAGGAGGGGTTATTAGGATAGGCGCTCTGTTTTGCGTAAACAGACGAGCTTGCTGTATACTGTAAAAATTATATGGGAAACCTAGCGGTGTTTTTATGAGGGAAGTGATACGCACACACCATATTTCGGTAAAAAATGCACTTGCCGGTATCCGCTGGGCAGTGCTGACACAGCCGAATTTCCGCGTTCACCTCGCTCTCTCCCTGGCTGTATTACTCCTGGGGTGGAGGCTTCAGATTTCCCGAT
>CAYNWD010000016.1:0-8168 GCA_964400835.1 uncultured Gammaproteobacteria bacterium | reverse complement strand
CTTGGTTTGTCTGCCGAGATGATCAATACTTCTCTTGAGTCAATGACGGATCTTATTACCAAAGAGTGGCGCAGCGAGGCAAAAATTGCCAAGGATGTCGCGGCGGGCATGATGCTTACGGTGAGTCTTGGTGCCTTCGTCGTCGCGCTTATTATTTTTATTCCGTATCTGGTCTAAGCTTCGGGCTGTTGTTTTGCAGGGCATTATGGCATGGTTATTGGGAATATTGCTGATATCGTGGCTCATTTCGAGCATCCTTTACATTCCGTTTATTCGGGTTCTGTATCTTCTGCGGTTTCGCAGGCTGCGTCAGGTGACGCTAGATGCCTTCAATAAGCGCACGCCGATTTTTGATAAGTTCCACAGGAAAAAGGCAGGTACCCCGGTCGGCGGCGGGCTCCTTATTATTTTCCTTACGACCATCCTCCTGCCGCTCATTCTGTCGCTTATGACGTATTGGTGGATACCTATTACGTCTGTTTTTCCTCTTCTTGCCGAAATCAAAATTCTTCTTTTTACTTTCGTTTCTTTCGGAATTCTCGGTCTCGTGGACGATATGAAAAAGACCTTTGTATGGCTCAAAAAAGACTTTTTTGGACTGCGGCTGCGGCACAAACTTTTTTTGGAAATTATTTTAGCGGCGATTGTAAGTTTTTGGCTCGTGGTGGATCTGAAAATCAGCATTTTTCACATCCCGTTTTACGGTGTGGTTGACTTGGGCTGGTGGTACGTGCCGATGGCGACATTTATCATCATTGCTTTCGCCAATGCATTTAACATTACCGATGGCCTGGACGGGCTCTCGTCGGGAATTCTCATGATCGCGCTGTTTGCCTTTTGGGTGATATCTGCATCGATTCTGGATACCGTGCTCTCGCTCTTTTTGGCGCTGTGGATCGGCGGCGTGCTTGCGTTTTTGTACTTTAACGTGCACCCGGCGCGAATTTTTTTGGGTGATGTGGGTGCGCTTTCGTTCGGTGCGACGCTTGCCGTGGTGGGGCTTATCCTGGGGAAGGCATTGGCGCTCGTTGTTATCGGCGGCATTTTTGTCGTCGAGGCAGCGTCGTCGCTCGTCCAGCTTCTCTCGAGAAAGTTTTTCGGCAGAAAACTATTTGCCGCGGCTCCGCTTCACCTGTGGCTTCAGTATAAAGGATGGCCCGAGTCCAAAATTGTCATGAGGTTCTGGCTCTTGTCGTGTGTTTTTGCCGTTGTGGGCTTGTGGCTCGCGCTTCTTGCAAAGCCTGCATAAGAGGGGAGAATCTTGGTATGAAATTTGCCCGCCTCCGGAATATTTTTCATTTTCCGCAACCCACCCGCGCCAGAGCGACGAAACGCCGGCCGGCTGACCGGTGGCTGTTGGGTGCGGCACTGATTCTTTCCCTGTTCGGACTCCTCATGGTGTACGACGCGTCCGTTGCTATAGCCATCCGTGACTTTGCCGATCAATATTATTTTCTGAAAGAACAGGTGCGGTGGCTCGTGGTTGGCGGCATTTTTCTTTTTATCTTGTCCAGATTTGATTACCACCGTTTTTTGCCGCTCGTCCTCTGGATACTTCTGGGCGCACTGCTTCTTTTGATTGCAGTTTTTATCCCTGGCATAGGGGTGGCGGCGAAAGGTGCACGCCGGTGGATAGACCTGGGCGGAGGGGTTTTCCAGCCGGCAGAATTTGCCAAACTCGCTCTTGCATTATATTTGTCCGCATGGTTTGCCAACCGTGAAAAAGGAAGAACCGGTGCGTTTCTCCTGCTGCTTTTTATGGTCGTAGGACTTGTCGTGGCAGAGCCGGATTTGGGAACCGCAATGATCATTTTGGGCATGAGCGTTTGCCTTTATTTTATATCCGGTGCGCCGCTTTGGCAGTTTGGGCTTTTGGTGCCGGCATTGGGGTTGTCTGTTTTGATCTTGGCCGTCACCTCACCGTACCGGTTTGACCGGATCCAGACGTTTCTGAATCCGGACCGTGACCCGCTTGGCGCCTCGTATCAGATACGGCAAATTCTCCTGGCATTGGGGTCCGGCGGGTGGACCGGCATCGGGGTCGGCCAGTCCCGGCAAAAATATGAGTATCTTCCGGAGGCAAATACCGATTCGATTTTCGCGATTGTCGGCGAGGAGCTTGGGTTTGTCGGCGCGTCAGCGATTGTGTTGCTGTTTTTGTGCCTTATTTGGCGCGGATTTCGGATTGCCAAACGCGCGCCGGATCTGTTTGGCCGCTATCTGGCGGCTGGTATTTCCTCATGGATCGGAGTACAGGTCGGAATAAATCTTGCAGCCAACGTCGCCCTGGTGCCCCTGACCGGTATCCCGCTGCCGCTCGTTTCCTACGGCGGGTCAAGCCTTGTGGTGACGCTTTGTGCTCTGGGTATACTGTTAAATATCAGCCGGCAGGGCGTGCGCTCATGAAAAACCCGAAAATTATGCTCACCGGCGGCCATGTGACGGTCGCCGTGGCATGCATAGAGGAATTGAGGAAGCGGTTTCCCCACTGGGATATCGTTTTTATCGGCAGACGGTATGCCTTTGACGGGAGCGCTGTGCGGTCGGAGGAAGAGCGGATCATACACAGCATGGGGGTTCGGTTCCTCCCTCTTGTAACAGGCCGCCTGACCCGGAGCTTTTCCTTTTGGTCTGTCGTTTCGATGCTCAAGCTGCCGGTCGGAATTCTTCAGTCTTTGTTTTTTGTCGTAAAGGAAAAGCCCGCGGTTATTCTTTCTTTCGGGGGGTACGTGGGATTTCCCGGGATATTGGCGGGAAGATTCTTGGGTATTCCCGTGGTCACGCATGAACAAACCCGTACGGTCGGCCTGGTGACGCGGATTGCAGCAACACTCGGCTCAACGGTGTGCGTGAGCTTTGAGGATCTCGTTTCCAGGTTTTCGAAAAACACGAAGGTTGTGTATACCGGGCTTCCGCTGCGCAGCGGATTGACGCAAAAAGTCTCCCGGCCGGAGTTTTTGCCCGACTCCGATGTGCCCGTGCTCTATATTTCCGGCGGCAGCACCGGTTCCGTATCCATAAACAATCTTATATTCTCGGTCCTTTCAGATCTCGTGCAGAATTTTATTGTGGTCCATCAGACCGGTTCCCTCTCTCTGTCGAAGGCCCAGCGTTTGAAAGCGAGCCTTGCCCCGGCGCAAATGTTGCACTATTTCCCGGTCCGGTTTCTGGATATGCCGGATTATTCCTGGATACTGCAGAATGCAAAACTTGTTATAGGAAGAAGCGGAGCCAATTCTGTTTTTGAATTTGCGAGGCTTGCAAAAGTTGCCATACTCATCCCGCTTCCCTGGGCAGGAGAGGGAGAGCAGCAGGCAAATGCGGAGTATTTTGCCGCCCACGCCGGAGGAGTGGTTCTCGCCCAGCAGGGTCTTAGCGGACAGAAACTCCTGGAAACGATCACGGATGTTTTGGCGCGGTACAACGAACTCGTCGCCCGCAGTCGTCAGTTTGCCAAAAAGAAACTTCCGGATGCCAGCGGCCGTGTCGTTGATACGCTCGAGTCTTTCGTGCGGTAATATAGTGAGGTATGCACAGGATCCGACGACTCCGGCGTTTTTCCCTTTCCCGGCTGGCAATTCTCGTGATTGGACTTGGGGTGCTGGTCGGTGTCCTTTGGCTGACCGTTCGTGCGTTTCGGATCCGCTCGATCTATGTTTCTGGCTCGCCGGTCGGCGTCACCATTGATGAGAAAGCGTTTGTCACCAATCTTGTTTTTTTTCCGTCGGCGAAACTGCGCCGCGAGATTCTTTCGCGGTATCCGTTGTTGTCAGACGTAACGATCACCAAGGATTTTCCCGATACGCTGCGCATACATCTCTCGATGCGTCAGCCGATTGCCGTCATGAGCGTTACCTCGGGACAGTGGGTACTTGATCCGGATGGATTCGTCCTGGGGATAGCCGATCAGCAGAGGAATTTGCCGGTTGTTTTTGCCGCGTCTGTCAGTACCTTTCGGGTCGGCCAGAAAGTGGAGGACCACGGGATTCTGCAGGCACTACGGGCATTATCCGGCACAGGGGATGAGCTTACCGTGACGAGTCTCACGCTCATGGACCAGGATACGATAGTTATGCGGGCGGAGAATGCGGACATTTATTTTCCACTCGTCGGCGATGTGCGCACCAAAGCCGCCACTTTACAAACATTATTTGCGGGGTTTAGAATAAAAGGTACACTGCCCGCAACCGTTGACCTGCGCTTTGATAAGCCAATAGTGACATTTCGGTAAGGAATATTGTTCGGTATGGCGCGCGAACCAGTCTTATCCGGCATAGACGTCGGATCATCCAAAATTACCACACTCATAGCCACCCGCACCGAGGACGGTGATGTGCGGATCGTGGGCGTTTCCACCGTTCCCAGCAGGGGCCTGCGCAAGGGCCAGGTTGTCAACATTGAGGAAGCAACCGCTGCAATCTCACAGAGCCTGGAAGCGGCAGAGCGCATGGCAGGCACCTCCGTTGCCCGCGCATATTTGTCTATCGGCGGCAGTCATATCGCATCTCTTAATTCTCACGGCGTCGTGGCGGTTGCGGAGCCGGATCGTGAGATAACGGACTTTGACGTCCGCCGCGTCATCGATGCAGCCAAAGCAGTATCTCTGCCGTCCTCGCGGGAAATTCTCCATGTGTTGCCGCGCGGCTATATGGTGGACGGGCAGGAGGGAATTGTCGATCCCGTCGGCATGAGTGGTGTGCGGCTGGAGGTGGATACGCATCTGGTTACTGGTGGTGCAACGGCCATACGGAACCTGCACAAATGCGTTCAGGAGTTGGGGGTGGAGGTTTCCGGACTGGTGTTTAACGGTTTGGCATCTGCCGCCTCCACCCTTTCCGATACGGAAAAAGAGCTGGGGGTCGTCTTGGTCGACATCGGCGGCGGCACGACCGATGTGGCTATATTTATCGAAGGCGCGCTTTCGTATTCATCGGTTATACCCATTGGCGCGATCAATATCACCAAGGATCTGGCTGCCGGGCTGCGGGTTTCATTGGAAAGCGCGGAAAAAATAAAGCTCGCGCTTTCCCAAACTCCCAAAGCGCCGGTTCTTGGCAACGAGGATGAAAAGACCAAGCATGTCAAAGACGACAAAGCGGACGAATTTGACCTTTCCGGACTTGGACTTCCGGAAGAGTTAAAATCGGTATCCAGAAAGACACTGATTGAAGGTATTATCAAACCCCGGCTTAACGAAATATTTACTATGGTCGGACTGGAGATAAAGCGGAGCGGATTCGGCGGCATGACGCCCTCGGGAGTCGTCCTTGCCGGCGGCGGCGCGCAGACAGTCGGGGCGGTGGAAGCTGCCAGGCGCAATCTTGCCATGCCGGTCCATGTCGGTACACCGCAGCACATAACCGGACTTGTGGATGAAATTCTGACCCCGGCCTATGCAACCGGTGTGGGGACGTTGCTTTTTGGCGGCCGTTCTGGTAAACCAGAAGGACAGACGCCCATCCTCGGGAGCATTGCAAAGCTGGGCGGAAAAATTCAAATAAAAGGTGTTGCCGGTCGCGTTGTTGATCTTGTAAAATCCTTCCTGCCCTAATTTTCTACAGTGAACCGGCTGTAGAGAAACGGAAAAGTTCATCATGCTCATAAAACCTGACATTGCGCGTTTTGCCAAAATAAAAGTCGTAGGTATTGGCGGCGGCGGTTGCAACGCCATAAACTCCATGGTCACGGTCAACCAGATTAACGGCGTGGATTTTTTGGGTATGAACACTGACGCGCAGGCACTCCTCATGTGTCAGTCGACGACCAAAATCCAGATCGGAGAAAACCTGACCCGGGGGCTGGGTGCGGGGGGCAATCCGGAAATCGGCAGGCAGGCTGCGGAAGAATCACGGGAGAAAATCAAAGAGCATCTGCGCGATACGGATATGGTGTTTCTCACCTGCGGTGAGGGCGGGGGAACCGGCACCGGTGCCACGCCGATTGTCGCAGAAATTGCCAAAGAGCTGGGCGCCCTCACCGTGGCGGTCGTCACGAAGCCTTTTCATTTTGAAGGTACGCGCCGCATGGTGAATGCAGAAGAGGGCATTGCAGATCTCAAGGACAAAGTGGATACGCTCATTGTCATTCCCAACCAGCGGCTTTTGGAGATCATTGACAAAAAGATGACGCTTCTGGAAGCGTTCCGCGTGACGGATTCGGTGCGGGGCCAGGGCGTGCAGGGAATCTCGGATCTCATTACCATGCCGGGACTCATAAACGTAGACTTTGCGGATGTACGTACCATTATGACCAGCGCCGGCTCCAGCCTTATGGGCATCGGCACCGGGGTCGGCGAAAACCGAGCCGCGACTGCCGCACGAACCGCTACAGCGTCTCCGCTTCTTGAAGTTTCTATAGAAGGCGCCAAAGGAGTACTGTTTAACATTACCGGCGGACCGGATCTCACGATGGCAGAAGTGGACGAGGCGGCCAAGCAAATTGCCTCAGCTGTCGACGCTGACGCAAATATCATTTTCGGCGCCACCATAAACGAGCAGCTGGTGGATCAGGTAAAAATTACCGTCATTGCTACCGGATTTGACGAGACGAAGCGCAGGCTGCGTGAGTTGAGCGGCAGGAGTGCTTCCTATGCGCAAACCGGGTTTGGTCAGCCGCAGAAAACCCCGTCGTATCCTCCTTTCCAGCAGGCGCAGGCCAATGCGGCCCCGCCGGCAGTTCAGGCTTCTGTCAGCGACACCGTTGCCTCTCTGGGCACAGATGATCTTCCGCCGGAGGAAGACGAATTCGACATCCCCGCATTTCTAAGACAGAGGAGCTAATATGGAGCTGGCACATTCTTGGTCAGCCTTTTTTTACAACATAATTCCTGGTTTTATTTTCCTTTTTTTCAACTCCTTTTATTTTGCCTCCATACAGCAAAGAATCTTCACACGAGGAGATGCAATGTCAGTTCTCCAAGTCGTCGTTATAAGTATATTCTTGGGTTTTGTATTTCAATCCTTGACAAAAAAGTTTAGAGACTTTTGCCTGGACCAAAAGATTATTGATAGAGTTGAAATTGAAGATGAACAAGTGCTTGGCACAGCAATCAAGTTACTAGGGAAAATTAGTGGTACAAGCAAAGAAAGCACAATTAAAAAAATATATGCAATGCATAATTTTTTAGTGGCAAAATATAAGATGATTTTACCGGAATTTTTTGCTCCCAGACTCGCTTTATGGTCAAATATATTGTTTGCTACAATACTTACAATTATTTTAATCCTAATTGCCACTTTAGCAGGAACTACTCCAGAACCACTATCTGGGAATATTGTTATAGATATTGGGCTTCTGGCTTTATTTTCCTGGCACTCCTATACGATTTCAGAAAAGTATCTTTTTGCCCTATTTGATTCAATAATTCGTACATTTATCACTGTTAGATATTTAGGGAAAAAGTCTGTCGATTGAATGATTATTTCCCCTATTAAAGGGTTTCGTCTATATCATAATTGCGGTATGTAGTGGTATCGAAGTGGCGAGGTATTTTAGAGTAGGATTAGGGTTTTCTAGTCCATCCCATTAAGCAGCATTACAGCTTTTTTAAGATTTCTAGATATTGTTCATGAGTGATGCCTAATACCCTAAGGTTATTTCTAATAACAAAAATTGGAAGTTCTCCATGAGAAGGAACGACAAGGGGTCTTGATGATCCTGATCTTGAATATATTCTATGACTTCCTTTTTGTCTTTTAAATTCACAACCCACATATAAAAGGAATTTTTCAAATTCCTTCCACCTTATTGGAGTAATTGCGGGCATACTAATAGGCTAGGGGAACAGTGAAGCTTTCTGTATGATGGGAAATTACTTCCGGTGGAACCATTTCGCGATTCAGTTTTGTCCATCCAAGGCCTGTAAGAACTTCATCTACAGTATCTGACTCCTTAATTTCCTCTAAGAATAAGTTAGCCGCCTCTACAAAGTTTTTTTGAGCTTCTTTTAGAGTTTTACCGTAAGTAGATAAATCAAGCGCAGGAGTATAGGCAACAAATTTGTCACCCTCTTTTAAGATCACAACGGTTAAGTTTAATTTTGTACCCATATGCCAATTATGAAAACATCTTACTTCAGTGTCAACTTATAACAAATTATACCACAATAAAGCCTGTAATGACTACTTAAATTGATATTACATACAATGTGTCAAATGAGAGTTCTATTA
>CAYNWD010000015.1:16964-24068 GCA_964400835.1 uncultured Gammaproteobacteria bacterium | reverse complement strand
CAGCTCCCTTTTTCGAAAGATTTTGTCTTAATACATTAAGTCGATTGGGATCGCCCGCTTTTGGTATAGGTAGAAATTCGTTCATAGTCAAATTACAACTTTATAAATTTCATTACTGTGCTTGTATTTTACCAAAATTGTCATTGATTTCATAATTGTAATGGTGATATATTAAAAATTTGCTCAATTAATCGATTCCTTTTTTGATGGCACAATCGGACAGTAGAGGCAGGCTTTTTAAAAATTTTTGCACATTTTCTTTTTCCGCTTTCTGCGAATTTCGAGCCGAACTTTTTGCGAGGCCAAGGGTAGAGCCTTATGAATAACGCCCCGGCAGGACGGGAACAGCCGACAGCATCGCTTTGTAATGACTTCGAACTTCTTGATAAAGCGTAATTGAAACCATAAACTTTCCCTGGGGTATTCTCAAGCCAGAAAGAAGGAAATTTTAAAGATTGTAATTTCCCGGTATCAACTAGATATATTATTTTTCCTCCGTCAATGGAGTTTCGCGCTAAACGATCGGGGCCATAAAATAATCCCGTTGATTCACCCTTTCTTTTTAAGAAAGGTAGATTTTCGCGCTTTTTCTCTACTTCTTCTTTTTTTCCGGCTCGAATTTTCCCTGTCCGAAGCCTCTGCGGCGCAGGCCGCGAGGGCGGGCGCGGCCAGCGCCTACCCTTCCGATCTCCTTTTGTGCCCAGGGAGAGACTCGAACTCTCACCCCGATTTAATCGGGATAGGTTTTTGAGACCTACGCGCCCGCCTGCCATCGCTTGCGCTCAGGCGCTGGCGGGCAGGTCTACCTCCCCCGGAACTTGTGCCAGAGGTGGGACTCGAACCCACATGATCCTTGAGAGATCACAAGTTTTTGAGACTTGCCTGTCTACCAATTTCAGCACTCTGGCATTGCGGGCAGGCCCGTCTGCCAACGCTTTGCGTAAGCATTGCGGGCAGGCCCCGCCTGTGGCCTATTATACACCCCGCTAGAAAGAACGGGAAGCTCAGTGAACTGCCGGAGGTGCCGCTTCGGTGCGTTTTTTCTCGACACCATAAAAGCGGATCCGGTCGCCGCGGAAAAGGAGATCCACTTCAGCCAAAGGGCCGTTTCGGTGTTTTGCTATACGCAGCTTGGTCGGAATCTGCTCCCCCCAGGCCAATTGGTTACTCTCTTCCCTATAGAGAAACATCACGACATCCGCGTCCTGCTCGATGGACCCTGATTCGCGCAAATCCGATAATTCCGGCACCCGCGTGCCGCGCGCCTCCACTGCCCGGGAAAGCTGGGAACAGGCCAAAACCGGTATGCGCAGCTCGCGGGCGAGATTTTTAAGGCTCTGGGAAATTATGGAAACTTCCTGCACCCGGTTGTCAAACCTCCTGCCCGCGTCGGCAAGCTGCAAATAGTCAACGATAATCAGCTTGACCCCGTGCTCCACTTGGAGCCTGCGGGCCTTGGTGCGCATCTCGACAATACTCATGCCGGGCGTGTCGTCCACAAAAAGCGGCGCCTCGGCAAGCTCCCCCATAGCTTCGGAAAGTCTGGCAAAATCATCGTCGGTAAGCTTGCCGGTTTTGAGCTTCCATGCATCAATATCCGCCTGGGAGACGAGCAGCCGGTCCACGAGCTCTTCCTTGCTCATCTCCAGCGAAAATATACCGACCGGAATTTTTTGTTTCACGGTCACGTTCTGGGCAATATTGAGAACCATGGCGGTCTTCCCGGTCCCCGGCCGTGCGGCAAGAATAAGAAGGTTGGCATCCTGCACCCCGGCAAGTTTGTTATCAACGTCGGGGAACCCGGTCGGCACACCCCGCATTCCGCCTGCCTTTTTGTGAAGCTCATCCAGCCGGTCAAAAGAAGAGGCAAGGGCATCTTTTATGGCGATAAAATCCCTACGCGTCGAAGACTGGGCGATGGCAAAAATCTCCTGCTCGGCGTTATCGACAATGGATCCGGCACTCCCTTCCTGCTTAAACGCCATCTCGGTAATGGCCGCTGCCGCAGCGATAAGCTGGCGCTTGGTGTGGTGTTCCGCAATAATCCGGCCGTACTGCTCGGCATGGGCGCTCGTGGGCACAACGTTCAGAAGATTGGAAACATAAGTGGCGCCGCCGGCATCGGTGAGTTTGCCCATTTTTTTGAGCATCGCCGTCACCGTCACGACATCGATGGGCTCGTGGTTTTCGTACAGTGCCATCATGGCAGCAAAAATCATGCCGTGGCTTTCTTTGTAGAAATGATCCGGACGCAAAAATTCCGCGACATCAATCATCGCGTCTTTATCGATGAGCATGGCTCCCAAGACAGACTGCTCAGCGACATCATCGTGCGGCGGGACATGAGGAGAAGCCATAGGAAACAAAAATTAAAAGTTTAGAAAGTGGAAAGTTCATAAAGTTTTATGAACTTTCTCATTCCAGCACTATGACCTGCAATTCAGGCGCTATTTTATCTTTCGTCACGGACAGCTTGGCAATGGGCTCTGTGGCGTCTTTGCCCATTTCTTTCAGAAAATCGGAAACCGGGGAGAGCGCGGAAAATGTTTTTTTATTGAGTTCCGGCCGAAAATAGTGCATAGGGATAACGATACTGGGATCGATCTCTTTGATCACTTTCACCGCCTCCTGCGGCCCGATCGTATAGACGCCGCCTACCGGAACCATCAGAATATCCACGCCGTCAAGCTCATCGACGATTGCTGCAGAAAGTGCATGGCCCAAATCCCCCAGGTGCACGACCGTGACGCCGTCTATCTCCATGCGATACATGGTATTGAGCCCGCGCTCGCTTCCTTCTTTTTCATCGTGAAATGCGCCGATACCGATGATGGAAATTCCTTTAATCTCATACTCGCCCGGACCGGACACGACAAAGGCCCCGCCCTCCACGCTCCCTGTATTATTGTGATCATGGTGGCCATGCGAAACCGTCACGATATCAGCGGTCGTATGTTTGGGAAATTTGAGCCCCACCATGGCAGGATCAAACGGATCCGTGACGACAGCGGCAGTTTTACCGCGAATGCGAAACGATGCATGTCCCAAGGGAGTAATGTCCATAAGGGAGAAAATTACCGGATATCGGCCTTGCAATTTATATCAGATTCTCGTATGCTTGACAACACCCGATCGCTCCTGCCTCGTGAAATTATTTCAAGATAACCAAATCCATGTCCTATATCTTTGTATATCTTGATATCCTATGAACCGTGATGCATTGGTCGCAACGCTTATCGGATTTGGCATCGGCCTCATTTTGACCGCGCTGCTTTTGTTTGGGCCGGGCATTGCCGCGGCGCTTCCCAAAATTAACCTCCCGAATTTCCCGAAGATTACGCTGCCGTCTTTGCCGAAATTTCCTGCCAAATCGACCCCCTCGCCCACCCCGCAGCCCCTGTCTGAAAACTTTACCGTGGACAGCCCGATCGCCGACAGCATAGAACCGACAGACAGCATTCTCGTGTCCGGCAGCAGCCCGACCGGCTCTGTCGTGGTCATTGAAGCTATGACTGAGGAAATCGTTTTGTCCCCCAACGGCGACGGCAAATACGCAGGAACGGTGAGTCTGGTGGAGGGCCGCAATGATCTGGTCGTCACGAGCTATGCGGACGGCAAGACGACAACCAAAACCGTGACAGTATACTATACGCCGGAAGAATTCTAAAGCTATGAGATACATACTCCTCACTTTTGTTTTCATTGCACTGCTTGCAACCCGGGTAGCCGCGCAAACGGCCACACCTTCCGCCACCCCCCCGAGCGACAAGGCAAAACAAATTGAAGATCTCAAGGAACGGCTGGCAACCAAGGTCGCCGAGCTGGTTCAGACGCACAAAAGCGCGATCCACGGGACGGTGAAAGACGTAACCATCTCGACCATCACCATAGAAACGCCGACCAAAGATATAAAAATTGACCTCACGGATGAACTCGTGATTTTCCAAAACATCCGGGGAAAGCGCACGAAGCTCACTTCAGACGAGCTGGCAAAAGGCGACATCGTGACGGTTTTCGGCGACTACGACACGACGCTGGACATTCTGTCTGCCAGGGTCGTCTTTATCCAGTCCGCGCCCCCGGCACGGACAAGCGGGCTGGTCACGGCTATAGACCGCGAGGCCTTCACGATTACCGTCACGCCCCCCCAGGGACCGGCAGTCACGGTCGACATAGAAAAAACCACCAAAACGGTTTTGTGGGACGGGAAAAGTCTTGCAAAAAGCGGCTTCTCCAAAATACAGACCGGCGAAGCCGTGCATGTGGTGGGCAGCCTCGTTCCCAAGCAGGAAAACCGCATCAGTGCGTCCCGTATAGTGGATCTGGGAAACAGGAATGGTACCGCAGCGCAACCGACGCAAGCACCCGCCACTTCACCCGCCCCTTGATGATACGTGTATTAGCATGTTAGCATGATAATACACATGAGCCGCTTTAAATCCGATCCCTTCCCCACTGATACGCCCGCCTCCTATCCCACGAAGGAAATGAAGGAGCTGTTCCGCGCCATTGTCTCTCTCAAATCATCTGACGAATCTGCCAAATTTTTCCGCGATCTTCTCACCATGCCCGAAATACGGGAATTTGCGAACAGATGGCAAATCGTGAAGATGCTCTATCAAAAAAAGTCCTATGCTGCGATTGCGCAAAGACTCAAGGTATCCACTGCGACTGTCACGCGCGTCGCCCATTGGCTGAAAAACGGCTTCGGCGGATACGCATCTGTCGCCGACCGGGTGCTCGCGACCAAATTTAAGGACTCCAGCGTTCCCAACCGCTCCTACCGAACGGGAAAGTACGCAGGCCTTCGCAAAACCAACATCCTCTGATCCGTGCCCGGCATCCTCTGGATACCTTCTCCCGTACATACCCCTTGACAACCGCATATTATCATGTTAATATGCTAATATATTAGCGCACTAATACATTCGCGCATTGACATGAGAACAAACCAATATCTTTCTATAGCCAATCTCACCACTGCCGCACCATACGCGGTATTTCCCCGTGCGCTCCATCATACCCTCTAACATCCCTGCGCGTGGTTGAGGTGAGAATCTCCCATACTTGTCATTAGTAGATTTGTAGATTTGCCATTTTTCTTTCTCCCCTCCCCCATTCGCAGGCGCATACATTCTGCGAAGAAGAAAGGGGGTGATACTATGTCTCCAGATCAAAGAGGCGGCCGTGGCGATGGATTAGCAGGGCGACCTAAAGAGCCCTGGACGCTCGATCGTGTACGGAAGCGTGCCGGGGAGCTTGGGAAACCATTTGAACTAAGCCTAGACGAAGCGAACAGAGTAGCGGGTGATTTAGAAACCGGTGCCCTTGTATTGTTTACAGAGGACGAAGTAGATCAGGCTGTAGAAAATGGACTCGTTCCGGCGGACAAAAGAGGTGCACTGAGAAATCTCGTTTCTCCTGATGGAGCCAACAATATTGCAGTTGTCCGAGCAGAGACAGCTACTGAGAGAAATACGAGGGAGCTAACAGAATGGTTTATGACGAATAATCGTTGCTAATTTGTCCCTTTTCTCCAAGGACCCAGGAAAAAAGTGGGCATAGTATAATAGGCACCATGCATATGGCACTCGTAAAAAAGAACGAAGCATTGCTCATAACCAATCCCACCAACATCCGGTACCTGACCGGATTTGTTGGGGTGGACAGGAGAGATGCCTATCTTCTCGTCTTAAAAAATAAAGCGGTTCTGTTTACCAACAGTCTTTACAGGGAACAGGCTCGCAAACTCACAGCAGTAAACTATCCCATTGGTACCCTGCTGGGGACAAAAGGGCAGTTGGAAATTGTAGAAGTTTCACGCGAAAACCCTATCTCGCGCAAGCTCGCACAGGTACTAGCAAAAAATCTTCAGGCACCCTTTAAAGGTCAGACCTTTAAAGGTATCCGGTTGGGATATGAAGAACAGGATCTGACGGTTGCCGAGTTTGAAAAACTTAAAAGCACGCTGAAAGACGCAGTGTTTGTGCCGGCTCAAGGCCGTGTAGAGAAACTTCGCATGATCAAAAGACAGGACGAAATTGCGTACATAAGACAGGCAGCCAAGCTGACGGATGAATGTTTTGATTTTATACTTGGGAAAATCAGGCCCGGAGTTACCGAAGGTGAGCTCGCGGGGGAAATCGAATCGTTTTTCAGAAAAAGCGGGGCAGATGCCGCCTTCTCGCCTATCGTGGCATTTGGCAAAAACACCAGCCAGCCGCACTATTCGTCAAAGCTAAGCTTTAAAGCACCCCAAAGCTTAGCTTTGAAATTAGATGACATTATCCTTCTCGATTTCGGAGCGCGGGTAAACGGCTATTGTGCAGACATGACAAGAATGGTTTTTGTCAGGCAGCCAAAGCATGAATGGAAACTGGCATATCAGACGGTACTCGAAGCGCAAAAAGCAGCTCTTTCTTACCTCCAGGCTCAAGGGCGGGCCTTGAATTCACAGCTCTCTGGCAGCTACGCAGATCGAACCGCTCGAGAGGTCATCAGGGAATCCGGCCTGCCCCCCTATCCCCACTCGCTGGGCCACGGTGTGGGTCTGGATATTCACGAAAAACCCCGGCTCACAATCAAAAAACCCTTCGGCAAGCTTAAGGCCGGCATGGTATTCAGCGTGGAGCCTGGCATATACATAGAAGGCCGTTATGGCATACGGATCGAGGATTTGGTACTCTTAAAAAAGGACGGCCTTGAAATTCTGTCTCAATCAAAAAAAACACTAACCATTTTATGAATTGGCTTACTGCATCGCTCCTATCAATTGTTTTATTAACAGCTGGTAATATTTTTGCCCGGTTCTTTTCAACAAAACTTGCCGCACCCATTTCAACGCTCTATTTCGTTCTCGGCGCAATTCCGAGTGTTGTTGTTTGGACAGTGCTTTATAAAATGTTGACGCCAAAAATTGCTGCCTTGCCGAAAGAATCAGTTATGGCTGCACTTGCTGGAGGAGCCGTATGGGCATTTGGTCAGGGATTGGTATTTCTTACTCTTTCAAAAAATGCACCGCTTTCCGTCGCCCTCCCCCTTATTGTCGGCGGTTTAGGAGTAGGCGGCGTGATTGGAGGAATTTTGATATTTAAAGAATCGCTT
>CAYNWD010000015.1:0-16954 GCA_964400835.1 uncultured Gammaproteobacteria bacterium | reverse complement strand
TATTGGAATAATCACCGTTCTCATCGGTTCAATTATTTTAGCCAAAAGTTAAATTATGTGTTATAATACCTTTGTATGACAAGCGTGAGCACAAAAAATACAGCTGCATATCATCACTCACCCGATCCTGATGGCGGGTGTTGCTGCATGCGGTAAGCGCGAACTTGTATGCACGAACCCCGCCAACCGGCGGGTTTTTTTGTAGCGCTTGTTCGATTGTGCAATACTTGTTACGATCAAAGGAGGCTCTATGATTAAAACTCAAACACTCAAAGGTTCACCCCGTACGCTTCAGACGTTACGGGGCTTTCGGGATTTTTTGCCAGAAGAGGCAGCAAAGCGTAAATGGTTACGCGATAAGCTCGCGGGCATTTGCGAGTCATGGGGATTTGCACCGCTTGAAACGCCTACCCTAGAACCGCTTGAGATATTTACTGGAGCCATAGGCGAAGACGAAAAACTCTTTTTCAAATTCAAAGACCAGGGTGATCGCGAGGTGGCGCTTCGATATGACCAAACCGTCCCTACGTGCAGACTCATTGCGCAATACCAAAATACACTCACATTCCCGTTCAAACGATATCAAATCCAGCCTGCCTTTCGCTCTGAGAAACCGCAAAAAGGACGCTATCGTGAATTCACCCAGGTGGACGCAGATATTTTTGGTGTCAAAACTCCAAATGCGGATGCGGAGGTTATCGCATTATCACTTGATATTTACCGCCAACTTGGCTTCAGGCGGGCGCTCGTTCGTATAAACTCGCGGGCTTTGTTTAAAGACATGCCGTACGAGGCAATTGTCTCGATAGACAAGATAAAAAAAATCGGCGATGAAGGGGTCGTCCGGGAAATGGAAAAGAAGGGGATCTCTCTGGCAAGAGCAAAAGAGTATCTTGCATACGTCAAGAATCTGCAGCCAAATGAGGAGATTCGTTTTATCTTGCAATATCTCAAAAATTACGGATTTCCGGATAACTGGTATGAGTTTGACCCAACGATTGCCCGATCGTTTTCTTACTCTATGGGACCGATTTGGGAAGTCGAGATTCCTGATGCAGGATATGACATGTCGGTTCTGGGCGGCGAACGCTTTGATGGGCTCGTTGAAAAGTTTGCAGAAAAAGATATCGGCGGCACGGGCTTTGGACTCGGGTTTGACCGAACACTCGAGGCAGCCGAAATACTCGGTCTCACCCCGCCGCCTGCCACAGGAGGAGAGATATTGGTCACCGTCTTTTCGGGCGAACTTCTTTCACAGTCGCAACAACTGACAAAAGAGCTGCGAGATCGCGGACTAACTGTCGACCTCTCTCAAACGACTGACAAGCTCGACAAACAGCTCAAATACGCTGACCGCAAAGGGATTCCCTACGTTATAATCCAGGGTCCGGAGGAAGTGAAGCGCAACGTGGTGCAGCTCAAAAACATGAAAACGCAGGAGAAAAAAGACATGAGGATTGAAGATATCATTGCGTTCCTGAAGAGGAGCTAAAGGATTTTAGAGGAATTTTATAGGAAATATCAATTACCCGAAAGTGCGATGAAACCCCGTACCACTGCCTACCTCTCCCTGCTTTTGGTTTCCGTCATCTGGGGGGCGGCACCCGCGATCATAAAGTTTACCCTCACCGACTTTCCGCCGCTTGTATTTCTCACCTACCGGTTTTTCATAAGCACCGTCATCGCGGTCGGATGGCTTTTTGCTACCGGCCAGAAACTTCCCGCAAAATACAGCCAGTGGAAGGACATCATAGGCTACAGCATCATCGGCGTCACGATTGCCCTGGGATTACTGTTTCTGGGCTTTGACAAAACCACGTCTCTGACCGGAAATATCCTCACGAGCCTCGGCCCGCTTCTGACGATTGCCGCGGGCAGTATATTTCTTCATGAACGCGTGACGTCCCGCGAAAAAACAGGGGTCGGGCTGGCACTCGCGGGGACGCTGGTTGTCGTCGTTGCACCGCTTGTAAACGGTGCCGCGGGCGATGTCCTGGGCAGGCTGGAGGGAAATATCCTCATCGTCGTCGCGATTCTGGCAGATGCAGGGAGTGCTATCTTGGCAAAGTTTGCGCTGCGCAAAAAAGTCTCCGCGGTACTTTTAGCCCACCTTTCCTTTGTCGTAGGACTTGTCACGCTCGCGCCGCTTGCGCTGCGTATTCACGGATGGGAAGGGATACTTGCCAGTATCCGCCTAGCGCCGATATCTGCTCACCTTGGTGTGTGGTACATGGCCGTCCTGTCCGGCACGATCGCATATTCTCTGCGTAACCGCGCAGTGCAGACTATAGAAGTAAGTGAGGCATCGGTATTCTCCTACCTCATGCCCATCTTTGGTCTGCCGCTCTCCGTCCTCTGGCTGGGCGAAAAACTCACACTGCCGTACATCTTGGGAGCAGGAATAATTGCGGTGGGAGTATTTCTGGCAGAGAGGAAGAGGAGAAGAAAAAAATAACGCCCGCAAAAAAAATATTTACCTTCGAGGAGTCTTCGGGGGAATATGACCTTTTACAAACAACACTGCCGCCCTCACTGGGCCGACACTTTCATATCCCGTTAGGGGGTCACCATAATTATATTGGCTTTCCGTATTTATTATTACTCCCTCCCCTTCAACATAATTCACCTCAAGTCCATTTGTTGTCCAGAATCTACCTTTCACAGGATATGGCAATTTAATTTCCGCTAATGTTTTCATATAAAACTGCAATGACTAAACAAAAATATGCATTATTTCTTGAGCTTTACAGTCGCTGAATTAGAAGGAATAATCATTCCCTTCGGTTGCTCGACCAACTTGCCATCCCTTTCAAATAATACTGCTCCCTTATCATCAGGATCAAGGCCGCTAACTTGAACCGGCTTCTCTTGAACCGGGCTCTCTTCATTCTCGGCGGACAATGCGAACCCCAATTCAAGTCTATTCTTCTCAATGTCCTGAACTTCCAATATATGTTGGCCGCCGCTCACCTTCACTTCTACATTCCCAACAACGCGAATTTCCAAGCCTGCTATCACACCCCTTTCCCCTCTAGTTGCAGGCTGTTTTAAAATTGGCGCCATAATAGTATAGGCAGGAAAATCGAAGCTATCGTACCTCCTCTCTAGGAAAAATGCAAGTTTTTTGGTATAATAGAAGGATGAAACAGGCAATTCACCCTGCATGGTACCCGGAAGCCACTGTCTCCTGCGCGTGCGGCAACAGGTTCACCGTGGGCGCCACCAAGCCGGAAATTAAAATCGAAATCTGCTACAACTGCCATCCGTTTTACACCGGGGAGATGAAGTTTGTCGATACACTTGGACGGGTAGAACGTTTCCAGGTAAAACAAACGCAGGCGCAGAAAAAAGGCCCCTACGTAAGCAAAAAGAAAAAGCAGGCCCTCAAAAGAGCGGCAGATGACCGCACCCCCAAAAGCCTCAAAGAAATGCTCATGGGGCTAAAATAGCCCCATTTACAATACCAATCAACGAATGATGTACCAATGATGCGAATGGAAAACTGTTCTTTCATTCGTAGGATTGGCATAAATTTGTAGATTGGTATTATAGTGCTATGAACACTGATATCGCGATTTTGGAACTGCGCCCCGGTCCCGGAGGAGAGGAAGCTTGACTGGTTGCTTGGCGAGTCTGACGAGCTTAGCAACCATCAATGCAGCATGAATAAGGAGTCTCTATGAACACTGATATCGCCATTCTCGAACTGCGCCCCGGTCCCGGAGGAGAGGAAGCGAAAATTTGGGCCAATGACCTTCTGCGCATGTATGTGCGCTACGCAAATCTTTCGGGCTGGAAAGTTGAAGAGCTGGACGAGCGGGTGCTGCGGATCCGCGGAACCGGAGTCTTTGGTAAACTCCAGTACGAAGCCGGCACGCACCGCGTCCAAAGAATACCAACCACCGAACGCCACGGAAGGATTCATACTTCAACCGCCACCGTTGCCGTGTTGCCGGAAATTCCGGAGCAGGATGTGGTCGTCAGGCCCGAGGACCTCGAACTGGAGTTTTTCCGCTCCGGCGGCAAGGGCGGGCAAAATGTGAATAAAGTCAGCAGTGCCGTGCGCATACGGCATAAGCCCAGCGGGCTCGTCGTGTCCGCCCAAACGGAGCGCGACCAGTATCAAAACCGCCAGGTGGCGCTTTCGCTATTGCGCGCCAAACTTTGGGAGCAGGAACTCATGCGCCGGGAATCGGCACTCAGCGATCAGCGCAGCATCATCGGCCGCGGGATGCGCGCCGAAAAAATCCGCACGTACAACTTCCCGCAAAACCGCGTCACCGACCACCGGATCGGCAAAAGCTGGCACAATCTGGAAGATATAATCAACGGAAAGGTAACGAAGATTACAGACGCCCTCACGACCCAAGGTGTATAAAGACTCCATGACGAGTACACTTCATGGGGCAGTTGAAAGGCTTCTCACAGACCCCGGCACCCGGCTCACCCGAAATCCCGCAGTGTCACGTCTTCGCAGTCATGCGCTTTCCGGCCGCACATATCGCCCGGCCAGAAGCCACGCAATCGTTTCCGTGACCCCACCCTCGGAACGCGGCAGGAGTCCCAAAGATACTTTTTTTGTCCGCGATACGAAAAACGCTGCCGGAAACCTCGTGAACTGGGGGCCGCCCAACTTTCAGGAAATCACGGCCGCGGCATTTGACCGGCTCGTTTCCGATACGCTCCAGATCCTTAAACGATCCTCTCTACTCTACCGCGTCGACAGAAGCGTCAACGCCGACCCGCAGTTTTCCCACCCTATTACCGTCATCACCCCAGATCCTGTGGTTGCTCTGTTTGCCCACAACATGTTCCGGCACACAAAAGAAGGAACGACGAAAAGCGTCTTTGCAAAGGAATCTCCTCATATACTCCTCATAGACCCTCACGCCAAATTTGACCGCGCAGCACTTGGCCTCCCCTCGTTTGAGGCCGTGGATCCCACACGCGGCTTTATCATTGCATCTGATTTTGACCGCAAAATCACCGTCGTACGCGGCTTCGGCTACTTGGGACCGGTCAAAAAAGCAGTCTTTACCCAGATGAGCTATGAGCTGCCGCGCGTTGGTGTACTTCCCATGCACTGTTCTGCCAACATCGGAAAATCCCGCGATGTGGCGCTGTTTTTCGGCCTGTCCGGCACCGGCAAAACCACGCTCTCCAATGATCCCTCCCGCCGCATGATCGGCGACGATGAACACGGGTGGAGTGACGCAGGTGTTTTTAATCTGGAAGGCGGCCAGTACCCGAAAGTCGTCGGGCTGGACCCGACCCGCGAACCCATGCTCCACCACGCGCTCTTTGACGAGCGAAGCACTAAAACATCACCCGTTATTTTGGAAAATGTCTGGATGGATCGGGAGGGAGATGTCGACGTACACAACACGACGCTCACGGAAAATTCCCGCGGCTCGTTTCCGCTGAACCCGGATTTTGTCCCCAACCTGGTGCCTGCGGGCCGCGCCGGCCATCCCAAGCATATTTTCTTTATTACCACCGACCTTTCAGGCATCCTTCCGCCGATTGCCAAACTCAATGCTCATCAGGCGCTCCTGTGGTATCTTTTGGGTCCGACAAGTAAAGTTGCCGGAACGGAAAAAGGCACGAAAGAACCAAAATCCGTTTTTTCCCGTTTTTTCGGCGATCCGTTTATGCCGCACAAACCGGATGTGTATCTGTCACTCTTTGCCAAAAAACTCACGCACTACAATCCAGGTCTCTGGCTTATAAATACCGGCTGGACAAACGGCGCCTACGGCACGGGGCGAAGGATTCCGCTCGAGCATACCCGCAGCCTCGTTTCTGCGGCAATCACCGGTAGCCTCGACCGGGTACCCCTGCACACGCATGCTCCAACCGGACTCACGGTCCCCCAATCGGCACCCAACGTCCCCGATGACTTATTAGACCCCAAGCGCGGATGGAATAAAAATGCGTATGAGAAGGCTGCCAAAACATATGTTCGCAGCATGCGGGAGTGCTTTGCCAAAGAAAAACCGGGGACTTTTGCGGAAGTGCTCCAAAAAGCGCTTCCCGGATCTTACTCTTCGCTCTGAATTACTCCAAAAGAAGCTCGACTGCTTTGGCAAGCTGAGCATCTCCACTGGCTTCGGGAGTATCCATTTCGACCACGACATCCGGCGTGATCCCCTCTTTGTGAATGGAGGTACCTTTGGGCAACAGCCACTTGCCGGTTGTGATATGTACGCCTGCGCCGCCTGAAAGCTCAAACGGCGTCTGGACACTTCCTTTGCCGAACGTTTTTTCGCCGACGGTCGTTGCCCTGCCGTGGTCAGCGAGCGCTCCCGCAACGATTTCGGAGGCAGACGCACTTCCCTGATTTACCAGAACGACTAAGGGAATCGTCAAAAGTTTGCCTTTTCTGTTGACCTCAAAATCCTCCCGCGTGCCGTCACTGTTTACCTGACTGACGACAATGCCGTCGGTCAGAAATTCGCTCGCGATAAACACCGACCCGTCCAGGTAGCCGCCGGGGTTATTACGAAGATCCAAAATCATGCCCGCAAGCGTGCCGTTAGCGCGCTGCAGGGACAAAATCTCATCCACTGCTTTCAGCCAGTCGCGATTCGTGTTGTCACCAAAACGCGACAGCCGCAAGTATACGATTTTTTTGGCATTGGCAAGGAACGGCCGCGCCGCCGCCACGGCCTGAATTTCGCTTATCTCGGCCGGAGGCTTTACCCACCACTCAACCGACGGCACGGAAATCGTCCCGCGGACGATTGCGAGAGTTTGGGGGGTTTGACTGTTTTCGTGTAAAACTTCCAGCTCCACCGTGGTTCCTTTGGGGCCGCGGATTTTGGAGACAGCCTGCGGAATGGTCCACCCGACGGTTTCCTCCTCATTCACCTTCAATATATAGTCGCCTGCTAAAAGCCCTGCCTTTTGTGCGGGCGTGCCGACCAGCGGAGCAATGACCACAATCCGCTCGTCTTTGAGTCCCAGCTGCGCACCGATTCCTTCAAACTCTCCGCCCAGATCTTCTTTAAATTCCTCGTTTTCTTTGGGCGGCAAAAAGGACGTGTACGGATCGCCCAAAGCGCTCACCATGCCGCGGATCCCTCCCCACACCATCTCCTGCACGTTGATACTCGCCCGGTCAATGTAATACTCGGTCACCTTCTGCCACACGTCCCAAAAAAGCCGGAAGTCGACGCTGATCCCTTCCGGCGGCTCGGTGTTTATGAGAATCCGAGGGCTAGGGGAAACGGTAACGCGGGTACGGTATTCGCCCAGACGGTACCCGATACCGGCAACGAGGATCGTGAGACCAACGATAACAACGATTTTTCCGAGTCTCGTGAATGGCAGGAATTTCATGAAGGTAACGAATGCTACAAAGGAACCAAAAGTATCAAAGGTTAAACCAAAACTGCGCGTGCAACCTTTGAAACCTCTGCCACCTTTACAGCCTGCTTTATCATCTGCGCTCGACAAACGGCAAGAGCGCCAAGTGACGGCTGCGTTTTACTTCGCGCGTAATGACCCGCTGGTGTCTGCTGCAAATGCCGGTTCTCGTGCGCGCGAGAAGCTTCGCCCGCTCGGTCACGTATTTACCCAGTGTCGCCGTATCTTTGTAATCCGGCTCGGTTTTGCCTTTGCAAAACGGGCAATCCGTCGGGACAATTCTGATTTTTTTGATAAACTTTCGCTTTGGTTTCATACGTTAAAACGGTATGTCGTCCGGATTGACGTTTTCGGTGGCACCACTCTCTACTTCTTCTTTCTTGTCGGATTTTTTCTTGGGTGGAGCCGGCTGGGCGACGGTCGTGGCAGAAGGCGAGCCGGATGCTGCTGCCGGCGGTCCCCCGGACTCACTGCCCCCCTCACCCGCGTGCTCCTCGCCGGCGGTCCCGGTTCTTCGGGAGTCCAGAATAATCATGTCATCGATGACAATCTCGGTCGAAGTGCGCTGCTGGCCGTCCTGCGTCTGCCAGTTCGTGGTGCGCAGTCTGCCCTCGACATAAATTTTGCGGCCCTTCGTCAGAAGCTGGCTGCAAAGTTCGGCGAGCTTATTCCAGGCGACCACGCGGTGAAATTCCGTCTCTTCCTTTTTTTCTCCGGACTCAGTCGTCCAATAGCGGTTCGTCGCCAAACCAATAGTGCACACCGCTGCGCCAGAGGGCGTATAGCGCAGCTCCGGATCGCGGGTAAGGTTTCCTATAAGCTGTACTTTATTTAAACTTCTGCTTGCCATAGAATTTTTATTTTACGGTGAGCAAAAACCGAAGCACCGACTCGTCGAGCTTAATGCGCCTTTCGATGTCGGCGGCTTTGAGCGACTCGGCTTCCAGTTCCGCCAACAAATATACGGCTTCTGTTTGCTTTTTTATAGGGTACGCGAGCTGCTTTTTGCCCCAGGAGGTAATCTTGGTCACGGAAACACCGTCGCCGACAAATTTTGACACGAGTTCATTCCACTTTTTTTCGTCTGTCGATGCGGATTCTGCCCGGACAACCAACACAAATTCATACCGACGCATAATGACCACGATCATACCACGGGAACGCCAAAATCTCAATACGTACGCACGCCGGGGAGAGGCGGAAGTTACACGCCGATCTTAAACTCAATGACGTCGCCGTCACGGACAATGTACTCCCGTCCTTCGCTTCTTGCCTTGCCCTGCTCCCGCGCACCGGCCCACCCGCCGGCGGCCACAAAGTCAGAAAATGTCACGACATCTGCTTTTATAAAATGCTTCACAAAATCCGTGTGGATCGCGCCACTGGCAGCCTGGGCAGTCTCGCCTGCAGGAATAGTCCACGCACGTACTTCCTTTACCCCGGCGGTCAGAAACGAAATAAGGCCAAGGAACTCATACGCTTTCTGGATCAGCCGGTCCAGACCGGAGGCAGCAAGGCCTAATTCTCCCAAATACGCCTTTTGTTCTTCCGCTGTCAGACTGGCTAGTTCACTTTCCGTTTTTGCGCAGATTGCTATATGGCTATCGGAGGACCGGGTACCGCGCTGATCCGTCAACTGCTTCTCGTCAACATTATGGACAAAAAGCACCGGCTTTAAAGTCAAAAGGTGCAAATCAGAAACCAAATCCCGATCTTTGAGATCCGTCAGGATGACACGGCCGGGTTTGGCATCGTTGAGCCCTGCGATAAGCCGGCGGATAACCTGCCAGCGATCGGTAAGCGTTTTGTCCTTGACCCCGCGGGGCTCCTGTTGTTTGGCAAGCGTTTGCAGATCTGCGAGTATAAGCTCTGTTTCTATAATGTCTGCGTCACGCCCGGGATCCACTTCGCCTGCGACATGGACGACCGACCGGTCTTCAAAAAACCGAAGGACGTGAACAACCAAGTGTGTCTCCCGTATGTGGGACAAAAATTTGTTGCCCAGGCCCTGTCCTTCCGAGGCGCCCTTCACGAGGCCCGCCACGTCGACAAACTGCACCGTCGCCGGCACCACCGGCGGCCAACTGACACCCGCGGGGTCTGACCTTGTATCTTTTAAGGTCTGATCCCGCTCCGTCTCCCGAATAATTTTTTGAAGGACGGCAAGTCGCTCGTCCGGCACCGGAACAACGCCGATATTGGGCTCAATGGTAGCAAACGGATAGTTGGCCGCAAACGCCACCTGCTTTTTTAGCAGTGCATTAAACAGCGTGGATTTACCAGCATTGGGGAGACCTACGATAGCTATGCGGAGGTTCATGAACTAAGTCCTCCTGTAAAAATACCAGGAAAAAGCGCCATCCCGCACCAGCGCTCTTCAAGAGCGCGAGGCTGTAAGCCTCCGGACTGAAGTAAGCTTGGTGCCGGGACAGCATTAGGGAGACCAACTATAGCAATACGTAAATTCATATGGAGAAAGAAAACGTGAGCATTTTGTAAAACTGCGCAGCCCCGTAGACGCGCCACCACGACGCGTGGACGTAGACCACGGGAGTGGCAAGCGTTCTACCAGGGCCAGCATTAGGTAGTCCAACTATGGCTATACGTAAATTCATGGAAGAATTGTATCATATGGCCTATTTCCCTCTCTGTGGTATGATTGCAGGCATGAATTCGGCCCGTCCTGCCGACCTTGTCATACTTCCGGCCAGCAAATTTGATGACGCTGGCCAGCTCCACTGGTACCCCTGGCTGGAGGGGCAGTTAGAGAATAAGGGTTTGTCTGTTTTGAGGCCTGACTTCCCCGGCGGGAATGAGCAGACACGTGATGGTTGGATGAGCACGCTTGAAAGACATGCATCAGTCATAACCGAGAGAACAATCATGGCCGGCCACAGCCTCGGCGGCAGACTGCTCCTTGAATGGCTTGAATCGCACAGAGTCGGCGCTGCAGTATTTGTCGCGGCTCCCTATGCCTATGAGCCGGTTTTGTGGCAACCGGTAGCCAATCGGCCGGATGCGCCCACCGGCTTCTGGCCCTATAGCCCGCAATGGAAAAGAATGAGAAAAAATGCCCGTTTCTTCAGACTTTTTTACGGCGACAACGATAAGCTCATTTCCCCTCAACAGCCGGAAACATTGTGTCGCAGGCTTGGGGTTAGCGTCACGTGGATACCAGGAGGCGGGCATCTGGACGAAAACTCTCACTACGCAGAATTTCCCCTTTTGGCAGCTCATATCGAAACTCTCCACCGGTCCCTTGCCTACACTGCTCCTGAAGGTAACCCCGGTCAGCGTGAACGCAGTTGGTAAGCCATTAATTATTTCGATCTTGCTCAACCCCAGACTGTCTCACGCCAGTCCTGCCCTGTGCGTCAGAATATTCGCCCATGTAAATGCCTCTTCGGCCCACTCTTCATCACAACGGATATCGGCTGTGAGCGCGTGATACGAACGCAAAAAACGCTGATAGGTCGGGTCAAATCGTTTTGACCTGGGCGTCACGGCGAGCTGATCAACATATTCCTGTGTGTCTGCCAAAAACTGTTCAATCCTTTGTTTGTTCCCCTCGGTTGCCCACCGGCCTACCCTGCCTAAATTTACGGCAATATTGAGCGTTAGGTCCCTGGCGTTCATAGTCGCGGAAAAAATTTTTGTATCAGCGCTTCCATTTTTGAACGAATCATTGGCGAAAAAACTTCACGGCTGGTATTCCCTTGAGACGGACGAAGATTTATCATCGAATCAAAATCTATAGATCCTGTTTCCAGATCAATTCCCCCACCCCATAGATTTTCCTGTTTACTTCCCTGCGCGAGCAATATCCCCTCTCCTTCCGCGTGCCGCTTCCCGCCGGCAGTCATAATCTCCCTGTCGACATCAACGACGACCTTCACATAACCACCAAGATCCGCCCCGAGAATTTTCCTCGTTTCCGCATCTACCGGGCCGGAAATCACCTGCACCATACGTTGTATTATATCACTCCGGCGGGGGTCTTGATTTTCCGAATAAACATCTATATGATGACGGGAATATGAACAAAAAACTCGGTCTTCCTCTTGCCCTGTTGGTTCTTTTGGTCGGCGGATATTTTGGTGTCTCGTCTCTAAAAAAATCGCCTTTGGGTGAGGCGATGACCAAAGGCAGCATCAGTGCACTTTTGGCGGCAGGAAAAAACGTCAGCTGCACCATGTCCGGCCCGGACGGGTCGAAGGGAACCGTCTATGTCGCGGGAGAGCGCGTCCGCGGAGAATTTACCACCAAAGGTCCCAATGGCACCGACATGGCGACTTCCTATATCGTAGACCAGGATTATATGTATATGTGGTCCGGCAAAGAAGGGACGAAGTTTAAAAACGAGAAAATCACTCCTCCTCCCCAACGGGAACGCCAGGAAAACGAATCTGCCCCAACCACGGGACAGGGGCCGGACTTGGATACTGAAGGAGATCTGGACTGCAAAAGCTGGCGGCCGGATAACAGCATGTTCACGCCTCCGTCTGACGTAAAGTTCACGGACTTCACTGCCATGATGGAAAAGGCGGCCGAGCAGGGCGAAAAAATGATGAAGGAAGCAGGAACCGGTGCCGGCATAAGTGCGTCTGTCTGCGACCAAGTAGAAGATGCCGCAGCGAAGGCGCAGTGCGTGAGTGCTCTTGGTGGAGGAAATTAAACTGAAGGTGATTCCGACGGTTCGGGCTGTGTGAGTTCTTCCCCTGGTTTGAGCCAATGGACATATAAACATCCGGTTGGCTGTTTCTTTTCCCTATCCCAACCGGAAGTCGAACACTTTTTCATCCGCTTCCCCGCAGCTGTTGTATACAAGACTAACGCCGATCCGCACTCCGGACACTCTTCCGCAAGCGGCACCGTGGTTCCGTTTATCCATTCTATATAGTCGCACCCGGTTGGTTTTTTGGCATCTTTATCCCATCCGCCGGTCGAACACTTTTTCATCTTCTTCCCAAACCGTGTAACCGCCAGAACGACGGGGTTGCCGCATTTGGGACATTTTTCATCAAGCGTTTGCGGCTCCACCGCAATCCATTTCACATAGTCGCATCCTTCATTTTTTTTGGTTTCCGAATTCCACTTGCCACTGCTGCAACGCTGCAACTTGCGGCCGGTTGCCGTCGTCACTACCTCTCCCAGAGGGCTGCCGCATGTCGGACAAAGATCAGCAGACGGTTGCGCCTTTGTGCTCATAGAAAAATTCTATCACATAAAGCATGACATAATATGCGTCAATTAGTTCTCCTGTCCGATGATCACAAGATACTGCGGGCCATAAAGGTGAAACGAAGTATACGCGACATATCTGCCGTCCGGCGACAGGTAGCCATCTGCGTCATGTCCAAAATATCGAATAGAAACCAGGGGTGCGATACAATCTTTGTATACACAGGTTTTTGCAAAGACTGGAGCCTCTCCCTTTGAAAGAATAGATTTGCCTGTTTGCATATCGTAAGCGTACCGAAAACGACGCTGGTCTTTTTCATAAACGAGCGTCTTTTCATCTTGCCACCCCACAATATCATAGTCATACTCTCCTCCTATCTCACTCTTCACAAGAATATTTTTGTAAATCGCCTCAAAACCCTGCGGATTGTCAACAACGGTATAGGAAACATTGTCACGAAATTTTATGGGAACAGTATACTTCGTCATAAAGAAGCCGTAGTACCACACGTAAAAAGCAAAAAGCTCTGCAACATACATCACAAGAAGTACACGACGGATGCTTTTTTTCATGTTCCAATGCAGCAGAAATATTATCTCTGCCAGGAACACAAAAACCCCGAAGCTCACAATCCCATATGAATATAGGAAAATAACGAGCGGGCGGGAGTATCCGATTGCATACGGATAATATACCGGTAAAAAATACCCGAGAACAATTTCGTGAGCGAAAAAGAGAACAACGGGAAGAAAAAAAATTCCGGCAAGCTGAAGGAGTACAAAGGCAAACCGCTCTACCCAATGTATAAAAATCCGACGTGGATTTCGCTCTCTTATTATAACCAACGATTGACGAGCGCGCATAGCAAATGGTGGATCCCCAAAGGTATTCCTTCCCTACAAGCTTCCCAAGCACCTGCCTCTTTGCCTGCCCTTAGTATGCTATAGTACAAAGGCACATGCAATACAACGCACTCACCCTGGATGAGGCGGCGGTGATTGAAAAAGGCGCGACCGAGCCGGCGTTTCACGGTGAGTACGATAATTTCTTCGAAAACGGTACATTCATATGCCGCAGATGCAATGCGCCGCTATATTCGTCAAAAGCCAAGTTTGACGCAGGGTGCGGCTGGCCGGCGTTTGATGCAACCTTTCCCGATGCCGTTATCCAGCTGCCTGATCCTGACGGGCAAAGAGTAGAAATCCGCTGCGCGCATTGCGACGGCCACCTGGGACACATATTTACCGGCGAACAGTACACAAAAGCCAATACGCGGCACTGCGTCAATTCACTGTCCTTGAGATTTATTCCGCACGATACTCCCCTGCCGCAAGTATTGGGATAGGGCGAAGAGCTAACGGGTTTCTCCTTTATAAATCTGTGCAACGCGGTTTGCAATTCGCGGAGCAACAGTTTTGTCCAAGGCCGACGGCAGGATATGTTCCGGGTCCGGGTCTGCGACGCATCCAGCTAGCTCGTGAGCTGCGGCTAACTTCATGCTGTTGGTAATCCGTTTTGCCTGGACGTCTATGGCGCCCCGGAAAATTCCGGGAAAAACAAGAACGTTATTGATCTGATTGGGAAAATCCGATCGGCCGGTGCCGACGATAAATGCGCCCGCCGCCCGCGCCTCGTCCGGCAAAATTTCCGGTACGGGATTGGCCATGGCAAACACAAAAGGCTTTTCCGCCATACTGCGGACCATGTCCGAAGTCACGATATTCCCCCGCGATACGCCGACAAAAACATCCGCACCCCGCAGCGCATCAGCGAGCGTTCCGCTCCGGTTTCCCGTATTCATGGACAAAAACTGTGCTTTGTGGGACGAAGGATCTATGTCGGTACGGTCTTTGGAAATAATTCCCTTGGTGTCAACGACCAGTATCTCCTTCACCCGCTCGCACGCCATGCCCTCGTGCCCGACGCACCAGAGAAACCGGGCAATGGCCGTGCCTGCCGCACCCGCGCCGCTTATGACCACCGTGAGATCGGAAACATTTTTCCCGGCTAATTTTGCCGCATTTATGAGTGCTGCAAAAAGCGCAATGGCCGCGCCGTGCTGGTCATCGTGGAATACGGGAATACCTATATCCTGCAGCGCTTCTTCGATAGCAAAGCACCGGGGTGCGGCTATGTCTTCGAGGTTTATCCCGGCAAACACCGGTGCTATATTTTTTACCAGAGCAATAATCTCCGCCGTATCCTGCGTCGCGACGCATATGGGAAATGCGTCGATGCCGCCGTATTCTTTAAACAAAAGCGCCTTGCCCTCCATCACCGGAAGCGCCCCGTACGGGCCGATGTTACCCAGCCCCAGAACCGCCGAGCCGTCGGACACTACCGCCACGGTGTTTTGCTTTATCGTCAGCTCATAGGCCAAATTCGGGTCAGCTGCCACTGCTTTGGAAACGCCTGCCACGCCCGGGGTATATGCGAGGGAAAGATCATGGCGGCTTGCGAGCGTGACTTTTGACCGGACTTCCAGTTTGCCCTTGTGCTTTTTGTGCAGTACTATTGCTTCCCGGTATAAATCGTCAAGATTCATCTAGACAAAAAGCCACAGGGTCACGCCGAAATATAAAAAAAACGCCAGCTGGGTGATCGTCCGGGCCGCTTTCGGCACCAAACTTTCAGAAACCCGAACTACCAGAACAAACGTAGTAAATACTATACCAAGAAGTGAAAGCGGCGGCAACCAGGCAGCTCCGGCAGTGGCATCTGCCCCCCGTGTTGCAAGCCACTTCCCCCATTCGGTGTATTTGAGTACTGCCATATGAAAAGCAATAAGGACAAAAGCAAGCCGCGCTCCCCAATTCTGAATCTTCCACCAAAGCTTGGGCCCGATCATGCGCTCGGCAAACTGCCAAGAGATAACAAGGAGAAGGAACATAATAACCAGCGCCGCCAGTCCGGGGTAAGCTGACTCCGGCCGTGACTGGTAAAAGCCCCACGGCCCGCGCCGCGCCAGGGGGAACATCGCAAGGTAGACGTGGGCAACTCCAGTGAAAAACGCAAAAATGCCCAATTCCTTACGATATTTTAGAAGCCGGTCAAACAGGTTGAACACCCGGGAAAGAGGACCCAAAAGAAGCACAAACCCAAGAAGAAAAAGCGTACTCGTCGCTAAACTTTTATTGAGCGGTGAAAGTCCGGTCGTGCCGTACCGAACCATCGCATATACATACACACCCCAGACAAAAAGAGCGGTAGCGATACCCGCGGCCGCGTATTGCCGAAGGGATTCCACTACCGATGAATTCCTCACTGCTTTCATGCACATAAAAGTATAGCATAGTCTTTAAAAATCAAAGTGCGGCATCTCACACGTTTTTTGGAAATCCTATTGCCGGTAGAGAAATACTCGTATACAATAGGGAAAATCTGAGCGTCGAATATGAAAGAAGACGACTATTTCGAACCGGGGCTTCGTTAAGCGCATACCATGTCTGTCATGGGCGCTCTGCGGAGCAGGAATCACACCCATGATAAAAATCATAAGTATCCTCGTATTTCTCCTGGGCTACGTCGCCATTTCGATCGAGCACTTTACCCGCGTCAGTAAAACCGCGGTAAGTCTGCTTTTGGCTATTTCCCTTTGGCTTCTCGCGTCGTTGGGGGGCCAGACTCACGTGCGGGAGGCAATTTTGGAGTCCGGGGCTGAAATTTTTGAGCTTGTTATCTTTCTCCTGTCCGCCATGACACTTGTGGAAATTCTCACCCACTACGGATTTTTCGATGTTATTTACAACAGGTTAAGCAAACTAAAATTGCACGACAAGGCCCAATTTTGGATTATCACCTCACTGACATTTGTCTTCTCGTCATTTTTGGATAACTTATCGACGACCATCGTATTTTTGCAAATCGCCGGCAGATTTTTTCACGGAAAAAATCTCATGCGTACTGCCTCCGCGATTGTCATCGCCGCAAACGCAGGAGGAGCTTTTTCCCCCATCGGCGACGTGACCACAACCATGCTCTGGCTCGCAGGAAAATTCAACACCTTCCAAATTATTACCGAAGGGTTTGTTCCATCCCTGGTAATGTTTTTTGTCAGCACGGGGTTGATTCAACGCTCAATCGTGGCGGACACGAGAGACATAAGTGAACGCGAGTCGCGCGTTGGAAAAGTAGAGTGGCTTATCATTTCCTTGTGTCTCATTACGTTTTCCCTTCCGCTTGCAATGACGTCGTTTCGTCTTCCTCCATACTTGGGACTCCTTTTGGGACTCGGGGTGGTCTGGCTCGTAGTGGACATTCTCAAACATCGTGTGTCCCCCAGAACCACACTGTCGGTATCTATCGAGAAGTTTTTTCAGCAAACAGATATTGGAAGCCTGTATTTTTTTATCGGTATTCTTATCGCAGTGAGTGCACTTTCGCATGTGGGGGTTATGAGTGACA
>CAYNWD010000014.1:19741-24127 GCA_964400835.1 uncultured Gammaproteobacteria bacterium | reverse complement strand
CGGGTGGCCACATCGCTTCCGCCCACCAGAAGCATCTGGGGATAGTCATCCTGCAGACGCTCGACGAGAGCGGCCGGCGCCTCGTCGGTAAATTCGAACCGCCCAGGCTGCGAGAGGTGGCGGAACGCACCCGGATTACTCGTTAATACGATACGCAATGCATCGGGCACGACGCTCATGTGCGGACGGGAAGCTTCAAATGTTTTTCTGCCCATGACAATGAGGCGGCTCGACTCCCGCACGCGCAGAAAAAGTTTTTGATCCTGCTGCGAACTCCATTTTGTTACGTTCGGGCTATCCTCTTTGGTAATTTTTCCGTCAAGCGATGATACCAGCATGAGGATTATTTTCATCTTGGCAAGCGTAACACATTGCTTTTTGTTCGATCAATAAGCCCGTCTGCCTCAAGACCTTGAATGATAAACCTCAGAAAGTCTTTTGGCTTCCCGTATTGTTTGGTAAAATACTCGAGAAGCTTTGTTTCCCCCATGCTTCCTTCTCTTAATTGGTCGATCATCCGTCCTCTGTAGAATCTGTTTGACTGCTTAAACGGTATTTTATTCATTTGCAAATTTGCATATTTGTTTATTCGAATATTACGCAGCTCTAAAGCTGCGTAATCCATGAGCGCCTGGTGCCATTCCCATGGTTTATTGTCCGGAATAAGCTGTGCCGCGACCTGCTCGATGACCTTTTCTTTCTGCGGCTTATCCCGGAAAAAATAGTGTGTCACGATTTTTCGTATGTTTGTGTCGACAAGAGGGACACTTTGACCGAATGCGAACACCAGAATTGCTCGAGCAGTATATGTACCCACTCCGGGGAGTTTCGTAAGCAATCCCTGGTACTTCTCCACCACCAGACGTGCGGATTTGCGGATGTAGAGCGCTCTGCGATTATACCCCATACCTTTCCAGACTTTGAGCACCTGGGCCGGCGTTGCCCGGGCCAGGCTGTACACGTCCGGAAAAAAATAAAGAAACTCGTCGTATTTGGGAAGCACGCGATCCACCTGCGTTTGCTGAAGCATAACCTCGGAAACAAATATCCTGTAGGGATCACGGGTATGGCGCCACGGAAGATCCCGCCGGTTTTCGTGCCACCACGAAAATATTTTGTTCTGAAAATTACGGATTCTTCGGGGAGAAAGCTTCATTTCCCCTGCCTTGCCTAGAGGGCTTTGAGGTCTGCCTCGATATCCAGATACCCGTCTTCTTCTTCGTCTACGGTCGTCGCATCCAGATCCTTCTCTATATCGCTGGTTGTGTCGGTATTCGTCATCGCGGGAAGTACATCGCTCCCCTTCATCTGGGAATACCCCGATAATTTGCCGCTGCTCCACAGTACATACAAAGCTGCCACAAACACAATCAGAATAAGAATTGCCAGACTTTTGCCTTTCATAGGTAGTAATTTTTAGGGTGTCGACCCAGATGTGTCGCCTCCCGCGACCGCAACCAGTGCTTTCAAGGCATCGTGCACCGCCGTCCTTGCGGTTTTTACGACATCAAATACTTTCCGCAAGTCTTCCTGCAACTGTTTCATGGCAGCACCGGCATCGCTTCGCGCAGTCGTTTCATCATTCACCGTCACTTCATACACTTTCTCTTTCTGCGTATTGACCGCGGTTTCTGCGGTATCGATGGCAGTATTGGCAGCACCGATGGCACTCGTCACACCGGTAATGTCTTTCCCGTTCTCTGCTGCCTTCTCGCTTCGGGATTCGATCTTGCTCAAAATTTCACGAAGCCTTGCCAGAACTTTCAGAAAATGCTCTGTTCTGCGGCTGTTGATAGCGGCGAGCTTTTCTTCTATGCGTTCCAGCGCAGCAAGTTTTTTCTCATCGCGAATCGCCTTCATGCGTTCTTTAAATTCCTCGCGGTTTTCTTTCCTGTCCTCCTGAAATTCCTGTCGAAGTTCTTTTTTCTCCTCACGGTACTCCTGCCGTGCTTCCTGACGGCTGTCGCGGAGTGACTGCGCAGGGGCAGCGTCCTGTGCAAAAACACTGCTTACCAGAAGAAACGCGGAAACCACCGGAAGTATCTTCATATCTATATTTATTATACTGACATACCACGCAAAACCTGTCAAGCGAAGGCATACGTCTCCGGTATGCTACAATCAGACCCATGGACACACCCGCCAAAAGAGCCGGCATTGTAGCGATAATCGGCAGACCAAACGCCGGAAAATCTACACTTCTCAATGCCATTCTGGGGCACAAAGTATCCATTACCTCACCCAAACCGCAAACGACACGATTTAATATCCATGCGGTCTACGAGGACGATCGGGGACAAATTATTTTTGTCGATACACCCGGAGTCTTTGCCAAAGTCGAGGACGAGGTCGCCCGCCGCATCAACCCCCGGGCCCACCAGGCACTGGGAGAAAACATTGATGCACTCGTCTATATCATCGATCACACGAGAAAAAGGGACATTGAAGAAAATACGGCGCTGGGTCTGGTGCGGAAAATTTCCGTACCCAAAGTCCTGGTCGTCAACAAAATAGACCTAAAAAATCCTACGTATCGGATACAATATAAATTTCTCGAGGAGGAATTCGATCACATTCTTGAGCTGAGTGCCCTGACGGGCAAACACGTGCCCGGTCTCGTCGACCTGCTGTTTTCACTGCTTCCGGTGAAGGAGTCCCTGGTCGATACCACGAAACTTGCCCAGCCCGGTCTCAATCTGGACAGCCGGACCTTTGTGGCGGAGATTATCCGGGAAAAGGCGTTTTTATTTTTGCGAAGCGAATTGCCGTACACCCTGACGACCGTGGTTGATGAGCTTACCGAGCGGGGCAGCGGAAATATGTACATAAAGGCCCGCATAGTAACCTCTGCCGACCGCTACAAAGCAATGATCGTCGGTAAAGCAGGCGTTATGATCAAGGAAATCAGCATGGCGGCGCGGAAAGAACTGGAATCCGCTACCGGGAAAAAGGTGTATCTGGCGCTTACGGTGGAAACAGATCCCCACTGGATGAACTACCTCTAAGTCTACAAGTTAATCCTTAAGCAATTGGCTCGTTTTGACTATCTTTACCGCGTAACACATTTTCAGATATTCAAGTCCTCGCGTGTGGTCTTGATCAGTAAATGACTCAACGCCGTCTTCTGGGACCACAATGCTGTAATTGCGGATGAACGCATCGGCACTTGTGTGGCGCACGCAAATGTGCGTGTGTTGGCCGGTGAGGACAACCTCATTTACCCCCTTTTGCCGTAGCAGCAAGTCAAGTCCGGTTTCGTAAAAAGAGCTATAGGTACGTTTCCCCAACACATAGTCTCTTTTTTGTGGTCTTAATTCTTTGATCACCTGTGCACCCTGTGTGCCGGCAAGCGCGTGGGGACCCCACACCTTTTCTTCCGGATCTCCGGGCAAATGTGCATCATTGGCGTACACCACAAGCCAATCCCGCTTTCTGGCGTGGGCGAGAAGGTTGGCGATGTTGGGAATAATTCGCTTTGCCCTGTCGTTCTTGAGTGCCCCATAGACAAAATCGTCAAGCATATCAATAACAATAACTGCCCTTTTTTGTTTGATCATATATATCCTCCATTTATACAATTAATGGTTCATTTTAATCAGGCGCGGATTTTCCTGATGCCTCCTTCCCTCTTTGGCAATCTTTTTGCCGTCAACCAAAACGATGTCTGCTGTAAAATCATTACTTCCTTTAAGAAGCGCAGAACCGACGCCATAGATATCTACCGGCACCTTGTGCTTTTCAAACAAATGGATTTTTTCAGCAGTAAATCCCCCGGAAACAACTATCTTTACCTGCTTCGCGCCAGCACCATCAAGCACTTTGCGAACATTATGAACTAACATGGGTGATACGCCGTAATTATCGCGCTGTGGCAAGTGAGACAGAGAGGCGTCAAGCATGTCGTAAGCAGTATCGAGTCGGACTCCCCAAAGGCGTTTTTTGAACCTCTTGGCAACCTTAAGTGTCGTCCGTACACAGTCATTGTCAAAATCTACCAAAGCAACGGTTTTGACACGGTTAAATTGGCGAGAAAATTTCCCAACTGCTTCGACTGTGTTGCCACGGGAAAGCGCGATCAGCGCATGGGGAATGGTCCCTTGCGCTTTTCCGCCCCACCACGAAGCGTGTGCCTCTGTACATACCCCCGCTGCCCCTCCCACATGGGCCGCATACCCATCCAGCTCTTGACTGGCAAAATAGTCAAACCGATCGGCAAAAAAGAGAACCGGCTTTCCGCGCGCTTCCTCGATACAGCGACGCACATTGGTGGCAACAAGAGTCGCCCGGACGAGGATGCCAAGGTACAGCGACTCGAGGTGTGCAAAGTACGCGTAGGGCCCGCTTATGTGCATGACCGGTTCTCCGGCGGAAAGACGCCCACCCTTC
>CAYNWD010000014.1:8296-19731 GCA_964400835.1 uncultured Gammaproteobacteria bacterium | reverse complement strand
TCACCCTCCGGTAAGCTCTTTAGTGAAATTTCACTCCAAGTATTTACCCATGTCTTATCCTTCCAATATCCTGTTCCTACTTTGAGAAGTTCGCGCACTTGTGGCAATCCGCATAAGATACTTCCTTCATTTTTTTGGAATATCTGCATGGTTACCTGAGCCTTTTTTTTCTCTGTCAGAAGAATTTCTTTTGTCCGATTGAAGTAGACGGCACTATAGTATCCCCTGCGGATTTTCCTGACCGTCACAGCGTCAAAATAAGACATAGTTAGTGTATTTTGTACACTTAGTAGATAGTGTTTATCTTACACTAATAAAAGGGGTTGTCAAGAGGAACGCTAAGGAGCGTTAGGAGAACACTTTTACAATCTCGGGTTTATTGGAGATAAATGTATAGGTCCGCGCCGGTCTCGCGACGAGATTTTTGCGCATATGTCCGCTCTTTTTGACGAGTTTGAGGGCAAGAATTTTCTTTCGAAAATTCCGCTTGTCCAAGGGTTTATCTAAAATGGCTTCGTAGATATTTTGTAACTCGCTTAAAGTAAATTCTTTGGGCAAAAGACTGTACACCACATTGGTATATTCCAGTTTCCATCGTAAACGCTTGAGGGCATAGTTTATTATTTCCCTATCGCCTTCATCAGCGTCAACGCTCTGGGGATCCCACCAGCTGTCTTTTTGGCTATGAGAAAGAGCGGTATACGGAAGCAAAATATAATAGGTTACCGTAATGTTTTTCTTTTTGGCGGTGTCCGAAGAAAATGTATAGAGCTGCTCCAAAAAAAATTGGTTCGCTTTTGTGTTAACTAGTCCAGAGAGAATGTGCCTGGCGTCACGGTCAAGCGAACCACTGGCCACTGGAAATGTGGAAGGGAGCCGCCTATTTTGCAAAAAAACTTTTAACTGCCCATCGATGACGCTCAAGGCGACGACCTTAACATCTACTTCGGACGAATAGTTCATACGGATAATCGGGCAAGCGTTTCTTCACGTCCTAAAACTTCCAAAGACTCCAGGAGTGGCGGGCCGACGGTTTTGCCCGTGACTGCGACGCGAAGCTCCATAAACACATCTTTTGTTTTCTCCCCGGCGGCCTCGCTGCGGCCGCGGATGGCCTTTTCCATTGCATCATGATTCCAATCAACCGTTTCCAATGCCTCCCGTGCTACCTTTAAAGGTCTGACCTTTAAAGGTCGTTCGAAGTCTTTGGGTTTTTCAAAGAAAAACCCTGCAAGCGACTCAAACTCTGACAACGTCTTCATCCTCTCCACGACCAGAGGGTAGATTTTTTCTACCAAGGCTTCATCGTACTTTTTGGCAAAAAAATTTGAAATTTGAAATTTGAAATTTGAAATTTTCGCTTTGCGGATGTACTCGCCGTTGAGCCACCGCAGTTTCTCCAGGTCAAAAACGGGCGCGGTCGTCTGGATCTGGGAGATATCAAACACATCCCGCATTTCCTCGACCGTAAAAATTTCCCGGCCTCCGGGATGCGACCAGGCCATGGTGGCAAGATAGTTTTTTATAGCATCGGGCAAAAATCCCTGCGTCCGGAACCACCCTACCCACACGGGATTTTTGCGCTTTGACAGTTTGCTCTTGTCCGGATTGCGCAGCACCGACACATGCGCAAACGCCGGCATTTTCCAACCGAAAAATCCATACAGGAGTACGTGCTTGGGCGTCGAGGGGATCCATTCTTCGCCCCGTATAATGTGGCTGATCTGCATGAGATGATCGTCCACCACCACCCCCAGGTGGTAGGTGGGGAATCCGTCGGATTTAAGAATCACCTGGTCGTCAATGAGTTTGTTTTCAAATGAAATTTCTCCGCGGATAAGGTCGGTAAATGCGGTCGTTCCCTCCCTGGGTACCTTCAAACGAATAACGTGTTTTTCTCCTTTTTCAAGCTTGAGATTTGAGATTTGAGATTTGAGATTTCTGCATGTTCCATCGTACATAGGAGGCTTGTGTGCTGTCTCCTGGTCTTTGCGCATTCCTTCAAGTCTTTCCGGCGTACAAAAACAATAATATGCATGTCCTTTAAGGACGAGTTCTTCTGCATACTTTTTGTACGTCGGGAGCCGTTCACTTTGCCGGTACGGCACATGGGGGCCGCCGACATCCGGGCCCTCATCATGGGGGACCCCCAGCCAGCGAAGCGAATCCAGAATGCGCTGCTCGGCTCCCTGGACCAGACGGCTCCGGTCGGTGTCTTCTATGCGGACGAGAAATTGTCCGTTATGTTTTTTGGCAAAAACGTAATTGACCAGGGCGGTATAGGCATTGCCGATGTGCAGGTCATCTCCGGTCGGCGACGGCGCGATTCTGGTACGAACAGGCGGGGTCATGCTCCATTGATTCTATCACCCGATCAACCTATACTCAATTTGTGGCAACACTAACCGAAACCGCATATTACACACGCCGGGCCATAAACTGGGCGATTCTGTTTTTCTTCGCCTACATTCTGATGCGCATTTTCTGGAGCATACTCCTTTCCGTATGGCTGTATATTTTTCCTCCCAAGGCAGCGCCGCCCAATCACGGCTTCGGCAAGCTCCCAACACTCGCGTTTCCGCAGCCCTCTGCCACACCTTCGGGTCAGCTTGCATTCCGGCTGGAAACGATAGAAGGCGCCGTTCCCAGAGCGTCGGAGTCAGCGGCAGTGTATTTTATGCCCAAAAAACCGCCGAACTTCCTGGGCCTTCCCAGTACGCAGGATTTTGCTAAACGCCTCGGCTTTGACCCAAATCCTCTCGCCGAAACCAAAACAATCTACCGGTTTAATGATCCGGAGCTCTCGCTTCGAAAAATGCGCTACGACATAGTCTCTGACAACTTTATCATCCGCTACGGCTTTGAGCAGGATGCGGGCCTTTTTAGCCAGCGCAATATTCCGCCGCCTGAAGTTGCCAAAGCAGAAGGACGCAACTTGCTCCAGACGTACGATTTGTATCCTGCCTCTCTTGCCAACGGCCGGATCCAGACATCTTTCCTTCAGCTTCGGGGGGATACGCTGGTTCTCACCCCCAGTATTTCCCTGGCCGACGCGGTGCGGGTAGACTTTTTCCGCGAAAACATTGGCGACATGCGGCTTCTGACCCCGGACCCGGATGAGGGCCCGGTATCAATTGTTTTTTCCGGGTCAACCATGGAAAAAAAGCGGCTGCTGCAGCTGGCATTTACCTTTTGGCCGATTGACCTGCAAACATTTGCTACCTATTCCCTCAAAACCAGCCAGCAGGCCTGGGGTGAACTGCAAAGCGGCGGCGGGTACATAGCCCGCTATCCGAGTAAAGGAACAACCGCGGTCATCCGCACCGTAACACTCGCCTACTACGATGCCATAGATCCGCAGACGTACCTGCAACCGATTTTCTCTTTTGAGGGAGACGACGGATTTGTCGCCTATGTCCCAGCAGTCAACCCGGAATGGGTAGAAGAGTAAAAAAACTAGGGCGCAGAGGCATCCAGGTCAAGCCGGCGCCACTCGTGGTTGTCAAATACCCAGGTAATAAGCAATGCCGTATCGCGGAAACGATCCAGGCTCTTGAGAACGACGATTATGATCCGGTGCCCGCCGCGCTCCACCAAGGTCACCAGATTTTCCCCCGCTTCCTCGGTCCACCCTGTTTTTATCCCGCCGACACCGGGGATTTTGCCCAAGAGCTGGTTGACGTTTGTTAACGGATGAAAGTAGGTGTGCGTCACGTCCGAAACCGTGATCTGCGGGATGGCGACCATTTTGGCGATGACTTTGTTGGTTAAGGCAAAACTGGCCAGCCGCACAAGGTCTATGGGTGACATTTTATGTCCCGGATCATCGTACCCGACCGGATTGGTAAACGCACTCGACTCCAGGTGCAGCGACCGCGCTTTGTCGTTCATGGCATCCACAAACTCCTCCACGCCGCCGGGGTAATTTTCCGCAAGCGTGTAGGCCGCATCGTTGCCGGACTGAATAAGCACGCCGAAGAGTAAATTTTCCACGCTTATGCGCTCTCCTGCCACGAGTCCCATGTCCTGTCCTTCGTTCACCAGTGTTTTTACGGTCACCACATCATCCAGGTTATACGCATCCAGTGCGACAAGTGCCGTGAGTATTTTGGTCGTGGATGCAGGTGCCAGAATTTGGTTTTCGTTACGCCGAAACAAATATACCCCCGAATCCACGTCATAAATCACGACCCCGGTGGCCGTAATTTCCTCCCCGGGAAAAACAGACGTGACGTTCACGGGATACGGTGAAGGGTCGGGCACGTCAAAGGGAAGCTTGCGGACCTGCGGCCCCTTCGCAAATTCGGAAAGCGTGTATATATTTTGACCCGGCGCCAAAATGACCAGAACGGAAAGTGCAAATAAAAAGAAAATTTTACTCCACTGCCGCTGCCACCAGAACGATCGGGGCCGGGATGAAGATTTTTTTGCGGGCATGGCAAATTATTTCTTTTTTTTGGAAACCACACTGACACCAAGCTCCATAAGCTGTTCGTCGCCGACCGTACTTGGCGCATCGACAACGGATGTCTGGCCGGACGCGGTGGTCGGAAACGCCATGACTTCCCGCACGCTTGGCTCGCCTAAAACGGCCATGAGGAACCGGTCGATCCCGGGCGCGACACCGCCGTGCGGCGGCACGCCGTAGGAAAATGCAGTCAGCATGTGTTCAAACTGCGCTTTTTGCTCACTCGTGAAACCGATAAGCTCAAATACCTTTTCCTGTATAGCCGCGTCATGAATGCGGATACTGCCGCCGCCGACTTCAAAACCGTTTAGTACCAGATCATGCTGCAGCCCCCGTACTTTGGTCGGATCGGTACTCAGAAGCGCCACGTCGTCGGGGTGCGGCGCGGTAAACATGTGGTGCGACGGCGCAAACTTTGCCTTGCCGGAACCGTAATAAAAATCTTCCTTGGTCTGCTCGGTAAAAAGCGGGAAATCAAGCGTCCACGAAAACGCCAGCTCTTGGGCGTCGTTTTTGTCGCGGCGCAAATCCGGCTTGTCCGTCCCGTATTTTTCCTTGACTTCTTTGTGCGTCAGTCTGGGCCAGGGAGAGGCAGTCACGTGCTTCTCGGGAAAAAGTTCCGTTACAAGCGTCGAAAAGAGCTCTTCCGTAAGCTGCAGAATGTCCTCTTGGGTGACAAATGACATCTCCAGATCCAGCTGCGTAAATTCTCCGTATGCGCGGTCTTTTCTGGGGTCCTCGTCGCGGAAGCAGCGCGCAATCTGAAAGTACCGCTCAAGCCCCGCGACCATGAGGAGCTGCTTATACTGCTGGGGCGACTGCGGCAGGGCATAAAACTTGCCCCGCTGCAGGCGGGAGGGGACGACAAAATCCCGCGCGCCCTCGGGCGTAGTTTTCGTCAGAATCGGCGTTTCCACCTCCACAAAATCCCGCTCAAGCAAAAAACTCCGGATAAAGGCAACTGCTTTGGAGCGGATGCGCAGGTTGCGGCTCATGCGCGGCCGACGGATGTCCAGGTAGCGGTATTTGTTGCGCACCTCCTCATCGATATCATAGCCGTCGGAATCTAAAGGAAACGGCAGTTGCCGGGCATGGCTTAAAACCCGCAGACTATGAAGCTCAATCTCCACCGTTCCCGTGGGGATTTTGGCGTTCACC
This sequence comes from uncultured Gammaproteobacteria bacterium, assembly GCA_964400835.1. Classification (GTDB taxonomy): domain Bacteria; phylum Patescibacteriota; class Microgenomatia; order UBA10105; family UBA927; genus CAYNWD01. Next base: position 14,105 of record CAYNWD010000014.1, on the reverse strand, counting down.
ATGGAATCCGGCCGTTTTTTAACCGTCCCGGTTATTTCCACCACATCCTCGGGTCCGGCATCGACGGATTTCGTGGAGACGACCTGCACGAGTCCGGTCCGGTCGCGGATATCCAAAAACACGATCTTGCCGTGATCGCGCCGGGTATGCACCCAGCCGGCAATCGTGACTTCGCTCCCCACTTTCCCGACAGTATCAACAACCAGCGTCCGCATAGAAAAATTCTGACAATGATCCAATTGTACGGCGCCTTGGCTTCCTTGACAAGGAGGCTGTATCTGCTTAATCACGAAAACAATAACTTAATGTAGCTTTATCTTTAGATCTTTAGCCAATTTCTGTATCCGGATAGTGATAGCATCAAAAAGACACTATACTGGAAATCAAAACAAAAATAACCTATAATATCATCAAAATGAAACCACCAGAGAAAAAAATTCAATCTCAAGAACCGGAATTTGGCCCGTATCGGCCTCCAGACGAAGGAGAAGAATATGACCAACGAGATGCCGTAAAAGGATCTGGCCTCCGCCTTCTTATACCAGAAAGGAAATATGGGCCGCGGCCGCCCGATCCAAAATCTCCCCCTCCGTCCTCGGGATCCTAAGACGCGGCGCCATTGGAATAATAAATTTCTTCCTGAGTCCCGTGGAGCGGGTGCATTGAAACGCGGGCTAGCCACTTTCTGCATGACGGATCCTTCCTAATTGCCGTAATTATCTCGCCTACCTTTTCCCTGTCATCCGGATCTATATAGAGCGCAATATAGCCAATCGGCTGGTCGGATTCAAAATGCGCAAGGTCTACCCCCTGTGATTGCGCAACCCGCAATACGTCGCTTCCCTGTCCCTCGCGGCTTGTACCAAAATACGCGCGCACGACGCTTATATTCTTCTGCAGAGCACGAAGCGCCCGGCCTACATGCGTGACTTCCTCATCTGAAACATCACCCAAACCGACCTCATAAAAAAAATCTTTCTTGTTTACTTGCCTCCCCAGCGTTTCCTTGAACACCTCGGGATGCCGATCGAGATCAAGAAGTATCTCCTCGTGCATCACCCACTCCAACCTTCGCTTTGCCGCCTCGACGATACGGTCACCTAACCGGACAAGCTCCTCAGTCCTTTTCTCTGATTGTAACCTGTTCATCAGCTTCTTTACTTTGTTTCGAACAATTCGTCGGCCTTCCTCATCACGCCCGAAGCAATGAATCCACAGAGGATCCCAACGTCTGACCGAGGTATTGAACTCTATGTGTATCTTGTCTCCCTGCTGTAGGACATAGTCCGGGTCGACCTGTTCCATGGCTCCACTTTCTCTTCTAAAAACTAAAAAATCCACTGCGGTATTAAAATCTGATTCAGCGATATCTCTCACATAATCCAAAATCGTAGATCCTGCCTGTATACTCCACGGTTCCTCATCCCCTTTGTCGTTTATGCCGGTAACCGGAATAAACCCATGGGGAAGACGGAATTCCAGCTGACGCAATATCTGAGCAGAGCTGACTCCGTCGGCGGCTGCCAATCGGAGCTTATTCTTCAAGAGTTCATGTTTCTCCCGTGCCTTATTTCGTTTCTGTGCGTAATCAATTCTTCCGTTTGCTGAATAAAGATACGCAAGCGAAGTTTGCTCTAGGTCATACGCATTTTCTGGAAAAATCGTCACGACTGCACGCATGCTATCCGACGAGCGTTCTATGTATATGCGCAGCGAGTCAGTCACGCGACCCTCGAGTTCTTGTCTAAACTGCAATACGTCTAGGGCTTGTGTCCTCTGAAATGCTCCCCAGTTGAATCCATTTGCGATCAGCATGGCGCGCTCCCCCCACTTCGTATAGCTGCCCTCTTTCTCGCGCAAGCGAAACTGATGATCAACAATCGTGACATAAAGAATCATGTCTGCGGCGGTAACCTCCCGAAGCTCTCCAATGTTACGGTAAATATCCGCGGCAGAGGGTTTCCGGGCGATGATCTTTGTACCCCGTAAACTCGCGGCGCGCACATCTTTCTCATATTTTCTGAGTGCTTCCTCGGGAAAATATTTTTGAATAAACTGCTCCGCCTTGAGCGCCCACTCGCCGTGTTCGACGCTCGTATTTGTCAAACAATGTGCGTCAAGTTCATTTGCTTCATCAAACATACCAAGTCTCTTGGCTAAAGGGATATACACGCGGTATGTTTCGTGTATGATCTTTCTCCTGGCGGCACGTCCCTTCTTCTTGCCCAGAGTCTCCAGATTATGAAGTCTATCCATGATTTTGATGAGGGCAACCCGCGGATTATCCAAGAGGGAAGAGATTATCTTTATCCTGTTTTCCTCCTCGGCTAGCGCTTTGCGTTGATGCCGGCCCCTAATTTTTGTCAGTCCGGATACCGCTTCTGCAACGTCCGGATGAATTTTTTCGCGAATCAAATCAATTGTTACTTTTGTATCTTCGGCAGCGTCATGAAGGAGCGCAGAACAAATGGTCGTTGCGTCAACCGAGTATCGCCGAACGAGTTTGAGCACGACAGACAAAGGGTGTACGGGATACGGATCACCGCTGTCTCTGTATTGCGTCTGATGGGCCTGAAACATAAGTCCTGCAGACGCATCTACCATGGCGCGGTCGTCTGGGGAGAGGTACATGTAGAAAGCTCGCAGCGAATCGTAAAGCTTTTGCTCCGCAGGAAATAATTTCGTCTCGGGGTTAAAACCTTCCGGACGGTTACCACGCTCATCGAAGCGGTCGCCAATTTCTTGAACACAGTTCCTCTCGAACGCGCGCCAGCGCTGGTGAGGAGTTTCACCACTTTTTCTTGTCCCGTTTTCAGCTCCAAACATCGCTATAGGATACTATATTTGGAGCTTCAATTCAATCTAAAGTACTCATTTTTGAATATCTTTTATCTTTAACTGCAGTTTTTTGTTGCCGTTCCATACGTTCTGGTCTATGGAATAGGCTATGTCGATCAGTGTACCCGGGGCAAGGCCGGAAACGAGATGGCCGAAGCCAAAGGCAATGGCGTCAAACGGCCTCTTTGAAACCGGTGACGCGAGGCGCAGCTTCAGATGCTTCCCCTCTTTGCCGACGAGGCGGGCTTCGTCGACCCGGATGCTCCGGGTTGCAAAGACCGGCTCGGGGTTGCCGAAGCCAAACGGCTCAAACGCTTTGATTTTTTTCCACACCTCCTCGGTCACTATGTCCAGCGGGATTTCCAGATCAATCTTTACCATCCGCGTCAGTTTTTCAGAATCCAGATCACGATCCGCCAATTGAAGCAACCGTTCGCGCAGCTGCGCCACATGTTTTGTCTCGACGGTAAATCCCGCTGCCATGGGGTGGCCGCCGACATCGACCAAAATATCACTGCAGCTTCGTATGGCTTCCACAATGTTAAATCCGCTCACCGACCGGGCAGACGCTTTGGCAAATCCGTCGCCCAAAGATAAAACGATGGCCGGCCGGTAAAATTCTTCCACGAGTTTGCCCGCCACCAGTCCGATCACTCCGGGGTTATACGACGCATGGCTGACAAACAGGAGCTTCGCGCCGGGGTCAGTAACCAAATCCCGCGCATGCATTACGGTTTCTTCAGTCAGCCTTTGGCGTTCACGGTTGGTCAGCCCGAGCTGCTGGGCCAGTAGCGTCGCTTTGCCCTCGTTTTTCGTGCACAGAAGCCGCAGCGCGTCCAGTGCGTGTTCTATGCGGCCGGCTGCATTCAGTCGTGGAGCTAATAAGTGCGAGACGTCATAGGTCCCCAGCTCGCCCCTGGTAACGCCCGCATCTGCCATAAGTGCGGTCAGTCCCACGCGGGTCGTGCGGTTTATAGCTGACAGGCCGAACTTTGCAATCGACCGGTTGGGGCCGACCAGCGACACCATGTCTGCTATGGTGCCGATTGCCGCGAGAGCCACAAGCTCACTCCGCATAGAATCAAGCTTTTTCTGATCAAAGCCTGAACCCTTTTTTGTTGATTTCAAAAGCTCTTTTGCCAAAAACCACGAAACGCCACTTCCTGAAAGCTGCGTTGTGTGCACGATCGTGCAGTCCGGCAGTGTTTTTGGCTTGACGTGGTGATCGGTGACAATAGTATCGATGCCCAGTTTCTTGGCGTACGCAACCTTTTCTTTCGCGGTAATTCCATGATCAACGGTAATGACAAGCGACGGATCAAACTGTTCCCGCACCCGGTCTATGCCCATTTTTGACAACCCGTATCCTTCCTCCTGCCGGTGCGGGATATACGGCATGACGCGCGCTCCGAGTGAATAGAGCGTCTCCCACAAAATTGCTCCGGCAGTAATGCCGTCGGCGTCATAATCGGCGTATACGACGATCGACTCCCTGCCGGAAACGGCTTTTTTTATCCGCGCCAGCGCTTTTTTTAACGAGGACTCGTGGATACCGACGTCTTCGGGAGTAAGAATGTCGGGGTGTGCCGGAGACAAAAACAACGACCGTTCACTCGGAGTCTTTATGCTCCGGTTCGTCAGGGATTCACCGATAAAATTCTCTGCATCGATTGGAATATTTTGGAAGGTGAACGCATTGAGTATGTGCCATTTCTTCATGCTGGGATAGTAGAATTTCGACGGCGATGAACTCTCGCCTACACGAATAATTCTCTCCTTATTGTATACGTCAACCGATTCAAATGCCGAATAGAAGCATTGAAATTTCACTACCCGGCATGCCCCCTATGATATCATAGGGTCATTATGATGAAGCTCCCGCCTGCTGCACAAAACGTCATCGATATCCTGCATAGCGCCGGGTTTGAGGCCTACGCGGTGGGCGGCTCAGTGCGGGATCTTCTCATGGGGAAATCCACCAAGCGTTGGGACTTCACGACCAACGCCAAACCCGAAGAAATTCTGGTACTTTTCCCGGACAGTTTTTATGACAACCAGTTCGGCACCGTCGGCGTCAAAATCAGGGAGCACAACCAAAAATCATCCGCTGAAAAGACACAAACACGGGACACCGTTGACGTCTATGAAATTACGACCTACCGCAGCGAAAAAGGATACACCGACCACCGCCACCCGGATACCGTATCGTGGGGTAAAACCATAGAGGAAGACCTCTCGCGTCGGGACTTTACGATAAACGCGATTGCCTTTGACGGCAAAAATCTGGTCGACCCCTTCGGCGGACAAAAAGACTTGGAACACCGCATCATTCGCACGGTCGGCGACCCCCCGGCCCGGTTCGGCGAGGACGCGCTGCGGCTTCTGCGGGCAGTGCGCATCGCAAGCGAGCTGGGATTTCTTATCGACGAAGCAACCGCCAAAGCAATACACAAACACGCCGCTACAATCACCACCATTTCTGCGGAACGGGTGCGGGATGAAGTCATGAAGCTCCTCGCCTCCCAGCACCCGGCAGACGGCATGCTGCTTCTCAAAAGCACAGGGCTTCTCGCCTATATTCTGCCCGAACTTGAGGCGGCATTTGACGTTCCCCAAAAAAGCCCGAAGCGCCACCACATCTATGACGTCGGCACCCACTCGGTCATGGCGCTCAAACACTGCACATCTCCGGATCCTTTGGTGCGGCTGGCCACACTTCTCCATGACATCGGCAAACCCCTGACATTTAAAAAAGACGCGACCGGCCTCATTACGTTTTACAATCATGAAGTCGTCGGCGCACGGATCGCCAAAGCTATTGCCGCTAGACTCCGTCTCGCAAAAAAAGACGCCGAGAAATTATTTATCCTGGTGCGCTGGCACCAGTTTACCGTTGATGAGCGGCAAACAGACAGTGCGCTTCGTCGGTTTATCCGCCGCGTCGCTAAGGCGAATCTGGCCGCTATGTTGT
>CAYNWD010000014.1:0-8286 GCA_964400835.1 uncultured Gammaproteobacteria bacterium | reverse complement strand
GTCGGGATAGAAAATATTGGCGATATGCTTGATCTTCGTGTCGGCGATCGTTTGAGCGGCGGCGCGCGGGAAACGTCGTGGCGGCTGGAGCTTTTTAAAAAGCGCCTTGAGGAAATTCAGAAGCAGCCCTTCACCGTCGCAGATTTAAAAATCACAGGCCACGATGTGATGAAAATATTCGGCATCCCGCCCGGACCGGCAGTGGGGAAAACGCTTAACCAATTATTTTCAGAGGTGGAGGAAGGAAAACTCGCAAACATCCGCGAAACCCTCCTCGAACGAATAAAGGAATTAAAAAAACCTCCGGAAAATTAAGTTTCCCATTGTTTTTTCCTCTTCCTATCTTCCTATCTTACTATCCTTCTTTCTTCCGGTCTCTTTTGTCTAACATTATAAGCAGCGGGGTCGCGACAAAGGGCGATGAATAGGTGCCGGAGATCGTGCCTACCAGGAGTGCCACACTAAACCACCGGATCGTGGGCCCGCCAAAAAGAATAAGACTCAATAGCATAAAGATGATGGTGAGCGAGTTCGTCAGCGACCGGTTCATAGTCTCAGTCAGCGCAGTGTCGGATATCTCGGTTATCGTACCCCTCCCTCCGCGACGCATATGCTCCCGAATGCGGTCAAAAATAACGATCGTATCGTGTACCGAAAAACTCATGGTTGTCAGAACCGCCGTCACAAACAATGTATCGACCTCCACGCCGTACCACACGCCGAACAGCGAGAAAAGCCCCAAAACCACCAGAAGATCATGGACCAGTGCAACCACGGCGCAGATACCGAATTTGAAATTTTTAAATGCGTAGGCCACGTACCCTAAAATCGCAACCACGGCGATTCCCGCCGCAATCAGCGCTTTGCGCAGAAGCTCGCTGCCGATGACCGGACCCACGGTTTCATTGCGCAGCACACTCACCTCTCCCCCTGCCTTTGCCACGACATCAACGAGCGACCGGACCGTTGCACTGTCTGCCGGGCGGAGTTTAAAAACGAAACTCTGCGGTCCCGAAGCGCTGACCCTTTCCAACGGCACATTGTCTAGTGCATGTATCTCCTGCGTCAGATTTGTCATATCTACTGCCTGTGCGGTTTGTACTTCGACGACCGTTCCTCCGGTAAAATCAATCGACGGCCGAAGCCCGTACCGAACCAGGGAAAAGATCCCCGGCACCAGAACCAGACCGGAAATGAAAAAATAGAGTAAAATGTACTTAGAAAATCGAATCATAATTTTTTTCGCGTGATAAGCCGTTTCACCTAGTCTTTCTCTTTATACAAAACGCGTATAAAAGTTCTCGTCACCACAATACCGGTAAAAAGACTCACGAGCACCCCCAGAAACAACGTTACGGCAAAGCCACGCACCAGGCCGGAGCTCGGGAGAAAAGACCAGTTCCCCGGGTTGTAGAGAATGAGCGCCGTCATAAGCGTCGTCAGGTTGGCGTCGCGGATACTGTCCCATGCTCTGCCGAATGCCTGCTCCATGGCGATACCCCATGGCTTTCCTTTGCGCTTCTCCTCACGGTATCGTTCGAAAATGAGAATATTACTGTCCACCGCCATGCCCATGGAAAGAATAAATCCCGCTATCCCCGGAAGCGTCAGGGTAATGGGGATAAGCCGGAAAAGCGCAAAGGTGAAAAGCCCGTAAACTACGAGCGCCAGATCCGCTAACAAACCCAGCCTGCCGTACTGGATGATCATAAAAATCGCAACCAGCCCAAGACCCAAAAATCCCGCAATCGTACTCTGGCGTATGGAGGCTTCTCCCAGACTCGCACCCACTGCCCGGCGCTCGACGACGGCAACGGGCACCGGAAGCGCGCCTGCATTGAGCTGCAGCGCGAGTGTCCTGGCTCCCGCCCTGCTAAACCCGCCCGATATGACACCCGACCCTTCGGTAATGGCACTCTGCACGGTCGGCCAGGTAATGGCAAATGCATCCAAAAATATCGCAAGCGGCTTTCCGACGAGTTTCGTGGTCACATCGGCAAATTTCTTGGTCCCCTCCGGGGTAAATTCTATCGCCACCACCGGCTCGCCCGTATCCGGGCTAAAGTCGACGCGCGCCCGTTTCAGATCAGACCCAGAAATGCCTACGGGAACCGTATTACTTAGCACCGCGCCGATGGTTGCGTCGTTGGTATCGGTAAACTCCCGAAACTCCAGCCGTGCGGTATGGCCGATAAGCTGTACCGCCGTGTCCACATTTGTGACCCCGGGAAGTTCAACAACAATCCGGTAGTTTTCTCCGGTACGGGAACTCTGGACCAGAGGTTCACTTACTCCGAACAAATTCACCCGGCGCTCGATAACCTCCCGCACGGATTCCAAAGCACTCATCCGGTCGGCATTGGCTATCCCTGCCATATCTGCCGAAAGAAGCACCCGCGTGCCGCCGGAAAGATCAAGCCCCAGATGCGTTTTTATTTCTTTTCTGACGGGGATGCCAAATAAAACCGTATCCACGACCGGCGGGTGAATCGTGCGGTCAACCGACCACGGTCCGACCTGAAACTTCAGCCGGAAATTCTCGGGCAGATCAACAACCGCAAGCACTGCTGTCAGGAGGAGTATCGCGGCAAATAATCTTTTGGGGGACCGAAACATTTGTTTATTGTACGCCGAATAAATGCAGCCGTGCAATACGGCCGTCCGGATTCACTGGGCGTTGACGAGCTCTTCCTCGTCGCCCACGACCATCACACGGGAACCCTCGAGGACAGAGAGCACAAACGGATCCCGACGCCGTTTCCGAAACAAAAATTCTTCCTCGGTCATGACGGTGTAATTGAGCTCCTGCTCCCGCCGCACCTCTTCTGCTTTCACAAGCTGTGCCAGCTCCGGCAGAACAATATTTCCCACAACCAACAGATCGACGCTGGACGTGTTTCCTTTCGGCAGTTTGCGCAGAAGTCTTCCCGAGAGCATGGCAAATTTTATCTTGCCGAGCTTTGCTTTGTGTTTCACAATATCCGCGCCCAGCCCGGAAGTTTTTCCGATAAGTTCCAGAAGCTCAAAATAAATCGGATAATCTTTGCGGAACGCATAAAAAAGCCGGTTGGCACGCTGCTCCTTGGTCACCATGCCGGCCTTTTCCATGTGCGCAAGCTCCCGCCTAACCGCGTTTATTTCTTCACCCACCTTGCGGACGATGTCGCGGACGTGGAAAATACTGCCGGGGTGAGACAGAAACAGCGTCAGCATTTTCACCCGGACACGGGAGATAATAAGGTCTTCGAGTATCATGCGTTATCTTTTTTCTTCGGACAGGAAAAAGAAAATCTACTGTGGCGATTCTAACGATTTTCCTCAAAAAGAACAAGTCTAGTACGCAACGACCGTTCCGGTGGGCAGGAGTTCAATCCAAATCTGTCCGCGGTTTATACTCACTTCTTTGCCGGACGCATCGTAAAATCTGGTGCGGCTGGACCGGTCTGCCTTTTTCCATGTAATCTTCACTGCTTTGCCGTCCGCAAAAAGTAGCCCGTCTCCGGTACCGATGTTGTTATACAGCAAATGTGCGTGCTCATCAACCGGCCCGGTTTCTTTGGCAAACTGGACAATCACGGTCTTGGCCGTCAGCTGCTGTTTGGTTTCCAAATCCGTGTGGGGTACGCCGCCGTTTGAACGCTTATACGTATTGGTCGCACGGTCATAATCCCACACCACGCCGTACTCTTTTTCATACCCCTTCCACGCTACAAACCGGGCAGAAAAGGACGCACCGCGCTCTGCTTCCGGTGCATCGTCTTTAAATTTCCATTCACCGAAATTTTTGTCCCAGGAAACCCCTTTGGCGTCGACGTTGGTCCACCCGCGCTGGCCGGCCAGCTTATACAGTTTATCCGTCACGCAGACCATGGTGTGCTCGGTCGCCACCGGATGATCCAGACGGTCATAATTGCGATAGCACGTCGGAAACGATATGCCGAACTGATCCATGTCCTTAATTTTGTACTGATCAATCTGACACAGTGCCTTTGCACGCTCATCGACAGTCGGATCGCTGCAGCGGCCTGCGCCGCCCACATGATTGTACAGCGCATCGTATTCCAATACCCACGGCAGATAGTACGTCCGGGCGCTTCGCACAGGCGCGAGGCTTGCCGGCTTGGCAGCTATACCGCAGTAAAATATACCCAGAAAGCGCGTAATACCGCCCTCTGCCACCGCCTCATACACAATATCCGCCCGCGACAGCCCGGATTGCGGCCTGCTTTCCGCATGATTTTCGATCATGACGGCGAGCGGCCGCTGTTTCTCCCACAGTTCCCGTTCCTGTTTCGTGTACAGCTGGCCGTTTAAGGGACACGGCTCGGTGCGCGGAACAGAGGGATCTATGACAAAGTTATCCTGGCCGTCAGCGATTGGCGACGGCGTGGTGGTAGCTCCTTTGCGCACGAAGCTAAAAACTGCAAATGAAATTCCCGTCACAATAAGGTAGACCGCGAGGCCAATGACTGCGTGTGTTATGAGCTGCTGTTTTTTCATGATCGTGTCTGCCTGACGACCGAATGTTTCGCGTTCTTTATGGCTGCTTCTTCTTCACCGGAAAGCACAAGATCCCGACCCTTGCCTGCACGAACCTCTTTCACATACCATCGGTTACCGCTTCTGGCGTACAGCGACGTCATGACAATGCCGTCGTCCTCCTCGTTCAAAAGCGCGACGGTAAAACTCTGACTGCCACCGGTGTCGCGGAATGGATTAAACCGTACGACCCCGATACGGGATATGTGCCGTTTCCCTTCCCCAACCAAATGACGTAAAACTATATCCGTATCCCGAAACTTTTTTCTCGTCTCCTCCTGGCTTCCCAGAATCTTCTCCAGAATATCCATGAGGCCGGTCTTTGTCGCTCCCTGCGTCAGCCTGCGGTAATGCCGCGCCAGCCGCACGACAAAAAACGTCAGTGCGACAAGCCATGCAATACTGGTGATTCCAACCAGGCTAAATCCATTTCCTGCAAACTGCATTTATATCAATCATCTTACGATCCGCACCAAATACTTGTCAATGACCCAACGCAATATTTTCTGATTCCGGTTGACAATGCTTGCGAGCCTGTGCTACGCTCAACCGCACGAGGCTACGAGCCTATGCCGAAAAAGACAAAAAAAGAAAAACGCCTGGCAGACATCCGAAGGCAGCACCTTCCCCTTTCCCCGTCTCCTGTTTCCTATACATTGCCGTCTACCTCCCGCGCATCCGCCGCCTCACTCCCGATGCAAAGCAAGGCAGAAACACTACTCACCAAAGACCTCGTCAAAACCGTTCTGTGGGGCTCGCTGATTATCGCCGGGCAACTCGGCCTGTACGTTTCGACAAGGTAAAATCGCGGTGTGTGCTGCCTGAAATAAAGGAATCGTTTCTTTTTGAGAGGAGGTGAAAGTAACCATATGGCAACCATGTATTGCGTCAAGTGCCGCGCAAAGCGCGAAGACGACAAAGCGACAAAAATCACCATGAAGAACGGCAAACCAGCACTCAAGGGCAAATGCCCCGTGTGCGGAACAGGCATGTTCAAGATTGGCGGCTAATTTTTTTGTCGAGAAAAATTTTTCTCCGGAACCCCCTTTGTTTCAAAGGGGGTTCTTTGTTTCATGTCTCGACCGGCCGGTATTGCAGGGCTTCCGCAACGTGCTGGGTATTCACGTCGTGTGCTCCGGAAAGGTCGGCAACCGTGCGCGACACTTTGAGGATGCGATAGTAACTTCGGGCGGACAGGCTCATGCGGGTCGTTGCGGCGCGCAGAAAATTGGCCGCTTCTTCCCCGAGTTTACAGACTTCCTTCACCATGCGCGTCGACATTTCCGCGTTTGCCGCGATATCTGTTTTTTGTTTTTCAAACCTACGGAGCTGCCGGTTCCGGCTCGCCTGCACGCGGCGCTGGATGGTTTTGGAACTTTCGGGGCGCGGCTGGGAGGAGGCGGCAGCAAGCGTATCGACATGAACCGCCGGCACAGGCACGTGAAGGTCAGTGCGGTCGATAATCGGGCCGGAGATGCGCTGTTTGTACCGCTGTATGGCACCCGGTAAACACACGCACCGCTTGGTTTCGCTGCCGTAGTTACCGCACGGACACGGGTTAGCTGCACCCACGAACAGAAACTTTGCCGGGTACTGCATGGTCCCCCGGGCCCGCGATATGGTTACGATTCCGTCCTCAAGCGGCTGCCGCAGCGCCTCCAGGACATGCCGCGGAAATTCCGGAAACTCGTCGCAAAACAAAATGCCCCGGTGGGCCAATGATATTTCTCCCGGCAACGGGTGCGTCCCGCCGCCGATAAGGCCGATGCGCGACGTCGTGTGATGCGGCGCGCGGAACGGCCGGTATTTAATAATGGATTCTCCTGCCGGCAGGTTGCCGGTAACGGAATAAATTTTGGTCACCTCCAGCGCTTCCTGTTCGGTGAGATCCGGAAGGATCGACGGCAAGGCACGGGCAAGCATGGTTTTACCCGCTCCGGGCGGCCCCTGCATAAAAACGTTGTGGCCGCCGGCTGCCGCAATCTCCAGCGCGCGCTTCACGTGCTCCTGACCGTGGATATCGCTGAAATCAAATTCAAACCCCGCTACCCCTTCCGTCATTGTGCGAAACGGCATGTGGGGATGCGCAGGTATGAGTTCCTTGCCGGACGCATGATAAAAAAGTGATAGAAGTGAACTAACGGGCATGACCGAAATACTCCGCACCACGGAAGCCTCCCTGGCATCAACGAGCGGCACATAGATTTCGCGTATTGCTTTCTCTTTGGCAAGCATGGCCAAAGACAATATGCCGTTCGTGTGCCGCAGGCTTCCGTCCAGGGAAAGTTCGCCGATGTAGAGCGCCTCAGCTTTGGGCATAGCCAGTTGCTCGGAGGCAACTAATATTCCCAAGGCAATCGGGACATCGTAGGCGGGGCCTGCTTTGGGCAGGTCCGCCGGCGCGAGATTGACGGTGATGCGCTTTGCCGGAAATTCCGCACCGCTGTTTTTTATGGCGGAGCGGACCCGTTCTTTACTTTCCTCCACAGCCTTATCCGGAAGTCCGACAATGGTAAACGAAGGCAATCCCTGAGAGGCGATATCTACTTCTACAGTCACGGCGACTGCCTCCAGGCCCACAACTGCGCCCGAGAGAATTTTGGCAAGCATGCGTCCTTAGCGTAGCCTACCTTGCCATGCCAGCGCAAGAAGCCCCTGCAGCCGGATTGAGCGCAATGAGAGTGGAATTTGATATAATAGAGGGGTACCTTGGAATCCGGACCCTTACCCGTCCCCCCAATTCGCTCTATAGCGGAAAGAAGGGGCCGGGAGGAAAGTCCAGACAGCAGAATGCAGGGGATCCCGCGCAAGCGGGATGCGGCAACGCCAGGTGTCCCGACACCCGAAAGGGGTCGGGAACGAGGCCTGAACTGACAGGCCGAGAGAGCCACAGAGACGATCACCATCCTGTAGCCCGACGGCTATGGATAGTGCGTGAAACGTTGGCAATCCCACCCGCTGCAACCGGCGACCGTCCCGCCAAAAGCAAGCATTCGCGACCCCGCCACAGGGCGGGGGCGGGACAAAGTGTACGGGCATCCCGATTGGATTCGGGAGCATAAGAGAAATGAGGGTCTATCCCGAGCTTGTCGAGGGAAAACAGAATCTGGCTTACGAGAATCCAAGGTACAAAAAAAATCCCGGACTACCCATTGCCGGGATTTTTTGCGGAAAATCGATCTTTGGGGTATGTACCGCAGGAATTCTACTGTTGTTTCTTGGGAGCTGAAATCAAAAGTTCCGTTACTACAATCTGAAGCACCAGAACCAACGGAACCGCCAGGATTGCGCCCACAATACCGGCGAACCTGGCGCCGATCATAACGGATAATATGGTAACCAGCGGCGAAAACCCGATGCTTTTTTTCATGACCAGCGGCACGAGAATGTTATTCTCCAGCTGCTGAATAATAAAGTACAGCGCAACTACCGTGAGTGCCAGATACGGCGAGGTCGACAAGGCGACGAGAATCGCGGGAATGGCAGAAAGGATCGGCCCAATGGTCGGTACAATTTCCAAAACGCCGGCGATGATAGCCAAAGGCAGCGCAAAATCAATCCGCAGCACCGTCAGCCCTATGTAGGAAAGCACACCGATTGTGAGCATGAGAAGCAGCTCGCCGCGCACCCAACTGCCGAGCTTATGTTCCACGACCCGAAGAAGTGAAATGGTTTTTTGCGCCATTGCCTCGCCGATGAGGGGGACCAGGGTCTGGTGCGCCCGGGGACGCTCCAAGAGAAAATAAA
>CAYNWD010000013.1:0-26263 GCA_964400835.1 uncultured Gammaproteobacteria bacterium | reverse complement strand
GGCTCCCGTTAGTCACCATGACATCGGAAGGCAGTATGAGCTGGGCATGGACGCGCGTCGCTTTCCACAAAAGAGCCCGCGCCATTTCAATCATTTCGTGGTCCACTTTCGACACACCCACGCTTATCCCCCACGTCGCAAAAAACGTATTGGCGATAGCACCTCCCAGGTAAATGGTGTCGGCAATCTCCAAAAGCCTATCAATAACGCGGATTTTTTCGGGCGTCTTGCCGCCGCCGATTATGACCAGGAGCGGCCGCTTGGGCTTGGTAATGGCCTTGCCGATCATAAAGACTTCCTTTTCCATAAGGAGCCCGGCGTAGGAAGGTAAATAGTTCGTCACGCCGACGGTCGAGGCATGCGCGCGGTGCGCAGTGCCAAAGGCATCGTTGACGTAAACTTCACCCAGGCTCGCCAGGGCCTTGGCAAAGCCGGGGTCGTTTTGCTCCTCACCGATGTGGTAGCGCACATTTTCGCACAACACCACCGATCCTTTCGGAAGTTTGCGCACGGCGAGAGCCGCAGCCTTTTCCCAAAAATCCGGCAGGAGTGTAACGTTCCGGGACAGGAGTTTTTCCAGCCTCGCGGCAACCGGTGCCATGCTGTACTTGGGGTTTACTTTGCCGTCCGGACGGCCCAGATGCGAAACAATAACCACTGTTGCTTTCTTCTTGAGTAAGTACGTCAACGTCGGAAGCGTCTCGATGATGCGCGTGTCACTTGCTACCCCGCCTTCGGCAGTCAGCGGCACATTGTAATCAACGCGCAGAAGCACGCGTTTCCCACTCACCGGAGCGTCTTTGACAGACGGCACGTTCATAGTTTCAGTTTGCGGCTTACCAGGGAAGCCAAGTCTACCAGGCGATTGCAGTAGCCCCATTCATTGTGGTACCAGGCCCCCACATGCACGAGGTCAGAGTCAATCACTTCCGTCAGATACGGATCAAAAACCGACGAATACGGCGAGCCTATGTAATCGGTCGAAACCAGCTCCTCATCGCTGTACCCCACAATATCCTTCATACTTCCTGTGCTTGCCGCCTGAAACGCCTTGTTCACCTCTTCCGGGGTAACCTTTTTGCCCAATTCTACAACCAGGTCGATCATGGATACTGTAGGCGTCGGCACGCGCACTGCCCGGCACGGAAGCCTGCCTTTAAGTTTGGGGAAAAGTTTCGCCACGTCTTTGGCGCTGCCGGACGTCGTCGGAATGAGGTTTATCATGGCGCTTCTTCGCAGCCGGGCGTCTTTTTTGTGACTGTTGTCCAATAAATTCTGCGAATCGGTGACGGCGTGAATAGTGGTCATGTTGCCGCGCCTGACCCCAAATGCATCGTCCAGGACCTTTAGTACCGTCGTTACGCAGTTGGTGGTGCAGGACGAATTGGAAACGATCCTTTCGCCGTTGTAGTTTTTGTGATTCACACCGATCACAATGGTCGGGGTGGTATCTTTTACCGGTGCGGATATGACCACGGCTTTGGCACCGGCCAATAGATGCGCTTTGGCATCCTCCGTTGATTTAAACTTGCCAGTGCACTCGAGTACCAGGTCGACCTTGGCATCCTTCCAGGGCGCGAGAGACGGATCTTTTTCACTAAAACAGAGGACTTTTTGCTTGCCGACGATCAGGGCTCCCTCAATCGCTTTCACCGGCGTCTCAAGCGTGCCGTAGACTGAGTCGTGTTTGAGTAGATACGCGTGGGAGGAAGCACTTGCCGAGGAATTAATCGCAACAAGAACGAAATCGCTCCTGCCCAAAAGAATACGGGCGACATTGCGCCCGATGCGTCCGAAGCCATTGATGCCTACGCGTACTGGCATAAGGAAAGTGGCAGACCCACCCAACCTGCTCATGCTAATAAACCGCAGCTCACCTTGTCAACTTTGTTTGGTATCGCACCAAAACCTGTTACTTCATCGCCTTAAAAATCCGGTTGGCTGCGACGACAAATGCGCTTGTCCTAAGGTCCGTTTTGAGCTTTTTGCTCATCTCCCAGATTGCAGCTGTGGCCTGTTCCATTTTTTTCTTGAGTTTGGCATTCACGTCTTTTTTCGTCCAGTGCTGGCCGGCTAAATTCTGTTCCCACTCAAAACATGACACGGTCACCCCGCCGCTGTTGGCCAGAATATCAGGCACGACCACCACTCCCCGTTTATACAAAATGGCGTCCGCGTCGGGCGTCGTGGGGCCGTTGGCCATTTCCAGAATCACTTTTGCTTTGATGTTCGCGGCATTGTCCTTGGTAATCACACTTTCCAAAGCCGCCGGTACCAACACATCCACCGGAAGTTCCAGGAGTGCCTCGTTGGAAATCGGCTTCCCTTTGGACAAATCGCACACCGAGCCGCTGCAGTAACAGCCCGCCAGATACCCGTTCTTTTTCTTGCATTCCAGGGTAAGCTCAGGATTTATGCCGTCCGGTACATGGATGCCTCCTTTGGAATCGGATACGGCAATCACTTTAAAGCCGGCTTCCGTCAGAAACCGCGCCGCATTGTACCCGACGTTGCCGAATCCTTGCACTGCCGCGGTCATTGGCTTGCCGCTTCGGCCGGCCAGCCTGGCCAGGACCGCCTGCAAAACAAAAAGACCACCCAAACCGGTGGCCTCCTCCCTGCCCTCACTGCCGCCGTCTTTAATAAGTTTCCCGGTAAACGTCGCGCGCAGTTTTTCTTTCTCTTTTTTGCTGACGGCTGATTGCTGACGGCTGATTGCTTTTACGTATTCATCCACCATCCACCCCATAATCTGACCGGTGGTGTTGACGTCAGGTGCCGGCACGTCCTTGTCCGGGCCGATGCAGTCGGCAATCGCCGCGCTGTACCCGCGGGACAGCCGCTCCAGTTCACGGGCCGAAAGCGTTTTGGGGTCCACAATGACGCCGCCTTTGCTGCCCCCCAAGGGCAAATCCGCCACCGCGCATTTCATCGTCATCCAAAGTGCGAGTGCCTTTACCTCATCCATGGACACCAGATGATGAAACCGGATGCCTCCCTTGTACGGGCCGCGGCTGTTGTTGTGCTGTACGCGGTATCCCTGAAAAATCCGGATGCTGGCGTCGTCCATGGTCACAGGAATCGAAACGTTGACGATGCGCTGGGGGGATTTTAGTATTTCGAGTTTCTGCCGGAGCTCCTTGGTTTTTCCCAAAAATCCCGCTGCTTTCTCCAGCTGTGCAAGGGCATGTTCAAATGGATTCCCTGTTCTCATAGATTTTTTCGTTTTTCAAACCGTGTGCATTAAGCCATATAAAAATCCGACGAGCTTACGCTCGCGATTTTTGAAACGCCTTGTTCGCGCTTCGCGCGGATTTGAGCGCTTCATCCACGTGCCTTACGGTCGTGGTTTTCGCTCTCTTGTTATAAAAACCCCTTCTGTGAAGTTGGGCTTTCATAAAGGGGTTAATCGCGCTCCGGTTTCCAGAAATCCTGCCCCAAACTGTCCCACGGAATGCGCTGCTCGTCCGGTTTGCTGACGTCAAACTGGCTGTTCATAAAGTACAGGATGATGCCGAGGTTCTTGGAAAAATTTGCTGACCCGTGCGCCACGCCGCGGGGAATGAAGAGGAGCCGGTTCGTATCCCGGCCCAGGACAATTCTGTTGGTTTTGCCGAATGTTTTTGATCCCTTCCTCACGTCCCACAATCCTGCGACCAGATGGGACTCGGCAGGAACATACCATACTTCATCCTGGGATAGGTGCATGTGCCATGCTTTGACTGATCCGGGAAACTGGCTGCTCCAGTTTATCTGCCGGACGGAAAATCCGGGGAATTCCTTGCACAATCCTGATTCGTCCAGCCGCATGAGCTCGCAAAACGCGCCCTCCTCGCCGGCAAAATTGCGGAGAGAAACTACTTTCACGCCGTCAATAAGCGTTTTCGGCGCATAGTCCTGCGTATACACCTTACTGCGGGCTGACTCGTCGATATCTGCCAGGGACAAGGATTTGCTCATGTCTGTATGCTGCAATTATTGTAGAAAGTGCTTGTGAAGTCAAGGAAATGAAGCTCCATGGGCTACCCACCCGTGGTACCTGCCCGTCCGGCAGGCGGGCCTTCTCCACATGCATCGCAGGAGCGAAATCCCTCCGAAGCTCCGATTTAATCGGAGCGAAGGTGGACAAAAATATGTCCGTATTAACGAGTTAAAAGAAAATTCTTCAAAAAAAAGAATATACGTTACGAAAAGTGTTCAAAAACAGTAATATTCCTAATAAAAGAGCTCTGTTTTAATTTGTTCTTTTGGTACATTGCGCATCAAAAGTATTTCTTTCATATCCTCAATCATGGATTTGTTGCCGCAGAGATAATAATCATTTTCGCCTAATTTTTTTTCGTTTTCCAGGATATGCTCGGTCACGTGTCCGGTAAGCCCCGCCCACGTAGGCGCCGGTCTGGAAAGAATGAGCCGAAACGAAAAAGTCGGATTGGCACGAGACAGAGCTTCAAATTCTTCTCTCCAAAAAATATCCTCTTCAAAACGGAGCCCCCAATAAAGAAAAATATTATAGGGAACCGGCGAGGCGCGGGAGGCGGAGAACACATCAAGAAGAATGGAGCGAAACGGCGCAATACCCGTACCGGTAGCCACAAAAACTTTATTGCGGCGGCTTGAGGGATCCAAAATAAAGAGCCCCAAAGGTCCCATAAACTTCATCTCGTCCCCTACTTTGGCGGAAATCGTCCACTTGGAATACGGCCCCATAGGTGAGACGTCGTGGGCCACCGTGATCGACGCCGTCTCTCCGGGCGGCGAGGCGATGGACATGCTGCGGTTGACGCCATCTGCGACACGCAGCATGACGGTCTGGCCGGCGGTAAAATGCATCTCCCGCGGCTCCACTAGATCAAAACGCTTGAGGTACACCTTACTACTTATTTTTTCTATATGGCCAAGCCGGCTGGTAAATAATTGCGGTTTATGACGCATCATATCGCTGTCGACCGAATAGTTTTTCTCTTCCCCTCTTTATCCCCCGCCTTCCTATCTTCCTATCTTGCTATTTTCCTGCTTTCTTCTCTTCCAGCCATTTCTGCGCGTCGAGCGCTGCCATGCAGCCCATTCCCGCGGCAACCACGGCCTGTCGGTAGCGCGGATCCACGCAGTCGCCCGCTGCAAATACCCCATCGACACTCGTTACCGTCTGTGCCGAAAGCGCGGAATCCGGTTTGCGGACCAAAATATAGCCCTTCTGGTCAAGCTCCGCAAATCCCTGCAAAAAACCGGTGTTGGGTTTATGGCCGATCGCCAGAAACATGCCCTGGACTGATATATCTTCCCGTCTTCCCGTCTTCCCGTCTCTCGTGCGTATACCGGTTACCGACGTTTCCCCCAGCACTTCCTCGACAATTTTATTGGTCAGGAATGAAATTTTGGGATTTTTCTTTGCCCTCTCCAGCATGATGGGTGACGCACGAAATTCATCCCTTCGGTGGATGATGGTGACTTTGTTGGCAAACGTCGTCAGAAACATCGCCTCCTCCATGGCCGTATCGCCGCCGCCCACAACCACGACATTTTTTCCCTTAAAGAAAAAGCCGTCGCAGACTGCGCACGCCGATACACCCTTGCCCCGCAATTTTTCCTCGGACGGCAACCCAAGGTACAAAGCCGAAGCGCCGGTTGCCACGATAATCGCTTTCCCTTCTACCGTTTGACCTTCCCGGGTCGTTACCTGAAAGAGCTTCTCCTTTGCATCCTTGGTCACCTCTGCCACCTGTGTCACCTCTGCCACCTGTACTTGCGTGCCGAACCGCTCGACCTGAGCCTTCATGTCCGCCATAAGCTGGGGACCCAAAATACCCATTCGAAACCCCGGATAGTTTTCTACCTCAGTCGTCGTCGTGAGCTGCCCGCCGGGTTCAGGCCCGGAAAGAATCAGTGTTTTCAAAAGCGCCCGCGATGTGTACAGGCCGGCAGTATACCCCGCAGGTCCGGAACCAAGAATGATGATATCGTACATATAAAGAGTATCCAATAATCCAATAATCCAATAATCCAATAAAAGGATACAGCATTTTTATTGGATGAGCTTGATTATTGGAGAATTTGAGAATTGGATTGTTAATTTGTGAGTTTCGTTAACTCACTCAACAATGTCTCTTTGCTCTGCACGCCGATAAACTGACGCACCACGGTGCCGCCTTTAAAAATCATCAGTGTCGGGATGGACATGATCCCGTATTTTTGCGACACATTCGGATTTTCATCGACGTTCAGCTTAAATACGTGCGCTTTGTCGCCAACTGCCGTGGCCACTTCCTCTACAATTGGCCCTTGCACAATACACGGTCCGCACCAGACGGCCCAAAAGTCCACCAAGACCGGCTTATCGCTCTGAAGCACCTTTGCATCAAACTCGCTGTCTGTTAACGTATTTGCCATATATTATAGAAGCATTCAGCTGTCGGTCATCAGCTGTCTGGCCACCTGCGGACCGCAACGTGTATATGCTCTCCAAAAAATTGTTTATATACACACACCCTACTTTTTTATACTTCTCCCCTGGCCGCGACACTTCCCAGGTCTTATGACCCCTTGTTACTCCATGGTCTTTTCCGGGCCGTGGTCGCGGTAGTAGTCGATGAACCGTACTATCCGCTCCTCATCCAGCTCACCGGCCGCCGGATCAAACTTGTCGATTGCCCCCCATGCGGTCAGGGCAAGGGTCGTATCCAACTGCGGGCGCGGGACGACAATAAGCTTCCACAGTTTTTTCCTCCCCGCCAGGTCTTCCAATTTTTTCACAAGCTCCTGACACCCTGCGCTGTCGGTAATCGCCGACCCGGTGGCTATAGCCGGTGCCTCAAAATCTCCGGCCATGCTCGCCGTCCCTTCCTCATGCGCGTACACCGACCGGAAGATGGCAGACTGGAGAAACGATACTCTCGTATTCTTCCCCTCTGATTGTCTTATTGTCTTATTGTCTCCCAAGTGAACCCCGCAGTTGTAACTTATAATAATGTAGCCGTGCTCCAGAGAATGAATAAGTTCGCCCTCGCTTTGTGGCACCTGGTACACACCGGCCTTCACCCAGGTGGGCAAATGCGGCCCGGATGTCGGCGGATTACTATTGTAGGCAAACGAGATAACGTCGGCGGGCGACACGTGCTGCCTGCCCTGATCCTCCACGGGCGCCCCGGGTGCGACAACGGTGACGCTCCGGTATAACCACCACCCGAAAAACCCGAGAATAACAACGCCGATAATATGCCACCAACGCATCTTCATAAATCTCCGCTGCTTCCTTTCATAATGGAATATCCTGCGGCTTCAATCCCTGCCTGTATGTCTTTTGCGGAAATCTTCGCCGGATCGTATTCCACATCAACCTTTGAAGCTTTCCAGTCGCAACGGGCCGTTATCCCGCGATCCTCAAGCTCGCCTTCAATAAGGAGTGAGCAACTCGCACAGTGCATGCCGTCGATTTTCAGCGATTGACGTATCATAGGAACACTCATCCTTGTTTTGTCACATACAGTGTACCAGAAAACATCCCCATGCCGCAGGAAAAAGCGATTTCTCCCT
Organism: uncultured Gammaproteobacteria bacterium; assembly: GCA_964400835.1. GTDB lineage: Bacteria > Patescibacteriota > Microgenomatia > UBA10105 > UBA927 > CAYNWD01. The sequence goes on along the minus strand of CAYNWD010000013.1, from coordinate 18,730 downwards.
CCTCATTCGGCGCCACAAAGCGCACCGTGTCAGTTGAGCCAACCGGCACGATACGCTGAATGTTATAGCGCGGGAGAGAAAAAGCCTGGATGCAGCCCCGGCCGCGGATATTCACGAGGTTGAGCGTAATGGGCATGCCGGCACGCAGATACGGATTATCCACCACATACCCGTTTTCCTCAAACCGGATGGTCACGGTATCGGTCGCCTGTGCAATCCGCCTGGACGTTTCACAAAATGTTACTGTGCAGTACGCGCCAGAAAGAAGCCTGATAGGCGCCCACGATGCTCCCGCAAGGACCAGGGCGTTATTTATGTTCCAAAGGCCCATGCTTATGACGACCGCCGCAAGGATCGGCGCGAAATTGGCACGCAAAACCTCCTTGAGTTTATCTATGGAATACCCCAGGAGGAAAAAAAGCGGCGACGTGCCGGCGGTAAACGTGGCCAGAATTGCCGCTCCTGCCCAGGGATTTTGACTGGCGACGGCAAGCGCCATCATGGCCTGGGTCGTGCCGCACGGGATAAATACGGTGAGGGCACCCAGTGCCGCAGGCGCAAAAACATGATCTGCCTTGGTTTGTGTTCTAATAAACCGGCGCAGCGCGTACGGCGGCTGGATGACGAACAAGCGAAACACAGGGTGAACGTCAAGAAGTGACAGTCCGCTGCCGATCATAAACACCGCCGCCGCAGTCATAAGAAGCGCCTGAACTCCTATCGTGAGCGTAAAAAACGATCCCAGCCATCCCAGGAGTGCGCCGAGCAGCGTGTAGGCAAAAAGTTTGGCGAGCAAAAATGCGAGAATAGACCCCGCCCGCGACTGGAATGGCTCGGCCTCCTCTTGTTTTGAGAGGACAGCAGTGAGGAGCCCACCCTGCACTGCCATGCAGGTCAAACCGCCGGTAAAAAGGCCCGTGAGGAATATAATCCACAAATTTGGCATGACCACCATTGTACGGATTTCACCTGGCTCTTGACAACCCCCGGGAACATAGCGTATTCTGATCAGATCCCCCCAGGGGGGATATCAATGAATCCGAATACCTATCGCACCCGATCCGTGCAGGACCAGGTTCTGCACCGGCTCAAAATCGCCAACGGCCACCTGGCCAAGGTTATACGCATGGTGGAACGCGGCGATTACTGCATCGACATTATTCACCAGTCCATGGCTGTTCAGGCGGCGCTGAGAACAACCGACCAGCATATTTTAAAAAATCACATGGTCATGTGCGTTGCCGACGCCATCAAAAAAGGAAAGGAAAAAGAAGTGATTGAGGAAGTCATGAAGGTGATGGAGAAGCGGTAAGGCTCTTATCCTTTAACCTCCTCTAAACTCCTTTAAATTTCTTTAATACAATAAGCCTATGGACAAACTTATCGTAACTATCACTGGCCTACTTTCTATCGCAGGTATTTACTGGTTTTTCTTTGGTAAAAAGGAGGAAACTATGGAAACGCGCAATTCGTGGGACATTATCGTTTCCGGGGGGTACAAGCCGGCAACTATTGTGATACCGAAGGCCATGCAGTCAACCATTACCTTCACACGCCGCGATCCGAATTCCTGTCTCGAGGAAGTCGTCATTCCGGATTTTAAAATCAAGACGTTTCTCCCGCTTAATAAGCCTGTCACCATCACTCTCTCCCCCGCCAAACCCGGGGTCTACCAAATGCACTGCGGCATGAACATGTTCCATGGAAAAATTAACGTCATATGAAACACGCAACGGGTCAACTGATAAAACAACATGCGTACTTCAATCAACAATTCTTTGCGAAATTTGCGAAGCTCTACGACTACGAAAAATATTTTCTTTTTCCAATTCGAAATAACGTCGCCCGGTCCCTTGTCCTTCCCAAAAACAGTAAAATTCTCGATGTCGCCACCGGAACTGGCGCACTCGCTTACGCTCTTGCGAAACAAGGGTATATTGTGATTGGTCTGGACCTGTCAGCAGAAATGCTCAATCAGGCAAAAAAGAAACTTCGGCCAGGCCTGCGTTTGTCTTTTATTCGCGGCGATGCCACAAAAATCCCCTATGCCACAAACGCCTTTGATGCCAGTACGATATCGTGGGGTCTTCATGACATGCCGTATGAAATTCGCTTGCTCGTGCTCAAAGAAATGATTCGCGTCACAAAGCCCGGCGGGATCATACTTGTCATGGATTATCTTGAGCCAAATCGAGGGCTTATTCCCTCTATCGCGCACTCTCTTGAACGCCTTTACGAAACGCCCATGTTTGAAGATTTTGTTCGACGAGGACTTTTAATCCATCTGTCTCATGTTGGACTCCTTCCGTATTACCAGGGGTCATTTCTTAATCTTGTTCAAATAGTTCTCTGTAAGAATAATAAAAATTAACATGAAAACTTCTTTCCCTATCATCGGCATGCATTGTGCCAGCTGTGCCAAGCTTATTGAGCGGTCGCTCAAAAAGACACCGGGGGTCACGGCGGCAGCCGTCAATTACGGAAGTGAACAGGCTTCTGTGGAGTTTGATGAAGGTGCGAGCACCCTCGAAGCACTCGGTAAAGCAGTGGAGTCAGCCGGCTACAAGGCGGTCATAGCCGAAGAAAAAGGAAAATCTCCGGACGAACTCAAGGAGGAAGCAAAAAAGGCCGAGCTTGTTGATCTCAAACGGAAAGTGTGGGTTTCGGCCGTTTTAAGTTTTTTTATACTACTGGGAAGCTTCCCCGAGTGGTTTTCCCAATTTTTTTCTTTTTTTCCCCTGTATGAACTTTTAACTCGGAACGTTGTCCTTCTTTTCCTGGCTACGCCCGTGCAATTTTGGGCGGGCGCAAGCTTTTATCAGGCGACCGGCAGCGGACTCAAAAACCGTACAGCAGGCATGGACACGCTCATTGCGATCGGAACCACAGCTGCGTTTGGATACTCGGTCCTCGTTATCCTGTTTCCGGGGCTCGGGCTTTCGGGGACGTACTTTGACACCGCAGCAGTCATCATCACCCTTATTCTTTTGGGCCGGTATCTGGAGGCAAAAGCCAAAGCACATACGAGCGACGCCATAAAAAAACTCCTGCATCTGCAGGCAAAAACGGCCCGGGTGCTTCGCCCGCCCAAGTCAAATTTGTCAAATTCGTCCCATTGGTCCAATTATATAGAAGAAGACATTCCCATCGAACAGGTGCAGGTTGGATACCTCATCCGCGTCCGGCCGGGCGAAAAAATTCCGGTTGACGGAAAAATTACCGAAGGAACAAGCAGTATCGACGAATCGATGGTCACCGGAGAGTCGATTCCGGTGGACAAAAAGCCCGGCGACTCCGTGATCGGCGCGACTATCAACAAAACCGGAGCATTTCTTTTTGCGGCAACCAAAGTCGGCGACGAAACCATGCTCAGCCAGATCGTCAAAATGGTATCGGAGGCGCAAAGTAGCCGGGCGCCGATCCAGCGGCTTGCCGACGTCGTCTCGGGATATTTTGTCCCTGTTGTCCTCATGCTTGCCGTTGCCACATTTGTCGTTTGGTACGATTTTGGACTTCCACTCCAGGGATTTGTGAACATGATTGCGGTTCTCATTATCGCCTGCCCGTGCGCCCTGGGGCTTGCTACCCCCACGGCCATTATGGTCGGCACCGGCCGGGGCGCCGAACACGGCATCCTCATAAAAGACGCCACGGCGTTGGAAATTGCCAATAAAATAAAGGTCGCGGTTTTTGACAAAACCGGCACCCTCACCGCCGGCGAACCCAAGGTCACCGACGCTGACTACAATGAAGGCATCAAGGCGATGGGGCTCTCAAAAAATGACATTGCGGGTCTCGCCGTATCCCTGGAAAACAATTCAGAACATCCCCTTTCTCAGGCAATCTCTACATATTTAGCTTCGCAAGGGGACGCCTTGCGAAGCTGGAAAGTGGAAAAGTTTTCCGCAATCGAGGGATTTGGTGTCCGGGGGATCGTCGGGAAATATTCTGTCGTTAACGGAAATAAAAAGCTCCTGGAAAAAGAAAACGTCATGCGCTGCGCGGAGCTGGACAAAAAAGCCACAGCGTGGTCCGGCCAGGGCAAGACCCTCGCCTATGTCGCGGTTGACCGCAAAAACGTTGCACTTTTGGGACTGGCAGATACCATCAAGCCTGGAGCAAAAGATACCGTCAGTAGCCTCCGGGGCATGGGCATCGACGTCTGGATGATTACCGGCGATAACGAGGCGACGGCGAAAGCAATTGCAAAACAGGCAGGGATAGAACGGGTATTAGCGAGTGTTCTTCCTGCCCAAAAGGCTGAAAAAATACGGGAGCTAAAAAAGCGGTCAGCGGTCAGAGACCAGCGGTCAGCGGTCAGAGACAATATGCCCGGGAAAAACGGGCAAAAATCTCCCATCGTTGCTTTTGTCGGCGACGGCATCAATGACGCGCCGGCCCTGGCGGCAAGTGACGTTGGGATTGCCATGGGAACAGGTACGGATGTCGCGATAGAATCAGCCGGGATCACACTTTTGAACAAAGATTTACGCAGCGTCGTTTCTGCGATAAAACTTTCCAAAGGTACGCTCTCCGTCATCAAACAAAACCTCTTTTGGGCATTTTCCTATAACGTCATTCTCATCCCGGTTGCCATGGGCATCCTCTACCCCATTACCGGGTGGCTTTTGAACCCCGCCCTCGCCGCGTTTGCCATGGCCGCAAGTAGTATTTCTGTCGTCGGAAATTCTCTCCGGCTGAAAGGAGTAAAAGTATGAATGCAGACACGAAAGTTATTCTCGGAGCGGTCATGGCCAGTGTCCTTCTTATCGGGGGGGCAGTGTTTGTCCTGGGCCGCGACAGCCGGCCAAAACGAGAAGCGCAAGGCAGCGCATCCATGACAATCGACAAAAAGGAAGAAGATTTAGGCACCATGAAGGTCAGTGAAGATAAAAGTGCCGTGTTTACCATCACCAATACCTCAACCGGCTCGGTGCTGCGGCTCTGGGGTATTGCGACAAGCTGCGATTGCACGTTTGCCAATGTCACAATCGCCGGTACAAAAACCGGCGAGTTCAACATGAGCATGCACATGAACAGCACGCTCAAAAACTGGATCGGCGAAGTGCCGGCGGGACAAAAAGCGCAGCTTGAGGTAATTTACCGGCCCAGTGTCATGCCGGTATCAGGTCCCGTGAGCCGTCAGGTGAACTTCTCAACTAATGACCCGAATAACGCTACTGTCGAGATCTCAATTGCTGCCAACGTACTATAAATTTTTAATTTGAAATTTGAAATTTGTAATCAATTTTTATTGGCTTAAATTCAAATTTATTCATTTCAAATTCAATTCAAATTGTAAATTAAAAATTGAAAATTAAGCCCATATGAATAGCGTGGCACTCATCCAAAGTATTTCTTTGATAACAGCTTTTTTTGGCGGCATGGTCGCGCTTTTTGCGCCCTGCTGCATTACCTTTCTTCTGCCAAGCTACTTGGCCAATATATTCCGCGAAAAGGGCCGCGTCGTGTGGATGACGCTCCTGTTTGGCCTGGGAATAGCGACCATCCTGGTGCCGACAGCGCTTGGGATCCGCAGTGTGGGCTTACTATTCCAAACCTACCACACGCAGGTGTATGTAGCCGGCGGTATTTTCATGATTCTCTTAGGCGTTATGGAAATAACCGGAAAAAAAATCACCCTGCCGATGCTCAACCTCACCATAGATTTAAACAAACGTCACGACCCCTGGTCTATCTATCTTTTGGGGATTTTTTCCGGCCTGACGACCTCCTGCTGCACGCCGGTTTTGGCGGGTGTCCTGACCTTGAGCTTTCTCTCGCCGAGCTTTTTCTGGGCTGCCATGGCAGGTTTTTCCTACGTCTTTGGCATGGTGGTGCCGCTCGTTGTCCTTTCTCTCCTGCTTGAGCGCGTCAACTGGGCCAAGCTCCCTCAATTTCGCACGAAAACCATTCGAATCGGCACAAAGCACATATTGGCAAGCGACGCGGTAGCAGGTATTCTGTATATTGCCGTCGGCATTCTGATAAGCAGCCTTGCATTGAGCGGCCGGATCGCCATGGACATGGATTCGCAGGCAGCGCTTGCCGGGACAACCGGCATTCTGTGGGATTTCGTCCGCCGGCTACGCAGCGTTGCCTTAAGCGAATATGTCTTCGCAGCTATCCTGATTATTGTGATATATTATCTTGTCCGACGTGCAAGAAGGAGGAACCCATCATGAAAAAACGCATCGTCTTCCGTCTGAAATTTTTGAAAAACCGCGCCGCAGCGCGTACATTTCTCATCGTCTTTGCTGCGATTCTCTTGGGATTTGTTGCCGGCCGACAGCAGGCGCTTCCCGCCCGGGGCGACACCATAAGCGTCGCAGCGCTTACACGGGAACTCAAAAATCCCGAAGCGATCACCCTTATAAACGTCCATGTGCCGTATGAGGGGGAACTGGCAAACACCGATTCCTTCATCGCCTACAACCAGATCGTGGAAAACAGCAGCTTCCTGCCGGAGGACAAAAATGCACCGATTATCCTCTATTGCAAAACCGGCCGCATGAGCGAAGAAGCGCTGACAACGGTCAAAAAACTCGGCTACACCAATGTCCGTCACCTTTCGGGCGGCATGGATAGCTGGAAGAAAAAAGGCGGCACGATCCTGGATCTTTCAAACCTTGAAGAAACCGTGCTTCCCTCTGGGGGCGTTGAGTTGCCGGTGTCCTGGGGTACACTCGGCAAACAGCTCGTCGACGCCGGGGTTATCGACCTTGCGGCATTCCGCAGTGTCGTTCAGATGACGCCGGATCAGGAAAAGATACTCACCACCGGATCGGATGAAAAAATCCGCATCGACCACAAAAACAGCCAGTTTGTGGTGGATGTGCTGTGGGCCCTGGGGCTTGCGCAAAAAAGCCTGGTATATGATGAAGGGCCGCTGGGTAAAGAATACAAAAATGAGCAGGGTAACTTTGCCTCTACCGGCGGATGGAATTTAGCCCGCGGCGACGCGGTCAACTACCTCAACCGGTTTAACCTTGTCCCGCTGTCAGCCGACCAGCAGAAAAAAGTCGGCGAGATTGCCCAAAACGTCTACCGGCCCTGTTGCGGCAACTCCACCTGGTTCCCGGACTGCAATCACGGCATGGCGGCGCTCGCCATTATCGAGCTCCTGGTATCAGCCGGAGTGGATGATGCAACCATCTACCGCAAGGTTTTGGGCTTTAACAGCTTCTGGTTCCCGGATACGTATCTGACGCTTGCGGCACATTTTGCCCGGCAAGGCACACCGTGGGACAAAGTCGACGCAAAAGAAGTTTTGGGTGCCTCCTACTCCAGTGCCCAGGGAGCATCCGAAATCAGCCAAAAAGTCGGGCCGCTGCCGTTTACGACTAACTTCGGCGGCAGCTGCGGCACCTAGCATGAAGCCCATACCTGCCGGCATTCTGGCCGCATTCGCGCTTCTTGGTCTTTATGCCGCGACCATGACCGCACTCACCCGCTCGTTGGTGATTACGCTGCAGCAATTTGCGTCGCTATGGTACCTCATGGTACCTCTTGCAGTAGGATTTGGCGTCCAGGTAGGTCTCTATGCCAAACTCAAACAACGCATACAACAAAAAACTCACACCGCTCTCGCCGCGGGCGGCGCTTCTGCGGGAGTGGGGATGCTTGCCTGCTGTGCGCACCACGCGACCGATGTGTTGCCAATCGTCGGATTGTCCGGCGCATCAACGCTGGTTGCGCGCTATCAAATACCGCTCCTGTCAGCAAGTTTGTTCATCAATATAATCGGCATATCTCTCCTGTCCAAACATTTAAAGAATGTATGAAACCAACAACTAAATTCCTGCTTTTTCTCATCTTTGTTACAACAGTCGTTGCTCTAGTCAGACTAATGGGCACCGACCAGTTGTCGTCTCAAACCGCCGACACGGAAACGCAATCTTCCTTTGAAACCAAGGAAGACTCGGGCGGCGACGTGACCGTATCGGTCACACCGGTTGAGCTCTCGTTGGGATTTCCGGCATCGTTTGATCTGACGTTTGAGACACACTCCGTGGATCTTGACTTTGATGTGGAAGGTGTCGCAACCCTCACCGACGGGAAAAATACCCCGTTCACCGGTCACTGGGACGGCTCGCCACCCGGCGGCCACCACCGGAGCGGGACCCTGCGTTTTACCCCGGAGTTGGACAAATCCAAAACCCTTACCCTGACCCTGCGCGATATCGCCGGCATCGCCGAACGCACGTTTACCTGGGAGGTACAAAAATGAAAAAGGGGGTGCTTGTTTCTCTGCTCTGCATCCTGCCCGCTAGCCTACTTGTGGCCTGGATCGCAGCGGGGAAAAATCTGCAAAATCTCGCGCTCTTTGCCCTTGTTCTCGCGTGTCCGCTCTCCCACGCTTTTTTTATGCGACACGAACACCACGATCATAATCAACGAACAAAAGGAGGTGAGAAACAAGATGAGTAAAGAATCATTTATCACCGGCATTGTCGGACTGCTTCTCGGCGTCGTGATTGCCACATACTCAGTAAATTCCCAAAATACCAGCATGATGCGCATGATGGGAATGCGTACGGCAGGCAACGGTCCCACACTGCAGAACGAGGGAATGATGGGCATGGGATCGAGTATGACCGACATGATGGGCTCAATGACTGGAAAGCAGGACACGGCGTTTGATCAGGCATTTCTTTCTGCCATGATCGTTCACCATGAGGGAGCTATCGACATGGCAAAAGAGGCGCTCAAAAGCACGAGCCGGCCCGAAATTTCGCAGCTTGCAAGGGATATCATAAGCGCCCAGACCAAGGAAATCGACATTATGTCGACGTGGCAGGACCAGTGGGGGTATTAAATATCTTGCACCAGAACGCAACACACAAAGAAAGGAGGTGAGAAAAATATGAAACATCATCCGGTCGCAACCGCGCATGCAGTCGGACTGACGACTGCGATTGTCTTTGTCGTCTGTCGGCTCCTTGTCGGCGTCTCGCCAAATCTTATGTTTGCCATAGGCCAATCATGGTTCCACGGCATACAGCTTACGCCAATGGATACATGGAGCATCCCGACATCGACCTTTGTCCTCGGCCTTGTTTCGTCGAGCCTATTCGGCTGGCTCATCGGCTATCTTTTTGCCGTCGTGTATAATGGATGTATCGGCAAAAGGAGGTGAGCGAAAAAATTTATGATGGGATATGGATGGAGCGGCAATATGATGGGGTCTGTGGGACTCTGGGGAAGTGTCACCTGGCTTCTTTTGGTTCTGTTTCTCGCACTGGGAAGCGTATACTTTTGGAAACAGATTAACAAAAAGAAGTAATACGGTTATCCCGGCCTTCCATACCGGCGAAGCACCTGCCGAGTGCGGGTGCAGTCTTGTCGTATCTGGGCAATGAGTTTGACAAGCGAGGAAAAATTCCGTGACGGCCGGATGAATCCGATGACCTGGACGTCCATTTTTTGCCCGTATAAATCACCGGAAAAGTCAAAAAGGTGCACTTCAAACTGCGGCTTTTCCTCTCCGAACACGACCCGCGGTCCCCAGTGAAGAACCCCGTCTCTGCGCTTTCCCCCTACCAATACGCGCACCGCATACACGCCATACGGCAAGTTTAGTGGCGCCGAAAGTGCCAGATTCGCCGCCGGAAACCCGAGTTTTTTCCCGTCGCCGTGGCCCGCGATCACCGTGCCGACGACCTTTCCGTTCCCAACGGTATCCCCTTTCTCCCCCCTACTCATGAGAATTATTGCGGTCAGAAGAATAGTAATACCGAATATATTTGCCAGGGATAATGCCTGCGGGCTGCCATACGGGTTAAGCGGTGTGACCGCAATGAGGATGCTGACTATAGGAAACATAAGCTCAGCGAAGGTCGCAACGTTTGCCCGGGTGCGGGCGAGCCCGGCGTAGTAGACGAGCGTCGCTCCCCCGCCGGTCGTCAGAGCAATAAGGAGAAACCGGACCAGTTGCTGCGGAACAAATGAGGACGGAGGAAATGTCTGACCCAAAACGACACTTGCGCTAAATGCCACGGGAATCGTCAGGGCAAACCGCAGACTGGTCGCCTGGGGGAAGGACAACTTGGTCAGAAGAGTTTTACTCAATATCGTTCCCGATCCCCAGGCGGCAGAAGCGCCCAGGGAAAGGAGCACCACAAGCTCTTTTCCCGCGAGCTCCAGCCGGAGCGGCTGAACGCCGAAACTCACCATATAGCTTCCGATAAGTGCTATTGGGACAAGGAGGAGAAACCGCAAAGAAAGGGCCTCCCGCAAAAAAATAGCCGCCAAAAATGTGACAAAAATCGGCTGGGTTTTTTGTAAAAGAAGCGGCGTGACAAAATCGCCGGTGGCAAAGCTTGTCCCCAGGGCCTGGGTAAAAAGGAGCGTTCCGCCCACGCCGCTCACGAGTGCCAACGCAATTGCACCGGCCCAGACAGCTGCAGGAAGTTTTCGCAGTGCCGGCAAGGACCGGACGAAAACGGGAAAAAGGAAGAAAAACCCGAATACATGCTCCCAAAAAACGATACCGGCAGGAGGAATACTGCGGGTCAGCCCGGTACGGATCAGGGCATCCAAGGCCCACAGCGAAGAAGCAAGCATGACCAGGAGCGGGCCGGTATTCATGAGGCAATGGTTCCCTCAGCCGTGCGCATCGCCATAATTTCCCTTTCCAGCTGCAGCGCACTGGTAATGATAAGCTTTCTTCCCATGTGCCGCACCAGACCTTTGCGCGCAAGCTTTTCCACTTGCAGGCTCGCCGTCTCGCGCGTCGTGCCGATCCAGGCTGCCATTTCCCGGTGAACCAGGGGAATCGGCAGGCTCACCTGGTCACCGCTGCGGACGCCAAAATTTTGAGCGTAATACAAAAGAAGAAGCGCGGTCTTGGTATACGCATCGTCCAAAACCAAAGAACTTGTTCGCCTGATAAACCCGTGAAGCCCGGTCAGAAGTCTTTTTGTCGTTGCAAAAAGTATATCCGGGTGTTTCTCCAAAAACCGCAAGATCCGCTCTTTCGGCGCGCGCACCACGTCCGCAGGAGTGACCGCCTCAAAATAAAACGTATTGGGAATGTCAGAGAGCGCCCACATGAGCGGAAAAAACGATCCAGGTTTATACACATGGACGATAAATGTGTCGCCGGTAGGCGACATGGTGTATTGCCGAACCAGTCCGCCTGTCAGGTAGTACACGCCGGCCGGAGGATCTTCTGCGCGGATTATGGTGTCGCCGGCCTTGTAGGTAAGTTTTGTATATGAAGCAAAAAACGCATCTACTTTTGATTTTTCGGTGGTCATCGTGCCTCCTAGGCTGCACTGTAGCATACTAGCATACATTTCTTCTGTATACTATCGCACAATCCCCCGGTCTTGACAGCCTTTCCCCTATTCTTTACGCTGGTAATACGAAAGGGAAACTATGCCCGAAAGTCTGCCTATGGTGGAAAGTCCGGAACCGGTGACCCCGGACGCCTCCCCTCCCCAACCCCTGCAAAAAAAACCGTCTCCACTGCGGCTCGTCGTTCTTCTGACCATTCTTCTTGCGCTCTCCGGGCTTCTCTACATCTCGGTAAAACAAAAAACCGTTCTTCAGACCGTACTGGAAGCTCTTCCTGGTCTGCCGACGAAAGAAACAAAAATAGCGCCAGGAGCTTCTGTGCAGGTTTCAACAGCCGCCACCGTAACCCCCACATACAAGCCCACGCCCACGCCGATTATTCTGCAGCCGGACACCGGCACCAAAGGCACCTACAACATCTCGCAGGGAGCCCACGCCGGCCCCACGTTCCAGCAGGTTATTTTTGACCCCCTGGACGTTCAGAAAGGCCAAACGCTTACCATCACCGTCATAGTAACTGCCAACTCCAACAGCCAAAGTGTCACCGGTACCTTGCAAACCGACAGCGGCAAAAAAAACCTGACGTTTCAAAAAACCCAAACCACTGCGGCATCTGAATTCTGGTCCGCTAGCGTCACCGTCGACAGCACGGTGTGGTACACCTATATTCTGACCATCAACGCGACTTCGGCAGAAGGGGCATCGAGCGCGACCGTCGCACCCAGATCATGAAACGCACGATCTTTACCTTAGTCATCCTTTTTCTTGCCGGCGTCATCTTCCCCTGGCACCAGCCGGCACACGCAGCATGCAATTTTCATGAATCCATGACCGCAGGCAGCAAAAACGTTTCCTGGAGCTCGACCTGTACAGTATCCGATGTCGAAGGCATAGACGACCCAAATAACACCGAGGGATCGACCGCGAACGTCGCCGTCCTCACCGTCGCGACCAACGCAGCCATCACCGTCAACGCCACCGGCAAGCTGTATCTGGGATCCATGTCCCTGACCGGCGGCACGGTCGCCACCCAAACCGGCGGCTACATCAAAATCGGCTCACCGCTTTACTGCAGCGACAGTGACGCGGACGGCTGGGCAAGTAGCTTCACCTTTGCCGAAGCCACTGCCAGCGGGTACCGAAGGTGCGGCCTGTTCCACGGCTTCACCGCAGCTGACTGCAACGACAGCGCGTACTCGACGACCAATAGTTGCGGCTACCGAAGAAACATCACGATTTCCTATACGGGCGCAACGCTTAGTAACTACGATATTCTCGTAGAACTTGATACGGCCACCCTAATTACCGCAGGTAAAATGACCTCCGACTGCGGCGACATCCGCATGGAGGATTCAGATGACACAACGGCTTTGGCGTACTGGATAGAGGGTGGCTGCAATACCACCAAAACGCACATTTGGGCGACCGTGCCGTCTATCCCAGATGGCGGAAAAACCGTGTATCTGGACTATGACGGCACCACCGAAACCAATGCCGAGGAGTCCTGGACCGGCAAGTTCATCACGCTCAATACCGCTGCCTGCCCCACTGGCTGGACATCGGAATCAGGTACTGCCGAAACCTATGAAAACAAATTCCCCCAGGGCGCATCTACCTACGGCGGCACCGGCGGCAGCTCCACAAGTTCTCATAGCAATGCAAGCTGTACGAGCGGTTCTTCCACGGTCAACTCTGTCGCAGCGTCTGCAACAGGCGCAACGCTCGCAAGAAATACCCACACGCACGTTATGACCAGAACCATCACGGACAATACCTCTGTCTGGCCGACATACGTGGATGTTCCCTTCTGCAGTAAAACAAAACTCGACTTTAAATCCGGCCAGGCGGCGCTCTTTGACGCAAGTGCACCGACCGGATGGACCAGGCTCACCGCCCTTGATTCCGGCTTCCCCAGAGGCGCTGCTTCGTATGGAGCCACCGGAGGCGCCACAACCCATACGCATTCCACGGCAAGCGCCGGCAGCACGACTGCCGCAACCGAAACGATGACCGGCGGCGGCACCGGAGGAGTGGGCGGCCACACGCACGGCTCGGGCTCGGCAACCACCGGAAGCGGCACGCATACCCCACCCTACCTGGATATGGTCTTTGCCAGTAAAGACGCGGACGGCCCGATCCCGGTCGCCGGTATCACCATGACCGATGTCGTGCCTCCCCTGGGATGGACGAGATTTACCGGACTCGATTCAAAATTTCCTCGCGGCGCATCTACCTACGGCGGCACCGGCGGCGCGACCACGCATAATCATACGCTCACCATAAACCCCAATGTCGGCGGCGGTGCACAAAAAAACGCCGACGGCAGCGGCTTTAACATCGCGGAAGAAAACCATGATCACGCAAACTGCAATGCAACGCTCAACAGCACGTCCAACACCCCGCCGTACGTGAATACGATATATATTAAAAAAGACAGCAATGCCACAGACGGCGTTTCGGTCTCCGTCGGAGCCGAGCAGTGAGATTTAAAACCGGAAGCGGACAGAAAGTTTGGGGTCGTATACTCCAGCCGGCGCGTAGGTGCAGCTTCCGACCCGCGCGTTGATATGTGGCAGAGAAATCCACGCCGTCCAGCGGAATGTTTCCCCGGGATAGACCGCGCGGTATTCAGATAATTCCATGCCCACGCCCTCCTCCAGGAGTGTTCCGTCGCTTCCGGTAACGTCACACGTTCCTGTTGTTTCAATAAACGGAGCATAGGAAGCATTGCGAAGTTCTATGTTCACCAGAAACTGTTTCTCACCGTTTTCGGTCCGGTAGCGGGGCCGGGAAAGAAAAATCGTGTAGCCGGCAACGGTCGCCTGCTGACCGGATGTATACACGCGAAATCCGCTTTTATCAATGACGGGCTTCTGGATATACCGAACGTATACGTACCATCCGCCGGCAAAAGCAGCTAAAATCAAAACAATCACGAAAGCAATGCGAAATCCCGCCGGGATCACTCGAACCATCATAGCGACTCAAAGGCGACATGGACACTTATATTAGGATCGTAGGATCCGGTCGGTGAATACGAACACCGCACGACGCGGTCGTCAGGATCCAAGAGGAGTGTAATGCGCCAGGCGGCAGATTCACCCGGATAAATATCGTGAATCTCGGAAAGCATAACCCCGGCTCCGTGCTGGATCACTTTTCCGTTTTGCGCAATATCGCAGTTGCCGCTGGGACTCATAAATGGCGTAAATGATACGTTGAGCACCTCTACATCGACGCCGAATGAAGGCCGGGCATATTCTTCATTGAATTCATACGTGGGTACGCTAAAAATGATTTCATAGCCTGCCTTGGAAAGCAGTGTGTTTGCCGGTGCGTCCGTCGGCTCTGCATTTACGAGTGAAACCGGGGAAGGGGCTGGCGGCTCTAGAATGGTCAGTGAAGCAAGCTTCGGACGGGAGACAAAATATCCCAAAAGAAAAACTCCTATGGCGGCTGCGAGTATTGCAAGCTTTTTTTTCATAGATACTTGCGGCTTTCCCCCTTCGCTCCGATTAACTCGGAGCTTCGGAGGGATTCCGCCCCCCTCAAAACGTGGGAGCTTCATTTTTATCTTATCACACCACTCAAGTCTCTCAAGAGAGCTCGCAAGGAGCATTTGTGCGATGGCATACAGATTACAGCCTCAGGCATCCTGTATCCTGCGATGTATGGCAAAAGACAAAAATACAAGGGACGCGGGCCGGAACCGGCTCATCTTTGTGCTTTCGCTCGCAGGCATTGCCATGGCCATCTATGTCCTGCAGAGCTTTGTCCGGCAGTCACCCATTGTCTGCGTCAACGAAGGATGTGAGCTCGTGCGCAAGCACCCGGCCAGCTACCTCTGGGGCGTGCCGGTGCCTGCGGTCGGACTCGTGGGCTATTCCCTGCTTGCTGCGCTCGCGTTTCTTCGCACGACCCTCGATGGGGGTCGCGCCAAGCTCGCGCTCGCTGCCATGCTTGGTATCGCCACCTTCGGCATCCTCTTCGTCTCCTGGTTTACCTATACCGAACTTTTTGTCATCCGCGCCGTCTGTACCTGGTGCGCAATTTCAGCAGTCAACATGTTCGTCATTTTTGCATTGACCCTCAAAAACGCCCGGCTCACGGGAAGATAGAACCAAATTTTCAACGTTTAAAAATTAGAAATTTCTTCGTTTGATTAGAAATTAAGAATTAAAAATTAGGACTTAGAATTTGTGCATATGAAATTGACGTCTGAATCCAAATTCTTATCAGGAATTCTCGTCGCAACGGTTGCTATTGTTGGGTTCGCGGTGTTTCTATTTTCCCGGCCGGCTTCCCCGCCCCCCGCTGTCCCACAGGACATCCTTGTCTCGGAAACGGCGGCTTTCAAAGGAAATCCCCAAGCCCCGGTGACATTGGTAGAATTTTCTGACTTTCAATGTCCCGCGTGCCGTGCTGCCAAACCATATGTTGACGCACTCGTCGCCAAGTATCCCGATCAGCTTCGCTTCATCTACCGTCACTTTCCACTCGATCAGCACGAGAATGCCATACCTGCGGCCCTTGCCGCAGAAGCCGCCAAACAGCAGGGCAAGTTCTGGGAGATGTACGACGGGCTATTTACCAACGCAGATAACCTGTCAGAAGAAACCATTCTGTTACTTGCCCAAGCGTTAGACCTCCGTATGGAAGCGTTCAACCAAGATCGGGCAAGCCAAACCCTCCGTAGAACGGTCGAGCGCGACCGAACCGATGGGCTTGCCGCGGGTGTCAACGCCACACCAATGTTTTTCTTAAACGGCCGGAAACTCACGCTCTACTCGTTTGAAGACCTGGAAAAAGCAGTTGAAGAACAATTATAATAGCTTTCAGACATCAGCTTTCAGTCTTCAGACGAGTCTGATAGCTGATGACTGATGACTGATATGTTTGACCTTACCGGCAAAGTCGCACTCGTCACGGGTGCAAGCTCCGGCATCGGACGGGCATCTGCGGCCGCATTGGCCGCACACGGTGCCAAAGTTACCGTAGCAGCACGCCGTCTGGAGCGCCTGGAAGAACTTACAGGAGAAATAGCGTCCAAAGGAGGAGCCGCACTTGCCGTCTCAACCGATGTGACGAAAAAAAGCGATGTCGATCACGCGGTTGCGGAAACGGTTGCGAAGTTCGGCCGATTGGACATTCTCGTCAATAATGCGGGTGTGCTTGACTATTCTTCCTTCCTGGAGATGAAAGAGGAAGCATGGGATAAGGTCATTGACACAAACCTCAAAGGTTATTTTCTGGTCGCGCAGGCTGCGGCGCGGCAGATGGCAAAAAATCCGCCGGACGGCGGAGGGCGAATCATCAACATCGCCTCAATAGCTTCAGGAGGTGTGGGGATCGGCTACCCCATGATCTCCCATTACGTTGCCAGTAAAGGCGGCATCGTGGGATTGACAGAGGCCTTAGCCGGTGAACTGGGGCCCATGGGTATCACGGTCAACGCCATAGGCCCGGGAGGAGTGGAAACGGAGATGACACAAGGTATAACGGAGGAACAAAAACAAAGCATGTGCGCGCGCTTGCCGATTAAGCGCTTCGGCAAACCGGAAGAAATTGCCGCAGCCGTCGTCTACTTTGCATCTGAAGAGGCAGCCTACACGACCGGAGCAACCCTTTACGTTGACGGCGGCTGGTTGGCAACATAAGAAGTCATCAGAAATCAGCTGTCAGCTTTCAGACTTTCAGATTGTCTAACGACTGATGACTGATAGCTGACGACTACAAATATAACGCCACGGTCATGTTCCAGAAAACATGCACGAGAATCGGCGCCACCAGAGTGCCGGTGCTGTAGAAGAGCAGGCTGTTGGCAAGCCCCAAAATAATATCCGTGACAAAGAAAAGGACGAGCGTGACTCCCTGCAGTTTGTGCATGGTCACGAGGATCGGAATGTGCAGGAGGACAAACAGGACAGTCGACACGACTGCCGCGTACGCAAGGCTCTTTTTAGCCTCAAAAATTCTAGCAAACACAAACCCGCGGCTCAAAACCTCCTCGGAAATTGCCGTCGCAAGGGACAGAAATAAGAGCGTCACCAGGCCATATTGCGTGAGCGCCTCTATCGGCACGATCGTGAGCTTCCCGTACTTTATGGCATTGGCAGCTATCCCCTCCAGGGCAAACACAAAGCCGAACCCAAGACCGATGTAGACACCCGTAAACAGATTTTTTGTTGACAGTCCCACAGAAGACCATTGCCGTTTCTCCTTGCTGCGAACGTACCAGAGGACCGGAAACAAAAAGACCAGCGGCTTTATTATAAATTCGTCAAGTACTTCCGGAAGGCGGAAAAAATACCGGTACAGTGCCCAGGCAAGCGCGACCCACCCCCACAGCTGGTACACATGATCCAGAGAGGCGGCCTTTTTCTGCCTTTTTGTCTTTTTCGCCATGATTCTACATTAGTCTGTTCCCTATGGTTTTACAATATTGAATTATGAATTATGAATCATGGTTTTAGACTTTTTAATTAATCCATTGATGAGCTTACTTACCACAATAGTTTTTTCTGCGATTCTAGTAAAATCCTCTACCGGCAAATACCTTACGTCACGAGCAATTAGCAGTTGATTCTGCAACTCCGTAACAGAGCCAAGCGACATGGAATAAAATTGAACTTTTTCCTTGTACGAAAACCTGCTAAAACCTTCTGCAACATTTGAAGTAATGGATACACTACAACGTCTCATCTGACTCACTAGCCCGAATATTTCATCCCTGGGAAACATTTTCGTTGCCCGATAAATCTTAAGAACAAGTCCATGACCCTTCATCCACGCATCAAGCTTGGTAAAGGAAGTAATTTTGTCTTTTCCCATACTTCATAATTCCTGATTCATAATTCATTTTTCACCGGACGAAAAGAAACGTTTCGAGGAGGAAAATGAAGATAAAGACACCCAACAGCCACTGCTGCACTTCTCTTGTGGCCGTACCCATGACCATGCGGTACCAGGAATCGAGGTTTCCCGCAACCTGCCACTCGCCCACCTGCCGCAGAATAAGAATGAGAAAAAGGCTCAACACAAGCCCGGATGCAAACAAACTCGCCGAACTCGTAACGATAAAAAAGCTCACAATGCTAAAAAGGCCACTAAAGACGATCGAGTGAAATGGCGACGGCGTGAGCTTAAAAAATGCCTCCGCCAGGTCCAGAAAAAATATACCCAAAAGCCCGCCTGCCAGAAAGAGAAGGCTTACTAGCGGCGGCTGCAGCCGCCACTTTACGAGCCCCGCAACCACGATATAGGCAAATGTCAGAAGAACTAACGTCAGAGATTTCCGCCGGAAAATGTGTGCTAACGGTTTCATAAAAAAACCCCTGCATTCATCAGTATAAAAATCCGACGAGCTTGCGCTCGCGGTTTTTGAAACGCCTTGTTCGCGCTTCGCGCGGATTTGAGCGCTTCATCCACG
>CAYNWD010000012.1:0-29848 GCA_964400835.1 uncultured Gammaproteobacteria bacterium | reverse complement strand
ACTCACTTCGGCTTGATTAAAGTGTACCGGCGCACCGGAGATAATGGCAAGAGGAGTTTGCTCGTCCCCTTCGCCCATGACCGTCACCGCTCCCGCAGCCAGTCCGTCTACCAGGCTTCCTTTGGTCATGCGCAGCGTATGGCCGAAAATATCAGGTGAACCTATGTAGTTTTTCAACGGTTCAAAACCGGCCCACCCCAAGCCGAAGCCGCGCGTCCCCCAGCGCATGGGAACGATATGGCTGTCGGTTATAAGGACGCCAAGATGCGTAAGGTTGTGTTTTTTCACGAGATGCTGCCGGATCTCCTGCGCACTGGCAAAGGGGTCCTCCGGCCAGAGAATAAAATAGCCCTTGCCGTTACTCTCGTCGATGCCGCTGTTTGCTATAAGCGTGTTGTTTTTTATGGTGAGTGTGACGGGGTAGCGCTTGTCTGATCTCCCGGGGATATACCGGTCCGCCTCATTTTGTATGAGGTCGTTTTTGTTGGTCTTGCCGTCATTTTTTACGACTCTGCCTTCGCAAATACTGACAATCTTTGAAGTGACGACGACGATGTCTTTTTCGGTAAGCTTTGGAAGGTGGGTGTCCAGAACTTCGAAAAGTTTCCGGCCGGGGGTGATTTTTTTAGTCCTGATTGGCGTTACCTGCATGAAATTATCTTACCACAGAGACTTCCTGCGGGGGAGGCACTGACACCGGAATTGCCTCGCCGCCGCCGCCGGTTGGATTATAGAGAAGACAGGAGACTCCGTGGGGATTTCTACCCGTCGCAACACGGAAATCTAACAGTATGCAGGGCATTTGACATGCCGGGGGGTTCGGCACCCGTATCAGGATGGGTGCAGCGGGGTATGTCCGGTGATCCTGCCATAGAAAAGCCTGTCGGGCAGAGTTCTGGGGCTATTTTACCATAACAGGATTAAGGATCAGGCTTGAACTCGACATCAACAACGTCTCCCGCGGGCGGCTTGTTCAAAGGAGCAATATGAAGCGTAGTTTCAGTAATTTCGAAACCATCACCCTGATATATTACCCTCTCCTCTATCAAAGTGATTTTTGCAGGCGTTGAGGGTAGCGGGGGGGGAGAATGCGATTCAATGCCCGTTTGAGGGCCTACAGGTTTTTTCTTTTTTGGTGCTTCTGTCAGGTTCATATGTTTAGTATGCGTTACTATAGGCTAACCATGATTATAGCATGTTAGCCACCAAATACAAAAAAGCCCCGCACAAGGCAAGGGCTTTTTGTATAGATGGTGTCTAAAGTGAATCAGGCCAATTTGACATTTTTTGCACTTTTGCCTTTTTCGCCGTCTACCACGTCAAACGTGACTGCCGCTCCAACCTGAAGCGCATCAAACGTGACGCCATTTAAATCATTGGAATGGAAGAAAAGGTCTTTTGTTTCACCTTCACGGGAAATAAAACCAAATCCTCTATCCGTTTTTGTTTTTATGGTTCCGTTCATAGTATCTTTTTGATAGATGTATTTTTGTTAATCTACTTGTCCTCCTTTCGACTCTATTATAGCAGATTTTAGTGGGTTTGGTGCAATAGGGGTATTTGTGCGCGGGTAGTGCAACGGCTGCTGTGGCAAAAGCACCCCAGGTGTTTTCTCAAAGGAACCAGCTTCGGGATTCAATTTCGTCTTATGCAAGCACTGTTGTATAGTACAATTCATGAATGAATTCCTGCGGCTGATTTTTCTCTTTCCGATGATCGTGCTCATGTTTGTTGTCGATCTTCGCGATAAACCCCAGCGCATATTTAAAGCCTCTGAAATCTCGATGAGAGAACCGGGCGGGAAGTGGGAACCGGCGGAAAAATTACCAACCCAGCGATATGATTTTGGAGGTGCAGTTCTCGATACGTCGCTGTATATAGTCGGCGGACTCGTGTTGCCTTCACCCTGGCTTCCTACTGCTCGCGTGGATGCGTATGATTCGGTGACGAAACGCTGGAAAAGCATCCGTGATTATCCGAAAGCCATCCACCACGCAGGTGTGAGCGCGTGTGAAAACAATCTCTATGTTGTCAGTGGGTATTGGTTACGGGTCCTGCCCTCACGATTTGTCTATATGTATGATAAAGCGTCGGACGACTGGGTCAAACGTGCGGACATTCCTGTCCCGCGAGGTGCGCTTGGTGTTGCGTGCCTGTCGGGGAAAATATACGCGGTTGGCGGGGAAAGCGGCGAAAGGCAACTAAACCGGCTGGATGTGTATGACATAAAAACAGATTCGTGGGCATCGAAAGCACCTATGCCAACAGCACGGGAGCATGTATCTGTCGTTGCCGCAAACAATAAAATTTTTGCACTCGGGGGACTTGTGACCGACAGGTTCCATACGCTGGTGGCCAACGAAATGTACGATCCCAATACTGACACATGGAGCAAACGCGCACCCATGCCGCACGACGTTGCCGGGTTTGCGGCGGCCGTTCTGGGCGACAGTATCTATATTTTTGGAGGTCTTAGAGGTGATTCGGTGTCAGCGGAAGTATTTGAATACAAGATAGCAGAAGATACGTGGATTCGTAGAGCAAATATGCCATATCCCCGTTACGGCTTGTTCGTCGGGACTGTGCAAGGCGCTATCCATGTTGTGGGTGGAAATGAAAAGGTAAAGGGTAATTTTTTAAGTCAAGATCATAACGTATTTTTTCCCTAAGTACCCGGTAGGGGATTCTCCACTTCGCTTAAGAAAGCTTCGAGGAGCTGACCATCCTTAAAGAGTATTATCTTTCAGTAAAACCTCAGATTGGGATTTGAGAAATCTCTTCTTCATAAACGCAATTCCTGATCCAGATTTTAAGTATTGCTCAAAACTGGTCGCCTGTTGCCTGGTGGGAAATCCACAATACCAAGCGAGTTTATAGTTGGGGTTGGACTTAGTTGATTTGACATGCCCTGACTGATGTTCAATTAAACGTTTTCTCAAATCGGGTGTATAGCCAATATAGTATCTATTGGTAATTTTATTAATCAAAATGTACGTATAGTACATGAAGAGAGCCTGCTATCTGAAGCTTTAGCGAAAGATAGTACCCGGTAGGGGATTCGAACCCCTGATTCACGGGCTGAAAACCCGTTGTCCTGGGCCGCTAGACGAACCGGGCGGCGGAATATCGAAATTCCTGATAGCTATTGTACCAAAAATGGCGAGCATTCACGAATAGTCGCATTTTTCATATAATCGTAGATATGGTCGAAGCCATTGATCCAAAGAAGGGTAGTCCAATAAACGATCTTCTCCGTACGGTGGGAAGAGTACAGGGTTGGTATGGTGATGAAGGCTGCTGGTCACCTGTACTGACTGCCGCTACACAGCGGGCTCACGCATTGACTTTATATCCGGCAGGCGACCAGGAACGAATAGCGAGGGAGATTGAGGAAGTTCTTTCCGGAATAAGCGGAAACCATGATTTTGAAGTCGCTGCCCAACTCCTTCAGGAACTGGAGCGGATAGTTCCTCTCTCGCGCTAACTCTCAAGATCAAACCTCCTGGGAGAAAACTACACTTTGAAGTGCTGGAAGAGATTAATTAACGGCCGCCTCGCACAACCTCGCTGACTCGGTTCCGAACATGTCCAACAGCAGCTGTGAATAATTCCTGACGTGCAACAAGCATATCGCGATCTTCGTAGACAATCTTAAAAACTTTATCCTTGGACATGCCTAAGCCTGTAGCTGTGTTTTCAGCTATATCGTGTATTTCAGAGCTTGCAAGAGCAACAGCTGCTGCAATCTCTTTTAAGTGCACTCGAGCGCCACCTACTGTAATATCCCCCGCTCCGTTAACAGTAACAGCACCGTATGCTCTTGCGGCAATTTCCTGCGCCCCCTTTACTGCAATAACCCTGGTGCGGGTTTCTTTGTCGTTTGCCATAGTTATAAGTGCGGATATTAGCAGCTTGAAGCTGAATTTGCAAGATTATGACTTTGTGCTATAGCAATTTCTACAGCGGGCCTGGTAGGATTCAAGCCTGCCGACCAGGGACGGGTCGGCAATATGGGGGTCTACCGTGGCTTTGACGATCCTTTTGTGAAAGACCGCTTCCTCACCGCACAGGTGGCAGATAGCCGAAAGTTTGGTCACGCGGTCTGCCATGGTCATAAGCGTCGGCATGGGCAGAAACGGCTGGCGGTCAAACGTGAGCGCCAGGCCGGAAACCAGAACTTTTTTGCCCTTCGCAAGAAGCTTGGCTATTACCCCCACCAAATCCTCTCCAAACCACTGGGCCTCGTCTATAGCCACAATCTCCGTTTTGGGGTTAAGCTTTTTGAGGATGTCAGAAGCTTTACTGACGAGATTTGATTCAAAGCTAAGCCCCGCGTGCGAATATACTTTTTTCGCTTTGCCGTAGCGCGTATCAACTTTGTGTTTAAAAACCTGTACGCTTTTGCGGCCTATGGATGCGCGTTTGACCTGGCGGATGAGTTCTTCTGTTTTGCCGCTAAACATGGGTCCTGCAATGACTTCCAGGTACCCGATCCGTTTTTTTCTCATGCCACCCATGCTAGCACATCTTTTCTTTTTGGTACAGTTTGATCGTCTTGACACCAGAGTTGTTCGGTTATATTTTGGTATTACCTGTTCCTTTTACGATCTATGGCAGAGATTATCGATGAACGGATTTCGGTTAATCTTTTTACCAACCACATGACCGGAAAAGCGGTTCCGACGGGATTTTTTTGGCGGGGCAGGAGCTACAAAGTGAGCCGGATAGGCCTGCACCATACGTACCGGGACGGCAGAACGCTTCTTCATGTTTTTTCCGCAACCGACGGAACAACTTTTTTCAGGCTAGAGATGGATACGGTGACATTGGGGTGGAAGCTGGTCGAGATAGACACACAATAAATTTTTAATTTCTAATTTCTAATTTTTAATCAATTTTTAATTTCAAATTTTCAATGTTTGAAACATTTATTAAAAATTTCAAATTGAAAATTCGAGAGAAAAGAATTATGAGCATCACTACTTTCAGGTCTGCTGGTTTTAACCCGGCCCCACCGACCGTGCTCCACATAGACCTCAATTCCTGCTTCGCATCTGTCGAACAGCAGGCAAATCCCCTGCTTCGGGGTAAACCCGTGGCAGTTGCAGCCTACACGACAGCCGGCGGGTGTATTTTGGCTGCATCAGTCGAGGCCAAACGCAAAGGCGTCAGGACCGGCATGCGGGTACGCGAGGGGAAAGCTTTGTGTCCGGATCTGGTGATTTTAGCCTCGGATCCCGACAAGTACCGCTTTGTGAACCGCAAACTGGTGGAACTACTTTCTGGTTATACCGATGATCTGCGGGTTGCATCCATAGATGAGGTTGTGATGAATCTCAAGGGGAATTGCCAAATTGTTCCATTGCTATATTGTCGTGAAGACGACGGTGTGACCATGCAACCATGCAGCAATGTGCTGGAAAACAACGCCGTTGCAGAAGCGATGAGGCACATGGCAAAAGAAATTAAAACCAGAATAAAGACCGACATAGGCGAGTGGCTCACAGTTTCCATAGGCATTTCCACCAACCGCTACCTGGCTAAAATTGCCTCCAGCCTCCATAAACCCGACGGGCTGGATATTATTTGCCGGGAAAACATAGAGGAAACGTTGTCCAGGTTGCAGCTTGAAGATTTGTGCGGGATAAAGGCCGGGTATGGCGCCCGGCTTCGGCGGCACGGGATCGCAACACCCATCCAGATGTACCGCGCGACAGCCAAAATGCTCTCGACCGCGTTTGCTTCTCGTATCGGCTACGACTGGTGGTTGTGGCTTCACGGGCAAGCTCCTTTGACAAGCGCAGACCGGGAGAGGGTAAAAACCATCGGCCACTCGTATGCGCTGAAAGTTCCCCATATCCCGACTGATCCGAGGCTGCACCAGATTTTCTCAAAGCTTGTGGAAAAGGCGGGAAGACGGTTGCGCAGACACGGGTTTGTTGCCGGGGGGATACACATTTCCTGCGCCTTTAGCGATAACACGGCGTGGAACCATGGCGAAAAACTTTCCTCTCCTCTTTTTGCAAGCAGTGACCTTTTTGCCGCAGGACGGCGGATTCTTTTGGCAGCACCTGCCCGGCCGGTTAGGATATTGGCAGTGACATGTTATTTTCTGTCCCCTGACCGTCGGGAACAGCTGGATTTTTTTGACGCAACTGCTGTTCGGAAACGTTCCGTGGTGACGGCCCTGGATGTGTTGGCTGACCGGTGGGGAGAGGGTACGGTTTTTCCGGGCCGCATGCTCGGCATGGGGCAGAAAGTGTTGGATCGCATTGCGTTCGGATCTGCTGCCACTTGACAAATACTATGCTGCTCGTCTAGTCTAAGAATCACATTTGCTATCAAGAGTGACGGGGATCCCCCTTCGTTTCAAACGAATGTTCGAACTACGGAGGGAGAGCGAGAACTAGCTCGCTGATCCGTCCGGCAATCCTTTATAACGCTTAAGGTGCCAAAACTAGCCCCGCCGGTCGGCGGGGACCGATACGCCCGAGTGCTGCTGCAGGGGAAAGCCGTCATCTCTCCTGCCACACAAGGGAGAGATTTTTTTGTAAAAAAAGGAGTACATCTATGGTCAAAAGTCATTTTACTTCAGAATCCGTTGCCAGCGGCCACCCAGATAAAATTTGCGACCAGATCTCCGACGCTATCGTGGACGCGGCGATTAGCCAATACCCCCGGTCCCGGGTCGCGGTCGAGACATTGGTCACGGTCAACCGCATTGTTCTGGCCGGTGAGGTGACGACCCCCAAAAAGCTTCCTTACGAAAAAATTGCCCGTGGCGTCATAAAATCACTCGGCTATACGAACGGCATATACAATTTTTCCTATACATCTCCGATGTCTGTCTACATTCACGAGCAGTCGCCGGATATTGCGGCAGGTGTCGATACCGGCGGCGCAGGCGACCAGGGCATGATGTTCGGCTACGCGACGGACGAAACAAAGGAATACATGCCCATGCCCATTCTTCTGGCGCACCGGCTGTGTGAACGCATGGACTTTGTGCGCGAGAGAAAGATTATTCCTTTTCTTCGTCCCGACGGCAAAAGCGAAGTCAAAGTAGTATATGAGAACGGCAGGCCCAAGAGCGTCGAACGGGTAGTCTTGGCCGTACCGCATGACCCGAAAGTGACCAACGCGCAGCTCAAGGTACTTTTGTACCGCCATGTCGTGGTACCGGTACTTCGTAAATACGGGCTCAAGCCCCCAGGGCCTGAGCACCTCGTGGTAAACGGAACCGGCAAGTGGGAAATAGGCGGCCCGGCAAGCGATACCGGCGTCACCGGCAGGAAAATTATTGTCGATACCTACGGCGCGTTTGCCCGGCACGGCGGAGGAGCATTCAGCGGCAAGGATCCCACAAAAGTTGACCGCAGTGGTGCGTACGCGGCCCGCTACATCGCTAAAAACATCGTTGCGGCAAAACTTGCAAAGAGGGCAGAAGTGCGCGTCGCCTACGTCATAGGTCACCGGGAGCCTTTGGCCAGGGCAGTAGAATGTTTCGGCACAGAGAGGAAATCAATGAAGGTGATAGAGGATTTTGCGTGGAGTCTTTTGGATCTGTCTGTCGCTGGCATTATCGAGGGACTCAAACTTCGCCGGCCGCTGTACCGGCAAACGGCACGCTACGGCCACTTTGGCCGCAACGGATTCCCGTGGGAGAAAATAGTCAGTTAAGAAAGCGCCAGTGTCACTGCCCGGGTCGCTTCCTGCATCGCCCGACGAATGTTTCTTGATCTGCGGTACGCGATCAGAAAAACCGCCTGATAGATGTCCCCCGCGCCGGTCGTATTTTTTGTACGAATCGCGGCAGCCGGCTGCAGGAATTCCTTTCCCCGGAAGTATGCGATACTTCCATATCTACCACGGAGTGCCAGAACCAGGCACGGGTAGGACGTGCTGAGGGTGCGCAGCTGTCGCAGCTGTGCGGCGTCATTGTCCTCCACGGTTTTTATGATGACGTCAAGGCTGCCGGCGTACGCAGCAATTGCTGGGGTCCGTACGCAGTACCTGGAAGTGCCCCCGAAATCTCCCACTTTTAATTCCCGTCGCCGGGGCACGCGGATAAACGACTCAAATAGGCTTTGCATCGGCGTAAACAACGCACAGCGGGAGATATCAAAACTCACGAGCGACGATTTGGCTTTTGAATCCAGTGTGTAGCCAGTGAGGACGCCTAGGTTCCAGTCGCCGTAAGAGGGCCTGCCTGTTGCATCAAGAGTAATTTGAATGGAACTGGTCGTGCCGGTACGGACGCGAAGATGCGTGATCTCGATGTCGTTTTTCTGAAGGCTTCTGATAAATCTTGATCCTGTTGCGTCATTGCCGATACTGGAATAGAGAGTAGTGCGTGCACCTGCTTTTTGCGCGGCAAGTGCTACGTTATATGCGGTCCCTCCGAGACAAACGCCTCCGTCCGCATACCTATCCGCACAGCAGTCTCCAATCGAAGCAAATCGAATCTGTTTCACGAACTTTGATTTTAGCACACGAGTGTTACAATATTGATCGATGACATTGGACAGACCGCTTGCTGATCTTCTGCGACCCAAGAGGCTCGACGATATCGTGGGGCAGGAGCACCTCGTCGGGCCACATGGCATGATCCGCAAACTTTTGGCATCGGGTTTTGTGCCTTCTATGATTTTTTGGGGTCCCCCGGGCTGCGGCAAAACAACACTCGCACAGGTTTTGGCAGGGCTTACCCATGCGCATTTTGAGCAGCATTCGGCTGTGACGGCGACCCTTGCTGATGTCCGGCTGGTTATAAAAAGCGCCAGGGAGCGGCTTGATGCCGAAAAGCAGCGCACGCTTTTTTTCCTGGACGAAATTCACCGATTCAATAAAGCTCAGCAGGATGCGCTATTGCCTGCTGTGGAAAAAGGAACGATTATCCTAATCGGCGCGACCACGGAAAACCCGTCTTTTGAGGTCATCTCTCCGCTTTTGTCCCGCTGCAGGGTACTGGTTTTGAAGCAGTTAAGTGAGGCGGATCTTAAAAAAATTCTCCAAAAAGGTCTCAAACATCTCGGAAAAAAACTTTCGGAGGATGCAGAAAAATTTCTCCTGGAGGTTGCCAACGGCGATGCACGAGCGCTTTTAACCATTCTGGAAATCGCCTCGCAACTGAGTCAGGGTCAGACCTTAAAAAATAAAAGGTCTGACCCTGCCCTTACAGTCGCCGATATAGAGGAGGCAGCACAGAAGAAAATGCTCCAGTATGACCGGGCTGGCGAGGAGCACTACAATACGATTTCCGCGTTTATCAAGTCCATGCGCGCGAGCGACGCCGATGCGGCACTGTACTACCTGGCTCGGATGGTCAGCTCCGGTGAGGATCCGCTGTTTATTTCCCGCAGGATGGTGATATTTGCTTCCGAGGACATCGGTGTAGCACAGCCGACGGCGCTCGTGGTCGCCAACGCAGTGTTTGACGCGTGTCACAAAGTCGGGTATCCGGAGGCGCAGATCAATCTCGCCCACGGAGTCGTGTATTTGTGTCTCGCCAAAAAAAACCGGAGCGCCTACGATGCATACTTCGCTGCCCTGGGTGATGCCACAAAATACGGCAATCTGCCGGTACCGCTTACTATAAGAAACGCGCCGACAAAACTTATGAAGGAGCTCGGGTACGGCAAAGGCTATGAGCGATACACGAAAGAAAGTTTGCTCCCTGATAAATTAAAGGGAAAGAAGTATTATAAAGGATGAGTCTGCCATAGCTGAGCATTCGGCTTTGCAGTGTTTTTCGTAAACTGTTTCTCAAGGAAAGGGGGTGAGAAAATCATGGATGTTCAAGTCGGCAAAGTGACGCATTATTACGACAAAATCGGTGTGGCGGTGGTGGAAGTCATGAAGCGGCCCCTGAAAGCAGGGGAGACGGTGAAATTTTCCGGCCATGACAAGGAATTTATGCAGACTATCTCATCTTTGCAGGTAGAGCACGAAAAGACGGATTCGGTGCCGGTCGGCACTTCCTGCGGGCTCAAAGTTGACCAGCCGGTGAAAGCGGGAGATGTGCTCTACGCCGCATAAGGGAAGGGAGGGAGAAGGAGAACTGTCTGTCTATCAGCCGATATATAGGTGAATTCATGCTATTCGTTGGATTCGTATGGATATAGAATTGGCCCCGGATATAAAAAAACTTATTCGAACGGTCGCAGGAAGCGGCCTTTTTAGCCATGTGGATCCCAAAAGGATTGTTGCGGTACGCAGTACCGGTGCTACCAGCCGTGCCCGTGCGAGAATATGGAGTTTCCCAAAAATCTGGCAGCTCGCGCTCTCGACACCTGCGCATTATGTGATAGAAGTATTAAGCCAGCATTTCGACCCCATGACCGAGGACGACAAAATCCGCGTCATCATCCATGAGCTTATGCATATTCCGAAGAATTTTTCCGGCGCCATCGTCCCCCACCGGGGCAGACATAGTCGAATCGACCACCGAACTGTAGAGCGGCTGTTTCTGGCGTTCAAGGAAGCAGTGAAAAAATGACACTCCTATGCTTGTTCTTTTGCACGGTGACCATATCCAGGCATCACGAAAGGCGCTGACGGACAGAATCGCTGAGTACGGCGGCATCGATGTGCGGACGCTCGACGGAAGGTTGTTGGACGTTTCCAGCCTTTCCCAGGCGCTCACACCGCTTTCCTTTTTGTCTGACAAGCCGCTCGTGGTAGTCGAAAATCTTCTGACAAAGACCGGGAAAAAATCGAAAAATCTCTCCGTACTTATGGATCTCATCCTGGAGGCGGCAAAGACCGTTGACATCATTGTCTGGGAAGGAGAGGAAGTGGGGAAAACCGGCCTTTCCCTTTTCGGCAAGGACGCACGAGTGCAGCTTTTTAAGCTGCCGGTGAGTCTGTTCCAATTTCTTGACTGCATGCGGCCGGGGGGCCGCAAACAGGCCCTGGAACTATTTCATCTGACGCTCTCTTCCGAGCCGTCTGAACTTATTTTTGCGCTCCTGGTGAAACGCGTGCGTCAGCTGCTTCTTGTGAAGAAAACCGGGACGTTTGCAGGTCTGGCACCGTGGCAGCTTTCTCGCTTGACTTCCCAAGCCGGGTTTTTTACGATTGACCAACTGCGAGGGCTCTACAGAAAGTTTCTGGACATTGAATACCGCATAAAAAGCGGTGCGTCAGCACTTTCGCTTCAGCGGGAACTGGAACTTTGCATCATCTCGCTTTCTTAAAATCCACCCCATATGAGCGCAGATCTTTCTATTTTTAAGGACTACGATATCCGCGGGACGTACCCGGATCAGATAAACGCAGACATTGCCCGAAAAATTGCCCATGCGATCGTGCGGCAATTTGCACCCAAAAGCATCGCCATAGGCCGCGACATGCGGCTCTCGGGGCTTGAACTCCTGAATGCTTTTGCAGAAACTTTTACCTCTCTGGGTGTTGACGTATATGACGCAGGGCTCATCGGCACGGAAATACAGTACTTTATAGCCGGAACTAAATCCTTTGATCTAGTGATGATGATTTCGGCATCCCACAATCCCAGCCGGTATAACGGCATAAAATTGGTCAAACAGGGCCCGGTAGCCGTGAACGGCGACAGCGGATTGTACAGCCTGCGCGACCGCTTGCATGAGCCGCCGCTTCCCGTTGCCAGCCGGCCCGGCCGGCGGGAGACCATTGATGTTTTTGACGAATGGAAGAAAAAAATTCACGCACTCGTCGACCACACTGCGATCTCGGCCTTGACGGTGGTTGCGGACGCGGGGAACGGCATGGCCGGCAAGCTCGTGCCGATGGTATTTTCCGGCGTTCCCGGGAAGCTCGTACCGCTCTACTTTGATCTGGACGGAAGTTTTCCCAATCATGAGCCCAACCCGCTTATTGAAAAGAATAACGGGGCATTGACGAAGGAAGTTCTCCTGCAGCGGGCAGACATCGGTCTGACGTTTGACGGCGATGCGGACCGCGTGTTTTTGGTAGACGACCGGGGCAGGTTCGTGAGCGGCACCATTACGACGGCCCTCCTTGCGCGCTATGTTTTGACAAAAAATCCCGGCGGCCTGGTCCTTTACAATGCTATCTGCGGCCGCATTGTACCCGAAACCATTGCAAAATACGGCGGCAGGGGCATGCGCGTCCGCGTGGGCCACAGCTACATAAAGGGCTACATGCGGCAGACCGGCGCGGTATTTGCCGGAGAGCATTCCGGGCATTACTACTGGCCGGACTTTTTTAACGCGGAAAGCGGGGTGCTCACGGCACTTCGTGTGTTGTCTCTTTTGAGTGCGCAAAAGCGGAAACTTTCTGAGCTCGTCGATGAGTTAAGTATTTACGCTGCAAGTGGGGAGATAAATTTTAAGGTACGTGATATCACCTCGGTTCTGGAGTCTCTGCGGCAAAAGCACGCAGATGCCAGGGCGACAGACGAAGTCGACGGCCTGAGCGTATGGTATGATCATTATTGGTTTAATGTGCGCGCGAGCAAAACCGAACCGCTTCTGCGGCTCAATGTGGAGGCAGACACCAGTGAAATTCTGAAGGAAAAATTGCACGGCCTGACACAGTTCATACAGTCTTATGTTCAGTCTTGACGACACGGCAGCGCTGTCTGCATTGGATCCCAAAAATGTCCTGGGTTCTGTCGACGGGCTTGCTGATCAGTGCGAGCAGGCATGGAATGACGGGCTTGCCCTGTCCTTCCCCGGCGAGTACCGGCAGGTACAAAATATCGTATTTTCCGGTATGGGCGGCTCTGCACTGGGCGCCTATGTCGTCAAATCTCTCTTTGAAAATAAACTCGCCGTGCCGTTCGAAATTGTCAACGACTATACACTGCCCTCCTACGTCGGACCGCAGACACTCGTGCTTTTAGCAAGCTATTCCGGAACCACCGAGGAGACGCTCTCCTGCGCCACCGACGGACTGCAGAGAAAAGCAAAAGTTACGGGGCTCACCACCGGAGGAACCTTGGCAAAACTTTTTGAGGATGCAGGGGTCCCGTTTTATCTGATCCGGCCGACACACAATCCGTCCGGCCAGCCGCGGCTTGGCACGGGATACTCCGTGTTCGGACAGATCGCAATTCTTTCCCAACTCGGCATGCTTTCCCTTGCAGCGCAGGACGCATCGGAAACTTTTGCAGCGCTCTCTAAAGGAAAAGGTAGCCTTGGGGTTTCCCGTCCCGAGAGTTCAAATCCTTCTAAAAAGCTCGCCCGTTCCTGGACTGGTAAAATACCCGTTATTGTTGCCGCTGAACATCTGGGTCATGTTGGTCGGGTACTTCGGAACCAACTGCATGAATCCGCAAAATCCTACGCCGACTATCACCTTCTTCCCGAGTTAAACCATCATCTTATGGAAGGCCTGGCGAATCCCGCCTCCAACAAGGAAACACTCTCCTTCCTCTTTTTACTTTCGCACCTCTATACGCCAAAAATCCAAAAGCGTATGACCGTCACGATGGATGTCGTGCAAAAGCAGGGTATAGCGGTCGAAACCTATACCGCCGGAAGCACCGGCGCGCTGTCTCAGGCATTGGAATGCATCCAATTCGGCGCATACAGCAATTACTATCTTGCCATGATCTATGGACTGGATCCGAGCAATATTCCCTGGGTCGATTACTTCAAAAAGCAAATTTCGCAGGGTTAAATTTTCCCCTCTTGCATTTTTTGTCTGACGTGTGCATACTTTCCATAATGTCCAGTTGCTACACTAACTGAAACAGGGAACAGGAGATGATGTCCGGTCGTAGCAGCTGGTTTTTTTGTAAGCAAAAAAGGAGGGACCATGAAACACACATTCATCGCGACATTTGCTGAGGTTGGGAAAGAAGACGGACCTCTGGTCGGCGGCAAGGGCGCAAATTTGGGTGAGATGGTTCAGGCAGGCTTTCCGGTTCCCGCAGGCTTCATCGTCACGAGCGACGCGTATAAGCACTTCCTGGCCGCTTCAGGGCTTCGCGATAAAATCCGCGACCTCCTCCACGGGCTGGACGTCAACGAGAGCAAAAAACTCGACAGCGTGTCGGCAAAAGTGAGAACGCTCATTACCAGATCCCATTTTCCCAAAGACATTGCAACAGAGGTTATCCGCGCATATCTCAGTCTGGAACGAGGAGCTCTGAAGCACGCGTGGGTAGCTGTGCGCTCGAGCGCGACAGCCGAGGATCTGCCGACCGCATCCTTTGCCGGTCAGCAGGACACCTACCTCAATGTTCGCGGAGAGGCGAACTTGATTGAAAAAATTCGCGAGGCATGGGCCTCGCTTTTTACATCCCGCGCCATTTTTTACCGTGCGACGCACAAATTTGACCATTTTAGCGTGTCCATTGCAATCCCGGTGCAAAAAATGGTTGAATCCGACACCTCTGGCGTCATGTTTACCATAGATCCGGTAACCAACGACAATAGCAAGGTGATTATTGAGGCAATTTACGGGCTGGGCGAGCTCATTGTCCAGGGCAGCGTGACGCCGGATCACTTTGTCGTGGACAAAAAGTCGGCAGCGATTATTGCCAAAGATGCAAAGTATCAGGAAAAAATGCTCGTACGCAAAAACGGCGGCAACCGCATTGTACCTTTATCCCAAAAGCAGGGATCGCAGGTTAAACTGACGGACCGCCAGGTTCTCTCCCTTGCAGACATTGCCCAAAGGCTTGAGAAGCATTACTTCTTCCCCCAGGACGTGGAGTGGGCAATTGAGAAGGGAAAGATATACATAGTGCAGACGAGGCCGGTGACGACGGTCCAAAAACAGGCGACCGGTGCGGCAGTGACGCCAAGTACCGGCGGGCCGAAGCCACCGGTATTTCTCAAAGGCGATCCGGCAAGCCCGGGAGCCGCTGCCGGGCCGGTGAAAATTTTACGCGCGGCAAGCGAAATCCATAAAGTTATGAAGGGCGACGTCCTGGTTGCGGATATGACGAACCCGGACTTTGTGCCGGCCATGCGCAAAGCCTGCGCGATCGTGACTCAGCGCGGCGGCAGGACCTCCCACGCAGCCATTGTTTCCCGCGAAATGGGCATCCCGGCGGTTGTCGGTGTACCGGAGGTATTAAAAAATCTCAAAGACGGAACGGTCATTACCGTCAACGGCACAACGGGCGAGCTTTTTAAAGGCTCGGTAGTATCCAATATCGCTAGCTCCCTGGTCGTCAAGTCCAAATATGCCGGCCAGAAGCTCAAAACCGCTACCCGGGTGCTTGTGAATCTGGCTGATCCTTCGCGCGCTGGCCTGGTCGGCAAAATGAATGTCGACGGCATAGGGCTCATGCGGGCGGAATTTATCATGTCCCACATCGGTACCCACCCGCGCAAATTTATAGAGGACAAAAAGGAAAAGCAGTTCGTCAGTGAACTCGCCGAAGGGATGGGAGCCATATGCCGCGCCCTCAATCCCCGGCCGGTTGTCTATCGTGCGAGTGATTTTAAAACCAATGAATTCCGAAACCTCAAGGGCGGGGAGAAGTATGAGCCCAAAGAGGAAAATCCCATGCTCGGATTCCGGGGAGCTGCGCGTTACATTGCAGACCCGCGGGTGTTTGAACTGGAACTGGAGGCCATAAAGATGGTGCGGAACAAAATGGGTCTCAAAAATCTTTATCTCATGATTCCGTTTGTCCGCTCGCCCAAGGAGCTTTTGGAAGTGAAAAAACTCGTCACTAGCAGCGGTCTTTTCCGCTCACCGACGTTTAAGTTCTGGCTTATGGTGGAGCTGCCGACGAATGTCATCCTCATCGACCAATATATCGATGTAGGCATAGACGGCATTTCGTTCGGTTCCAATGACCTGACGATGTTGATTTTGGGTGTTGACCGTGATAATAGTGAGGTAGCCAAAAACTTTTACGAGATGGATGACGCAGTGCTGTGGGCATTTGAGCGGGTTATCAAAGCCTGCAACAAGCGCGGCGTCACTTCATCCATGTGCGGCCAGGCGCCGTCAGACTACCCGGAGCTTGTGGACAAGCTCGTCCGGTGGGGCATAACGAGCATTTCGGTCAATATCGATGCGGCAGAGCGCGTACGGGAAACGGTCTACGAGGCAGAAAAAAAGCTCGTAGCCGGAAAAAGGTGAAGCTCCCGCGCTTCGGAAGGGAGCGAAATCCCTCCGAAGCTCCGATTTAATCGGAGCGAAGGGGGATAAGCTATGGCAGGAACGTCTATACAAGCAGTCCGATCGCGTCAGATTTTAGACTCGCGCGGCAACCCGACGGTTGAAACCACGGTAATTCTCAGTAGCGGGCAGACCGGGACAGCCTCGGTCGCCTCCGGCGCCTCAGTGGGCAAATACGAGGCCATAGAACTTCGTGACGGAGATGCCTCCTATTATAACGGCATGGGCGTGACCAAGGCAGTCGCAAACGTGGAGCGCATCATTGCGCCAAAAGTGATCGGACGGGACGCACTGGCACAAAGAGATCTCGACCGGATCATGCTGGATCTGGACGGAACGGACGATAAAGCCAAACTCGGTGCCAATGCCATATTAAGCGTTTCCCTGGCAGCCTGTGTGGCAGCTGCCAACGAAACGCGGCAGCCTTTGTACCGCTACCTCAATGCGCTGTTCGGCACGCTTCATACAAAGACTCCGATGAGCCGCATGCCGACGCCGGAGCTTAACATCATAAATGGCGGCAAACACGGTGCAGGCAACCTGGACTTCCAGGAATTCCATGTAGTACCGGCCACGAACAAATCCTTCCATGAGGCGCTTCAGATTGGCGTAGAGATTTATCACAGCCTTAAAAAGGTACTCAAGGGCAAAAAAGAGATACATTCAATAGGCGACGAGGGGGGATTCTGTCCTGCTCTGCGAACCAACATGGAGGCACTGGAGGTTATTCTGGAGGCCATAAAAAAGACCCCGCATGCATTCGGCGCAGATGTATTTTTTGGTCTGGATGTCGCAGCTAGTTCGTTTTTGACCGAAAAAGGCTATCAGATAAAGGACCGGCCGGAGCCCCTCTCTGCCAGGGAGTTCATCGAGTACTACAAAAAGCTGCAGAGCAAATATCATCTGCTTTTGCTTGAAGACCCCCTGGGAGAAGACGATTGGAACGGTTGGGCAGCTCTCACCAAAGAACTGGGCCGGGAGCTCCACGTCGTGGGCGATGACATACTCGTCACCAACCCCAAAAGATTTAAAAAAGCAATTGAGAACAAATCCTGTAACGCCATACTTCTCAAGCCCAATCAAATCGGCTCACTGACGGAATTTTTGGAGGTCATCGCACTTGCCAAAAAACACGATATCAAGACGGTCGTATCACACCGGAGCGGCGAAACCAACGACACATTTATTTCCGACGTGGCAGTTGCAGTGCAGAGCGACTACGTTAAATTCGGCGCGCCGGCACGGGGCGAGCGGGTTGGCAAATATAACAGGCTTTTGGAAATCGAATCTGAACTTTTCCCGCAAAAGAAGTAAAACTTCGGCATTTTTGCCCGGGTATACAGGCCGTTTCCGCCGGTATATAGTGAGAGTATGCAGCCACTCGTTCTTTTGGTACTGGACGGTTGGGGAGTCGCACCCGCGGGATCGGGAAATGCCATTTCGCTGGCCAAGCTTACCCATATCCCGGCTCTTTTGTCTTCTTACCCTCACGGACTCTTGGGTGCTTCGGGCGAGGCAGTCGGTCTTCCTGTCGGTGAGGACGGCAACACCGAAACCGGACACATCAATATCGGTGCCGGGCGCGTCGTGTATCAGGATTTTCCCCGCATAAACCTTTCTGTTGCAGACGGAGGATTTTTCCGCAATGAGGCATTTCTGGGAGCCATCCGCTATGCCAAAACCCACCGTTCAAATATGCACATCATGGGCATTATCAGCGATGCATCGGTTCACGGCAGCCGCGAACACCTGTATGCACTGCTGGAGCTTATGAAGATTGAGGCGGGCACAACAAACGTATTTCTTCATCTTTTTACCGACGGCCGTGACGCGCGGCCTAAATCCGCGAGAGGATTTTTGGCCGAGGTGGAGCTTCGGCTGTCAAGACTTGGTATCGGCAAAATTGCCACGGTCATGGGTCGCTACTGGGCCATGGACCGCGACCGCAGATGGGAGCGCACCCAGAAGGCATACGAGGCACTCACCTCGAGCACCACTCGCTCGGCGCCCAATGCCATGGTTGCCGTCGATCAGGCCTACCGGGAGGGGACGACGGACGAGTTTATTGAGCCGACCGTCATACTCGATTCGGAAGGAAGCCCGCTTCCGCGCATACACAATCACGATGCGGTGATTTTCTATAACTTCCGCATCGACCGGCCGCGGCAACTCACGCGCGCATTTGTGCTTTCGGATTTTGAAACGCACAAAAAAGAGGAATCGTTTGACCCGTATGCGGTCAAGTATTATCACAAGCACGTCGTCGAGCTCGAGACGCAGACGCAGCCCTTTAAACGTACCGTAGAGCTGCCTAATCTGTTTTTTGTCACGATGACGGAGTATGAACGGGGATTGCCTGCGACGGTTGCGTTTCCCCTGGAGCCGGTCACCACCCCCCTCGGCGCAGTTTTTTCCGAGCTGGGGTTGCGACAGTTGCGCATGAGCGAAACGGAAAAGGAGCGCTTCGTGGGGTATTACTTTAACGGCATGCGCGAAGATCCGTTTAAAGGCGAGGACCGGATCATCGTTCCCTCGCCGAGGGTTGCCACCTACGACCTTGTGCCGCAGATGTCTGCCCTCGAGCTTACACAGAAGCTTATGGATCGAATTAATATCGGCCTGTATTCTTTTATTCTCGTGAATTTTGCAAATCCAGACATGGTGGCGCACACCGGCAATATCGCGGCAACCATAAAGGCGTGTGAGACCGTTGATGCGTGTGTGGGAAGAATTGTCGATACCACTCTTGCCGCAGGCGGTACCTGCGTCATAACGGGCGATCACGGCAATGCGGAGGAAATGCTGGGGCCGGATGGCGGGGTAGATACCGAGCATTCGACGTACCCGGTGCCGTTTATTTTTGTGGACGCCAAAGTTCGGGGCAAGACCGGGATGTTGCCCTCGGGAGTACTTGCAGATATCGCCCCGACTGTGCTAGCATGGAACAATATTGCCGTACCGGCAGACATGACCGGTAAAAATTTGCTCTCTGCATTGCAAAAAGGAGGAACATGAAAACCACACTTTCCGTCATAAAAGCAGATACCGGTTCTGTCGGGGGCCACAACAGGCCCAGCGAGGAAATGCTGGAGAAAGCCCATGAAGTGGCTCAGAAAGCAGTAAAAAAAGGACTTCTCAAGGATGTGCGGGTGACATTTACCGGCGATGACATCGCTTTCCTCATGAGTCACAGTCGCGGAGTAGACAGTCCTGATATTCACAAATTTGCATGGGATGCGTTTGTGGAAACCACCAAAATTGCCAAAAAACAGGGACTCTACGGCGCAGGACAGGACCTTCTCAAAGATGCATTTTCCGGTAACGTCCGCGGCATGGGACCCGGATCATGCGAGATAGAATTTGAAGAGCGGGCGGCAGAACCCTTTATCGTATTTGCCGCGGATAAGTGCGGCCCGGGCATGTTCAACCAGCCTATTTTTGAAGCATTTGCCGACCCGTATCACAACGCGGGTCTTCTTTTGGCTCCGGACATGAAGGCCGGATTTACGTACAACATCATGGACGTCAATTATACCGAGGCAGACCGCGTTATAACGCTTCGGGTGCCGGAGGATTATTATGAAATCTGTGCCTTGCTGCGCGACCCCAATCACTACGTGATTGAAAATGTGGTCGAAAACGCAAGCGGGCTGCAGGCTGCTGCGGTTTCCACAAGCCGGTTGCACAATATTTCCGGCAAATACGTCGGGAAAGACGATCCGGTAGCTATCGTGCGCACGCAAAAGCAGTTCCCCTCAACAGGTGAGATTCTGTCGCCGTGGGCCAAAGCATACTATGTTTTGGGGGACAACCGCGGTTCGCACCATGTCGCGGTGATGCCGGTGAAGCAGAATACCATTATCTCCTACTTTGACGGCCCGACGATCGTGTCTGCAGCCGGGTACTGTGTGCATGAGGGCAAGCTGACCGAGGCGGTGGATCTGTTTGACCAGCCGTTCTGGGATGTCATACGGGAAAAAGCTTCGCTCAAAACACTGGAGATGCGCCAGCAGGGCTTCTATGGTCCAGCGATGGCCGGCATGGATGAGCTGGAATACACAGGGGTCGTCGAAGTCCTCAAGAGGCTCGACAACAAATTCAAAGTGCGCAAGTAACACATAAGGACAAAGCTGCCCAATGAAGACTTCGGTTATCAAAAAAGGGAAGCTGGGCTTTCACCCCAACCTCGAGTCGTACGATACGTTTGCCTCCCGTTTTCGTTGGCAGGACGGCCGGAGCGAACTTTCCTGGTTCGGTAGTCACATAAATGCTGCGCACAATAGCGTGGACCGGCATGCGCATACGTGGCGCAAAAATAAAATCGCCCTCTACTGGCACGGAGAGGACGCGACGCAAAAAAAGTATACGTTTGCAGAGCTTTCCGATGCGTCCAATAAATTCGGGAACATTTTAAAGGATTTTGACGTCAAACGGGGAGACCGCGTTTTTTTATTTCTTCCCCGCGTTCCGGAACTTTTTTTTGCATTTCTGGGGACACTGAAAATCGGCGCTATCGCCGGAACGCTTTTTAGCGCATTCGGTGAGCAGGCGCTGTTTGACCGGCTTGATAACTGCGATGCAAAAGTCCTCATAACGACATCGGCGCTCAAAAAACGCGTCGACAAAGTACGGCATAAGCTTCCCAACCTCAAACACATCCTGACCATTGATACCGCCGATTACCAGAAATATTTCGACCATGCCTCTGCCGACCTCTCTATAAGCCACATGGATCCGGATGATTATGCGTTTATGCTCTACACTTCCGGGACGACCGGCAAACCAAAGGGAGTTGTCCATACGCACCGCGCAATTTTGCAGGAATACTTGACCAGCCGGTGGGTACTCGACCTCAAAGATGACGATATCTACTGGTGTACGGCAGACCCGGGATGGGTCACCGGCATTGCCTACGAGATACTGGGCAGCTGGGCGTGCGGCGTAACCGCAGTTATCTACGAGGGACGCTTCGATCCGGCTACGTGGTATAAAATTCTTGAAACGTACAAAGTGACGGTTTGGTACACGGCTCCTACTGCCATCCGTATGCTCATGGCGGCAGGTCTCGAATTGGTAAAAAAGTGCGACCTTTCAAGCCTGCGGCACCTGTGCTCTGTCGGCGAGCCGCTCAATCCCGAGGCAATCACTTGGTCCCTGAATGCTTTCGGCCGGCCGTTTCATGACACATGGTGGCAGACAGAGACCGGTGCAATATGCATCGCCAACTATCCATCTATGGATATAAAGCCAGGTTCCATGGGCAAGCCGGTTCCGGGGCTGGTTGCCGCAATTGTCGATGACCACGGCCACGAGATTGGTCCGGGTAAGGAGGGAAACATCGCCCTCCGGCCTCCCTGGCCGTCTATGATGAAAACTATATGGAGGCGGCCCGAAAAATACGCAAGCTACTTTGTCAACGGCTGGTATATAAGCGGCGACAGAGGGCTGGTGGACCGTGAGGGCTACTTCTGGTTCATAGGCCGCGCAGACGACGTCATAAAAACCAGTGGCGAGCGCGTAGGGCCTTTTGAGGTGGAATCTGCTCTTGTAGAGCATCCGGCGGTGGTTGAAGCCGGGGTCATCGGAAAGCCGGATCCGTTGCGGGGCGAGATTATTAAAGCATTCGTGGTTGTCGAGAAGAAGTATGCATTAAGAATTAGGAAGCCGGGAGAAAAGAAAAAATTGACAGAAGAACTCTCTCAATACGTGAAAAAACACCTGGCGGGACACGCGTACCCGAGGGAGATAGAGTTTATCGATAAGCTCCCCAAGACCCGCTCCGGCAAAATTATGCGAAGAATTCTCAAGGCCCGTGAGATGGGCCAGCCCATCGGCGACACCTCCACACTTGA
Organism: uncultured Gammaproteobacteria bacterium; assembly: GCA_964400835.1. GTDB lineage: Bacteria > Patescibacteriota > Microgenomatia > UBA10105 > UBA927 > CAYNWD01. The sequence goes on along the minus strand of CAYNWD010000012.1, from coordinate 7,904 downwards.
AGAATATTAACATTTTGTCTAGAATTTAGTTCATTATGACTATCCGACAGGTAGGACAGAGCCGAGGTGCCATAGCATCAGCGGCGACTTGCTTTACGTGCAAAGAAGGCGGAAAAACCCTTGTTTCAGGAGTAAAGCCTCAAGCCGCGGAGGAAGCATTGAAGCAGGCTCGGGAACATGACCGCGAGTATCCTGGACACAATATAGTAGTATCGTTCATCAGCAGATTTGATATAGAAGGCGGAAGCGGGAATCGGTCCGGCGGGTAGATTTTTAGATATCAGGCGAGTGCAAACAGAATAACCAATTCTCAAGGCCCGTGAGATGGGCCAGCCCATCGGCGACACTTCCACACTTGAAGAATATTAATATTTTTGATGTTGCTTTGCTATAATCCATTATTCTCACCCTATGCCCGTTATAAAAACCGGTAGACCAGACACCGCAGTAAGTGCGACCGCCTCCTGTAGAGAGTGCGGTCCTTTAATAATTGGAAAAACAGTAGTGGGCATTCGGGAAGCTGGAGTTCAGGCGCGGGAACACTTTGAGGACAATCCCGAACATCGGATTTTTGTAACATATCACCAGGCAGCTGGAAAACCTGAAACTGGGCGAGGAGGGTAAGCGGTGTTTATTGAAGCTGAAAAAGCAGCACTAGTTCTCCCTTTGCCAACGAATCAACTTTTTGCGCCTCCGTGATGTTTCCTCGCCAAAATTCTTCGTGAACTTTCGTGATCTCGCGCGCTACGACGATGTCAATATTACCCAAAGTCACGAGCACGTCAGTCAGCGTCTGACCCAGTTTATGCGGCGCACAGTAGAAAATCACTGTCGGCGAAAGAGTCTTTGACGCAGCGAAAGACTTCAGTGAGGTAAAAAGTTTGAGCCGGTGTGATTGCCGCTCCGGCGGATAGCCCAAAAATAAAAACTGATGGGTCGGGAGCCCCGAGGCAGTGAGAGCGGTGATTGCAGCAGTGGGTCCGGGAACAGGGACAACCTTTATGCCCCGGCGCCTCGCTTCCCTGACCAAAAGATATCCGGGATCGGAAAGAAGCGGCGTGCCTGCATCGCTGACCAGGGCGACTGATTTGCCCTTCTCAAGCGTCTCGATAAGAGCGGGTGTATTTTGCATCTCACTTCTTTCATCAAACCGGATTAGCCTGGGTTCGGCCGATTGTTCAGAGGCTACAAAAGTGCTTAAGAGGCTCGCAAACCGCTTCCGAAGCTCCGAAAGCAGGAGGCCGGTGTGGCGCGTATCCTCGCACGCGATAACGTCTACGCTAAACAGCGTTTGCATGCTGCGCAGGCTTATGTCTTCGAGATTTCCTATGGGAGTAGCGACGACAAAGAGCGTACCCATGCCCAAATTATACCATTGAATACGCGGTACAGTATGGTATCATTTATTTTTATGGAACTTTTCACCTCATTTGTCGACATCATACTCCACCTGGACACGTATCTTTCTGACCTCGTCGGAACCTACGGCGGCCTGACTTACGCGATTCTTTTTCTCATTATCTTTGCCGAGACCGGCTTTGTTGTGACGCCCTTTCTCCCCGGAGACTCGCTGCTTTTTGCAGCAGGTGCCATTGCGTCCCTGGGCAGCCTGAATGTGGGTCTCCTGATCTTTCTTCTTTTGGCCGCGGCAATACTGGGCGACACGGTCAACTACTGGATCGGGCATTACTTCGGAAGAAAGATAGTGGACAACCCGAAAATAAAATTCATTAACCAGGAGCATATCGACAAAACCGAGCAGTTTTTCCGTAAATACGGCGGCAAGACCATTATCCTCGCCCGCTTTGTCCCGATCGTGCGCACGTTTGCGCCGTTCGTCGCAGGCGTGGGCACCATGGAATACCGCAGGTTCATCGCATTTAACGTCGTGGGCGCGCTTTTGTGGGTGCCGCTCTTTACCCTCGCCGGCCTTTATTTCGGCACGATGCCGGTCGTGCAGGAGAACTTTCACTATGCAATTTTTGCCATTATAGGGCTTTCCCTGGTTCCGGTAGTCTATGAATATATCCAGCACAAACGCCGTCCCAACATGCCCGGAATCCCCACAAAGAAGCTCAAGGAAATGATCAACAGAAAGTAGAAACTACACGACGAACCGGCGTATGAGGCCCACGACTTTTCCCTGGATTTTGACGTGCGTGCTGAAGATCGGCGACATTGCGGAATTAGCCGGTGCGAGCTTTATCCTGTTTTTTTCAAAGTAAATGCGCTTCAAAGTCGCCAACCCGTTGGGCAGAAGTGCCACGACAATATCGCCGTTTTGCGCTTCCTGCTGGTGCTGGACTACCACGTAATCGCCGTCCAGAATACCGTCCTCGACCATGGACTGGCCTTTGACCTGCAGCACGTAATTGGGCCGAGTGGCGTTGATCATAGTCGGGGCCACGGAGACGTAAAAATTCGGGTCTGTGTAGGGCTCAAGCGGCGACCCGGCTGCGATAAACCCGAGAACCGGCAGGTCGACCGATGCCTCGGTCGGGCCGGAACGGTAGTTTTGGGTAATAACCTCCACCCCCCGGGCAGTACCGTCAAGCTTTTTTACGTAACCTTTCTGCCGGAGTTTGTCCAGGTGTTCGTGCGTCGTGGCAGGAGAAGAAATGCTCATCGCCACCCCCATTTCCTTCAATGTCGGCGCATACCCGTAGCGCTGGATAAATTGAATGATAAAATCAAGGAGTTGTCGTTCTTTGGGATACAGTACTGCCGGCATAGATATTTGGTATCATATACTTTGACAAAGAAAAACCGAATTGTCAAGACGGTCAAACTATATACAACGCAGTCCTATAAAAAATTAAACCGAATGAAATTTGTTTTGCACGCACCATTTCGGCCGACCGGCGACCAGCCTTCGGCCATTAGACAACTCATAGAGGGTGTCCGGTCCAAGGTGAATGAGCAGGTGCTTCTGGGCGTGACCGGCAGCGGCAAGACGTTTACCATGGCCAATATTATCGCTTCTTTGCAGAAGCCCACCCTCATTATCTCGCACAACAAGACGCTGGCAGCCCAGCTCTACCAGGAATTCCGGGACTTTTTCCCCGACAACAGCGTGAACTACTTTGTGTCCTACTACGATTACTATCAGCCGGAAGCCTATGTACCGCAGACAGACACCTACATAGAGAAGGAAACGGAAATAAACGAGCAGATCGACAAACTGCGTCTCGCTGCAACTGCCAATCTCCTAACCCGACGCGACACGATTGTCGTAGCCTCCGTTTCCTGCATTTATAATATCGGTTCACCGAAAGAATACGGAAATTTCGTTCTGAAACTCGAATTAGGAGGGTCAGCAGATCGTCGCGCTATGTTCTCCCGTTTAACAGAGCTTCAGTATGACCGCGCCGACTACGGATTCGGCCGAGGCACGTTCCGTTCCCGCGGCGAGGCGATCGACATTTTCCCGGCGTACGAGGATTCGGGACTTCGGATCGTTGTTTCCGGTGACAAGGTAGCGCAGATTGAGCGTTTTGACCCTCTGACCGGAAAAACAATGCATACGCTCGACCGGGCAGTCGTGTATCCGGCAAAGCACTACATGACGGATCCCAGGCGATACAAAGACACATTCAAATTCATCCGAGGTGACCTGGCCCGGCGGGTGGACAATTTTAAAAAAATGGGAAAGCTTATTGAGGCACAAAGAATAGCCGAGCGGGTCAACTGGGATCTGGAAATGATACAGGAAGTGGGCTACGTAAATGGTATAGAAAATTACTCCCGCTACTTTGACGGCCGGAAGCCTGGCGAGCCGCCGTATTCACTCCTTTCGTACTTTGAGGAAGTCACCGGCCGTGACTGGCTCCTGTTTGTCGATGAGTCGCACATGACCGTTCCGCAAATCCGCGGCATGTACCAGGGGGACCGGTCACGCAAGCAAACGCTTATTGACTACGGATTCAGGCTTCCGGCTGCCCTCGACAACCGGCCGCTTCGTTTTGATGAATTTATGCGCCGCATCCCCGCGACCGTGTACGTTTCCGCAACCCCGGACAACTGGGAGACAGGCCGCGGCCCGGTCGTGGAGCAGCTTGTCCGGCCGACCGGGCTACTGGACCCGGTTATTTCCATCCGTCCTGCCAAGGGACAGATCGATGATCTTCTTGCTGAAATTGAAAAACGGGTGGGGAAAAAGGAGCGCGTCCTGGTGACCACACTCACGAAACGCATGGCAGAGGATCTGTCGACCTACCTGTCCGAACGGGGGATCAGGGTGCATTACCTTCATGCGGATGTCGTCACTCTTGAGCGCTCGGACATTCTGGCGGATTTGCGAAAAGGCACCTACGATGTCGTGGTCGGTATAAATTTGCTTCGGGAAGGTCTTGATTTACCGGAAGTTTCGCTCGTCGCGGTCCTGGATGCGGACAAGGAGGGATTTTTACGAAGCCGCGTCAGCCTGATTCAGACCATGGGCAGGGCAAGCCGCCATGTGGCTGGCCAAGTTATTCTCTATGCGGATGCTATGACCGGCGGGATGAAGCAGGCGATCGATGAAGTCGAAAGAAGAAGAACGGTGCAGATTGCATACAATAAGAAACACAACATCACTCCTTTTGGCATCACCAAGCCCATCCGAGGCCGTCTGGTGGACGAGGAGGAAACAGCTTCGGAGACGATTGATCAGGAAAGCCTCACCCCTGCTGACCGGAAAAAGAGGATTCAGATTCTTCGCCGCCACATGCAGCAGGCCTCCCGCGACCTCGACTTTGAGCTGGCTGCCAAACTGCGCGATACCATTGCCTCGCTTACCAGCGAGAGCCAGCCATAGCCAGACACTCTCTTTTTTTTGTATGAAGCTCCACGGGCTGACGCCCGTCGTATCTTCTCCTCATTCGGCGGAGCGAAATCCGCCGAAGCAAGAGATTCGCATTCATCCCCGATAAAATCGGGGTATTCTGCGAAGGCGGATAAAAATCCGGAGCGTACGCTCGCGGTTTTTGAAACGCCTTGTTCGCGCTTCGCGCGGATTTTAACGCTTCATCCACTGGCCGAACGATCATGGATTTCGCTTTCTTGTTATAATAGACAGTGCCCCGGGAACATCCGAGGGATTTTTTCGTATCGGTTTCACCGTACCTATGGAAACTATCGACATTAGAGGTGCCAGACAGCATAACCTGAAAAACATCAGCCTAAAGCTCCCGAAAAATAAGCTTATTGTTTTTACCGGCTTGTCCGGTTCGGGCAAATCAAGCCTCGCATTCGATACGATCTACGCTGAAGGACAGCGCCGGTATGTCGAGTCCTTGAGCTCCTATGCGCGGCAGTTTTTGGGCGTCATGGACAAGCCCGATGTCGATGCGATCGACGGCCTGTCTCCGGCTATAGCCATAGATCAAAAAACGACGTCGCATAATCCGCGCTCAACCGTCGGCACGGTCACGGAAATCTACGACTACCTGCGGCTTCTGTTTGCCAGAGTCGGCCATCCGCATTGCCCAAACTGCGGCCGGGAAATAAGCCGCCAAACCAAGGATCAGATCGTCGAGGGGATTCTCGCCTTTGCCAAAAAACAGCTTGCTTCAGACGGTCGCAGGCACGTGCGCTTTGCGGTTTTGGCGCCGGTCGTGCGTGACCGGAAGGGTGAATTTACCGGTCTTTTGGAAAATCTACAGGCCAAAGGGTACCGCAGTATCCGCATAGATAGCGTCTTTCACGAAACCACCGATGACATCGTGCTCATAAAAACCAATAAGCATACCATAGACGCGGTCGTGGACCGCCTGAGCGTCGACGTGTCTCTTCTGCGCGTCCCAGCGCTAGCCAATCTGCGTTCCCGGCTGAGCGAGGCAGTCGAGGCGAGCCTGTCTTTGTCCGACGGGTTGGTAACCATAGCAGAAATTCTGGATCCCGGCTTTAGTATCCCGGCCCGGCCGAAAAAAACAAAAGATCATATATACTCTGAAAACTTCTCCTGCCCTGTGTGCAATATTTCGCTTCCTGAAATCGAGCCCCGGTCCTTTTCGTTTAACTCTCCCCACGGAGCGTGCCCAAGCTGCAGCGGCATCGGCAGTCTTTCGAAGGTAGACCCGGGTCTCGTCCTCAACCCAAATCTTTCCATGACCGAAGGCGGCATCCTGCCGTTTGCCAAAATGTTCAGCCACGATACCTGGTACGGCAGGGTCATGACTGCTGTAAGCGAGTCACACGGGATCGACCCCCGTCAGCCCCTGGGAAAACTGACCGCGGCGCAGCGTAAGGTTCTCCTGTACGGAACAGGAGACCGGGTCTACCGCGTCCACGGCACAAACAGATTCGGCGAGCAAACCGCAATTTCCGAAACGTTTTCCGGCATCATACCCGAACTCATGCGGCGCTTCAGCGAGTCGGACTCTGACTACGTCCGGCAGGAAATAGAAAAGTACATGCAGGAGGAGCTCTGCAGTACCTGCAGCGGCCGCAGACTGAAAAAGGAAAGTTTGACCGTCACCATACACCGCCACTCGATAGCGGATATTGTGGATCTTGCCATACACGAATGCTTTACCTGGGCGAAGGATCTCCTCGCCGGCCATTTTCTTACGGAAACCGAGCAGACCATCGCCGCTCCTATTGTCAAGGAAATAAAAACCCGGCTTGGCTTTTTGGTCAGCGTGGGACTGGGGTACCTGACGCTCGCCCGAAGCGCGACCAGTCTGGCAGGCGGCGAGACCCAGCGCATCCGGCTGGCTTCCCAAATCGGATCCGGACTCTCCGGAGTACTCTATGTCCTGGATGAACCGTCCATAGGTCTTCACCCGCGCGACAACACCAGACTTATTGAAACGCTTCAGAAACTGCGCGATTTGGGCAATACGGTCATCGTCGTTGAGCACGACATGGAAATGATGAACGCTGCTGACTGGCTGGTGGACTTTGGCCCCGGTGCCGGCCGGGCAGGAGGAGCAGTGATTGCAAGCGGCACACCTGCGTCTGTCCGGGGCAATCCTTCCTCCTTAACCGGCAAGTATCTTTCCGGAAAGAAAAAAATATCCGCTCCACAGCTGCGTCCGCAGGGGGAGTCCGGAAATTCAGGCAACCTTATCATCCACAAGGTCACTCATAACAATATTACGGATGTTTCGGTTTCGTTTCCTTTGGGAAAGCTTGTCTGCGTCACCGGCGTATCCGGGAGCGGTAAATCCTCTCTGGTCGTGGAAACGCTCTACCCGGCGCTTGTGAAGCACTTTAACCCGTTTGCAAAAAGCCGTCCCGGCCAATTCAGCCGCCTGGAAGGCCTCGAAAATATCGATAAAGTTATTCTTATCGATCAGTCGCCGATCGGCAGGACGCCGCGCAGTAACCCCGCCACCTATACCGCCCTTTTCAGCCCGATCCGTGACATTTTCAGCATGATGCCACTGGCTCGAGAGCGAGGCTTCGGCCCGGGGAGATTTTCCTTCAACGTCAAGGGCGGCAGGTGCGAAGCGTGTGAGGGAGAAGGCCAGCGGAAAATCGAAATGCAGTTTCTGGCTGATGTGTACGTGACGTGTGAAGTTTGCGCAGGCAAGCGATATAACAGTGAAACGCTCTCTGTCACCTACAAGGGTAAAAACATCAGCGACATTCTGGATATGACCGTGTCCGACGCGACGGAATTTTTCAGCCATCACAACCAAATCCGGTCTAAACTGGAAACCATACGCGACGTGGGCCTGGGCTATATTCATCTGGGACAGCCTGCCACGACCCTCTCCGGCGGAGAGGCGCAGCGCGTCAAGTTAAGCGCCGAGCTGTCGCGCCGTGCCACCGGCCGCACCGTGTACATCCTGGATGAGCCCACCACCGGACTTCACTTTGCTGATTTAGAAAAGCTCATGCATGTCCTCCACCGGCTGGTCGGCAGCGGCAATACCGTCATCGTCATCGAGCACAACCTCGACGTCATCAAGACCGCT
>CAYNWD010000011.1:23907-30319 GCA_964400835.1 uncultured Gammaproteobacteria bacterium | reverse complement strand
GTGAAAACCATCATTTTATCGGTCAGGTTTTCACGGAAAAAATGAAGATCCACGGGCTAACGCCTGTGGTATCTTCTCCGCGTACTTCGGCGGGGCAAAATCCGCCGAAGCAGAAAACTCTTCGCATGCATCTACGACCTAACGGTCGTAGTATTCTGCGAAGGCGGATAACGGATGAAGTTTTTTCCTGTTCTGGCAAAGCCGGTCGCTGCAGGGGGTCTCTGTGATATCATACGCACACTATGAAGATCGGGCTTTTGGGCGGTGCATTCAACCCGCCTCACATCGGCCACCTCCTCATGGCAGCGCAGGGTCTGGATTTTGCGGGTCTGGACGAGGTATGGTTTGTGCCAAACTACGGCCAGGACCCGCCGAAGCCGCACGTTGCGACTGTCTCCCACCGGCTGGCGATGGCAAACATGCTTACCCTACCCAAGACTCTCGTGTCTACGATTGAGATAGACCACCGGTTGAGCGGCAATACGATAGAGCTTCTCCCTCATTTGCCCAAGGGGAATGCGTATACGTTTATCCTCGGTGCAGACTGGTTGCCAGAGTTTACCACCTGGGGACGCTGGCAGGAGCTCGTGACAAAACTTCCGTTTCTCGTGTTTCCCCGGCCCGGGTTTGCCAATGCGCCGCTTCAGAAAAACATGACTCTGTTGACCCACCCGCTTCTTATGGTCAACGACATTTCGGGTACCAAAATCCGTGAGCGGGTAAAGAAGGGATTGCCGATAAACCCGTTCGTACCGCCGGGAGTCGGAGAATACATTACACGGCACGGACTATACAAGTAAATTTTTAATGTGAAATTTGAAATTTTTATTCAATTTTTAATGCAAAATTTTTAAATAACCCATGTATAGTCTGGAAGAGCGGACGGCTACGTTTGCCGAAAACATAATCGACCTGTGTAAAATGACACGCAGGAACAATGTAACACTTCCGATCGTCGATCAATTCCTGCGTGCGGGGACAAGCATCGGTGCGAATTATCATGAGGCCAATGGCGCTTCAAGTAAAAAGGATTTTAAAAACAAAATTTTTGTCTGCAAGAAGGAAGCAAAAGAAACAGAATACTGGCTGAGGCTCTTGTCCCGCGCTGATGAAAAAAGCGGCCCGGAGTGTCGGATTTTATGGAAAGAGGCACACGAGCTTACCCTAATATTTTCTAAAATTGCACGCAGCTCCGATTAAAAACTAAAAATTAGAATTTTCTTTGTTTGATTAAAAATTAGAAATTGTAAATTACAAATTGAATTTATGCTATCCATAGATGCCCAGAAGACCGCAGAAGAATTGATAGAATTTATCAAAAGTGCCTTTAAGAAAGCTGGCTTTTCAAAGGCGGTCATCGGCCTTTCGGGCGGGGTGGATTCGGCTACCGCAGCCGCTCTTGCCGTCCGGGCGCTGGGCGCAAACAATGTGTTTGTTTTCCTTCTTCCCTACGGAACGCTCAATAGCCGGGGGGCGGAGGATGCAAAAAAAATTGTCCGGGTCGCAGGTATTCCGTCAAAAAATGTGACGGTCGTCAATATACAGCCGGCAGTTGATGCGATACTGGCGACGGAAACGGCAGTAGATGACGTGCGCCGCGGCAACGCGATGGCGCGGGTGCGCATGACCATTCTTTTTGATCAGGCCAAGAAGCTGCGGGGCCTGGTGGTGGGCACGGAAAACAAAAGCGAACACCTCTTGGGCTACTTCACGCGGTTCGGCGACAGTGCTTCTGACATCGAGCCTCTGCGCAATTTGTACAAAACCCAGGTCTACCAGCTCGCCGCATACCTGGGGATCCCCCGGGAAATTCTCGAAAAGCCCCCGACTGCAGGGCTCTGGGAGGGCCAGACGGATGAGGGAGAATTCGGCTTTACATATAAAGAGGCGGACGAGATTCTTTTTCAGGTGTATGACCAAAAAAAATCAGCCGAAGAGGTCATTCAGTCGGGTTTTGAAAAGGCAACAGTCGAAAAAGTGCTCTCGCGGGTTGCTGCCAACTCTTTTAAGCACGGCCTTCCCATGGCTCCCGCGTTCTGGCGGCAGGACGTTGACAGACGTACAAGTAAAAGGGTATAGTAAGCGTACTATGAATGGTACACAAACACTTACTATATCTCAATTGCGACAAAACGCTGCAACAATAATTAAATCTGTTGCAGAAGGTCAGAATCAAGCGGTTATTCTGCAGCGTTCCCGACCGCGCGCAATACTGGTTGACATCGGTTACTTTCAGGCGCTGGAACAGGCGGTTCTTGATCTGGCGGACAGCAGGGAGGCGGACCGGGCAAAAGCTGAAAAACGCACATCGTTTGATGCGTATGTCAAAAAACGATGGGGCAGCGGCACTGTATGAAGATTTTTATAACCTCGCGTGCCGGGGTCGAGCTTGATCGCATCCCGGATCCCCTTGCCAAGACGATCGTCAACCGCATCTTTGAACTTGCAAACAACCCGCACCCGCCGAACAGTAAAAAGCTTCAGGGCCAGGGGAATTTTCGTCTCCGCATCGGTTCTTTCCGTGTTATTTATAGCGTGGATACAAAAAAGAAGGAGATAACCATTCTACGTGTCGCGGACCGTAAGACGGTCTACCGATAACGCTTCTGACATCGAGCCCCTGCGGAATTTGTACAAAACCGAAGTGTATGAGTTGGCTAAACACCTGGGGATCCCCAAAAAAATTCTCGAAAAACCGCCAACCGCAGGACTCTGGGAGGGGCAAACGGACGAGGGAGAATTCGGCTTTACGTATAAAGAGGCCGACGAGGCGCTGTTTCAACTTTATGACCAGAAGAAAACGAACGTCAAAGGCATTGACCCAGCAGTTGTGGCAAAAGTAAAAACCTGGGTCGCGCGTAACCGCTTCAAACGTCACACCCCGCTTGTTTCTTAGCTCCCTTGCGCTCCCTATTTTGAGGGGATACAATAAGAAAAAGCTACTTTTTTGTTTATCTAACACATATGCCGAAAGCCGAGGAATTAGAAAAACTAAGTCAGGTCCTACGGTCAGTCGCTGAGGCGGGAGCAGATGCTAAAAAAGCACAGGCAGCGCGAATACTAGAAAAAGTTAAAGAGCGTCAAGTAAAGACTTGGGCAAAAGACATTATGTCTGACGACCCCGAGAGACAAGAGAGGGCAAGGAAGAAATCGCGCGATGAGGCGAGGGAAAATGGGTATACAAACAATAATACCCCAAAAGAAATAAAGTCTTCCCAGAAAACGCTAAAAGAGGCTATAGACAGCGGGCAAGCCGTGCCCGCCTGGCTTCAAGGCGCAATAAAGGATGGGGAGCCAGGCAATCTCCAAACGGTGGCCGTTGCGAGACTTATAGAAAGGATTTCCGCTGCGCCAGCGGAGCGCCAGGCTGACCCAGATTTTCTTCTTTTTGAACGCGCAAAGGCATATTGGGGTACTCCCTGGGGGGAGCTTACTGCTTCTCAGGCTGCACAAGAACGACAGGTTCTCGCCGCAGTTGACAAAAAAATCTATAATATTATTGCGACGTCCCCAACAATTAAGGTCGGTGATTATGCAGGCCTCTTGGAATACAAACCAGAGGAGCTGTGGACTGTAATTGACGACACGTTCGACCTCTATAATACGGAAAAGTTTTCTCCCGATGAGGACAAGGATGGAAATAAATTATCGAAAAAGGAAAAAGCAGCCCGGGCGGCCATAGATCGGGAACTTCAAAAAACTCAAAGGATCCTCAATGCGCATCTCAGACCAGAAAAGGAGCTTCAGGCACTGGACGAGCTAGTGGACACCCTCGCTCTCGGGAAAGGGAATCTTTTTGGGCAGGAAGATGTTGATGCAGTGTTAGAAAAAGTGCGCCCGCGAATTACAGAGCTGCACACAAAGATTAAATCAGGGCGACCTATGCCAGAGGGGATACCCACCCAAGAAAGGCCTGATAATATAAGCGCTGTTTTTGGTCAATACGCCGGCGCCGTTGAAGAGGGAATGAGGCAGCGGGCTGCTTTTTCTTACGATCCTCAGGCCGTAGAAGGAGCGATACAGTCTTCAAAAACACCCGGATTAGATAGTCTTGCTCGCAAAGTGTTTGATGGTGATAACTACAAAAATCTAACATCGGATGAAGCTAAAGCACTCCTTGGTGAGCTTAATGCTTTGGAAAAATCAACAGCAACTTTTGAGGCCGCACATGGTGAGATTATGAAGACACTGGACAATTTAAGTAAATTATCTCCAGATGAAGTAAATAAAATTAACTTTGATCCGGAAGGTAAGCTTTTTGAATTATTGGGCCACGACATTGGGCTGACCAGATTTATTCGTGAGGCGCTTACTGCAAAACTGACCGAGCTCGAACTGCGAGCAGGCCGTTTTCCTGGGCGCTCATTTTTTTATGATCATCCCGACAGTAAAAAAACAGTAGACGAATTAACCGCCGAGGACTTTACAAACCCCCAAAAATTTCGCAAAAAAATAGAAAAAGTTTTTTGGGAGATATTATCTAAGGCAAATATAGACCCCGGAAGAGAGTTTCATGAGGTTTTTGATTGGCTCAAAGAGCAGGATCTCAGTACCTACTTCGACATGCTTCTTCAGCGGGGAAAAGAAGTGGGAATACCCCTGGAAAAAATTAAAGAGATTAATACACGTCTTTCCAGGCTTTACAAGCAGAATGAAATATATCATAACTGTATAATGATCGCCGAGGGAGGGTCTCCTGACGCACCGGATCAAATTGCCAAATATCTCACTCAGTTTTTGGATTACCACATAGATGAAATGTTTGAGGCGGTACCTGGCGTTCAGGAAGCGTTTGACTGTCAGACGCGTGAGATGTACAGAGTGGTTGTAGATTTTAAGAATCGCCTTGATCCAAATATCATGAAGCTTTCTGCTTCATATGAAGGGATAGAAATTGTTCCCAAGCTGGGCAAACCCTCCGTTTGGCAACAGCGTTTTCTTAAGCGTTTCCGCGCGATGCGGGATTCTGGAGAGTTTCAAGATCTAAGGGGCATGGAGGACTGGGAAATAGAGGTGGCCAATAAGTTTGCCTTCGGTTTTAATATTGCAAGCGGCCAATTTAGTCAGGAGCTTACCCGAATAACTGGTGCTTTTGGGTTTAGATCCGGCCCGTACGATCATCTTAAGCTCGATAAAGTTCGGGGTTTAATTTTAAAGTTTGGCATAGGCAAACCGGGCTTTGCAATGTTGTATTATCACCTGACCGGCGACATGGAGACCGCAAGACTGATTGCAAAAAATCCAAAGAAGTGGCCGGAGCAAAGAGTGCTAACGGCATATGAAACAGCGGCGACAGACCCCCGATTCGAAGATAGCGTTGCCCGTAGGCGAAACATTTCTCAAATCACTATGAACCTTGGCGCGCCGTCAAAATGGGCTCTTAGGGCATTTACCAATGGGATGAATAAGGGTATGTATGAACAAAGGGGAACTGCTATTAAAATTGGTGACGCGTGGGATGACGTAGAAAAGTCATATAGAGAACAAATTTCCGCGGAGCTTTCCGAGCAAGGCAAACCTACGGAAGAGACGGATGTGTTGGCGGTCCTTGAGGAAAAGCGAGAAGAGATTTATGAGGAAGTAGCAGAGCGGATAATTACCTTGTTAAAGGAGGAGGCGCTGGAAACATCTCCTCTTGAGATGCCGTATCTTTGGAGTTTTGATCCGGCTATGCAGAAGTCAAGCTTAGATGCGCTTATTAAGCACCAGATTGTTGACGAGAGGACAGATCTACTTCAGCAAGTGGTAGCAAGCACGTACGGACAAGAGGAAGTGAATAGGATTATTTCAGGTGACCCAAGCGTGGCGTCCTTCACCGTTAGCTCAAGTGATTTTAGAACGAGGGAGCAGGTTTTGGAAGATGCCAGCCGGAGCAGGGAAACAAAAACAAAAGTAGAATCCGTGGGACAATTTACGGTTACTGCAATCAAGGAAGTTTCTGTGGTCGATCCAAAAAATAGATTTGATGCGGTTTCAGACGCGCAGCACCTTAGCGGCGAGGACCTGGATAAAGTGCTTGGTGCTACCAAGAGGACAGCGGACATGATCGATCTCATTGAGGGTGATTTAGGGTATGTGGAGGCGCGCAGGAAGGAGCGTGTAATGCGCACATTTGACGAAATGAAAAGTAAAGGGAAATATGGCGATATAGCTGCGGGTATTCAGCCAGAGGACTGGAATATTATTGATAAAATTGTAGAGCAGGATCAGAATATTCCGGAAGAAAAAAAGACAGAGACTGCAGCGAAGAGAAAGCTAGCGGCACAGCTATATTATAAGGGCATTAAAGCAAGATCGTTAGCGCCAAGAGACAGAAAAGGACCTGGTCAAGATAGTTTTATTGAGCGCTATGCCAAGCGCGTTGCATCAGGCAAAGAAGCATATGTGCCCTACACGACGGATATTCCACTGA
>CAYNWD010000011.1:4375-23897 GCA_964400835.1 uncultured Gammaproteobacteria bacterium | reverse complement strand
CGCAGCTGGTGGCAGGGGTACATCTCGACGATGGGCTGACGTCATCTCTGTATTGAGTGGTCAGAAGGGCATTATTGATGTGCTTCAAAAGATTGAAGCGAAGCCAAATTTTGAGCAGTTGTGGCGTACTATTAAGGAAAAAGTTGATAATCCAATATCTATGTACTGGGACCTTGTCGCGCATGTAAATAGTGGAATGCTTTTTAATGATATTTTGAAGTTTTATGGGCAGAATAAGTTTCATGACTATTCCGGGTTTGTTGGGCTTGCCCTTCGAATGCCCTGGGTGGCAGACTTTCTTCATGAGAAACGGTTATATAGTCTGCTGGCCTCTGATGCGCAAATGCTTATTTCTCCTCATTCTGAAAACTTAAGCCCGAGCGAACGCATGCGACACATAGACAATGTTGATAATATTAATATTTTACCCAAAGAAGTATTACCCTTTGGGTGGGGATGGGGTGGAGAGCAGTTTACCGCAAAGGCTTTGAAAAAACGCCATCGGGCTTTGCCGAAAAACGCGATTTATGAGTTCGGCGCTTATGTGCCGTTTGTCTGGCTCGCTATGGGCCTCATAGAAGGAGCACGAAAGGGCGACGAGGATCAGAAGAAGCACTAAAAATACAGTGGGCATACTTACCCCCCCTTATGTTCATCGCCCAGGACCTTTGGCGGTCCCCCTTTGTCTCCAAATATTTTTCCCAGAAAAGAGACGCCGGCCCCAAGATAGTAGAATTGGCTTCCAAACTGTAAGATTGTTCCGAGTGCTCCAGTAATTGGTTGTGTGAGCACTCCGGACGAAGCGGGAACGAGCGGTTTAATCTTTAGGGCTTCTTTTATGGCGTTTACGACTGTTGGAATAGACATAATAACGCCAAAACCAATAAGCGCTTGAATAAATTGAGCACTGTTCGGAATTTTAGGAACGAGCGGTGGGCTCCAAAAATTTGGAGTTGAGATGTTTGAGCTTATGGCGATACCCACGACAATAAGTGCGATTGTAACAGGAAATGTTAAAAGGTTAACAATAAGGCTGCTTAACCAGGACGCAAAACCATTTCCTCCAGGTATTGCGTCAAGCATTAATTGCAGAGGGCCAAAAATAAGGGAAACAACTACTTGAATATACGCGTTAAATAAAATAAAAAGAATTCTTATAAATGTCACAAGCAGGGCAAAAGACAGGAGAAGTAGTAGTAGAGGAGAAAAGAAGCCAACCGAAGTTCCTAGGTTTCCGCTAAAATTTGTACCGCCCGCCAGACCGCCAGAAAGCGAACTGACAAGAAGAGATAGCCCGATTGGGGGAACAAGGAGAGATAGTATGCCATACGAAATAATTTCAGATCCTTGATTCGGAGCAAAAATTGTCAGCGGGCCAAAAATCCTCGTCACCTCTCCAAACCCCCCAGCCGTAAATGCTGCCTGGAGCTCGGGGATGTTGGCGTTTTTCATGGATCCTCCTACGACGGTGACCACCAGAAGAATAACCAGATACATGAGGTCTATGAGAAATCCCACGATGGCGTAGGAGAAGGTGATGAGGATGAGGGTCATGACAATTCGCGGCAGGGCGTTTTGAACGGTAACGACGGTTTTGGGGTCGATTTTTTTCCGAAGCATCACCATAAAGCCGATGACAATCATGACAATCGCCAGGACCAGGTAGGCGATATTGCGGAATGCTTTCCAGATGGGCAAAAGGGGAGCCAGGCCCGAAAATCCGATCCCCTGGGCATAGGCGCTTTTGGGTATAAAGCCAAGCGTTTGGCCCACATCCGCGACCCACGTGCCAAAGCTCGCCGGCGGATACGCGTACACCATGGCGATCGTGCGGCTTAGGCCGCCTATCATACTCTTTTCCTGCATTTGCCGAAGATACCCTTTATCCTTTGAATTCGTTGTGACGCCCGGCACCGGGCCGACCAGAAGCCGCACGCCGTTATTTATGAGGCTGCTGACCTGGTGGGAGGTAAACGCGGGCGAGCAGGTGTCGTCGGTTTCGACTGCAGCATCCATGCACGTCGCATAGTCCTCATCGACCCAGTTTCTCGCGGCATGGGCGGGGGGAGAGAGAAAGATAGCAAGACCGAAAGACAATAAGACAGTAAGAATAATAAAGGCCAGGCGTTTCATGGGCATGTTAAAGTATAGCCAATTATTTGGGAATTTGAAATGTCGAAAGCGACACGCCTAAGAATATCTCAAGTATTCGGACGATCAGATACGCAATGACGATGACGACCAGTCCGATGATGGCATTGGTCATGGTGCCCCGCGCAGCCGCAAGCTTTTTCTGGTCGCCTGCGGAAAAAAGAAAGGTGTAACCCGCGACCAGGAGCATGATAAATAAAGCCACTGCAGAAAGCGCGACGACAGCCCGCACGACATTGGCAAACAAAGGCTCCAGGCACTGGAGTGACGCCACGTCCTGTGCGCCCTTTATGGAAGTATTAAAGCAGCCGGTCCACGCAGCCATAGTACGCATATTATGCGTCAAAAAGGGGACAATATACAAGAATGAAGATTTAAGATTTAAGAATTAAGAATGAAAGAAAAGCAAATGCTCTTTATTCTTACCTCTCATTTCTTACTTCTGGGGTTAGAACGGCTTGGGGAGGTTGACTGCGCCGCCGATTATGGTCACGCCCAAAAAGTTCTGGATGAGAATCATGATCGCCCAGGCGGCACCCACTATGATGAGGCCGACAATGGCGTGCGTGATTTTATTCCTGGCCGTTTCCATGGCTGCTTTATCGCCGCCGGAAGTAATCCAGGATATGCCGCCCAAAATAAGGTACAAAAATGCTAGAAGCGCTGCAACGATAAGGATGGTTCCGACGAGTGCGGAGATGAGCGTGCCGATCTCGGTAATTTTTACTTGATCGGTCGGCTGTTTGATTTCAATTTTGGCTTGGGCAAAAACAGGTGACAGTAACATAAGAGTTCGTTCCTCCTTTTCAAGTATAGCCTATACAATAATCTTGTGCAAATGCGGGTCAAATGTCAATCCCCCGAATTTTCATTCAATCGAGGGAATCGGCAGGTTGGGAAACTCGATGCCCAGAAATTGCCCCAGGATGACGGTTATGGCCCATGCCGCGGCTACGACAATCGTACCGATGAGAGCGCCAGTAATTCTGTTGCGCGCTTCCTCCAGCCTTCCTTTGTCGCCGGCAGCAGTAATCCAGCGGATGCCGCCGGTCACCATGTAGAGAAACGCCAGAATGAAGGCAAAGACAAATATGCCGCCCACAAGGTTGCCCAAAAGGAGCCCGGTGGCTTTGCCGCCCTGGTCGACAGATCCCTCGCCGATGGTTTTGGGCAGTACGGGATTTTTCAGTTGTGCCAAAAGTCTGGTCATAGATATTTAGAGTCCGAGCTGCTGAATGAGTGCAGCCGGATTGGAAAGGACTATGTCATAGCCGAAGAACTGGCCCGCGAGCGCCAAAATCGACCAGCCGGCAACCAGGACAAACAGCCCGATCATCGCATCCGTCAGCCGGTTTCTGGCGGTCTCCAGCTTTCCCTTGTCACCGCCCGCGGTAATCCAGCCGATGCCGGCGGTCAGGATTTGAAACATAAACCAGATGCTTCCTGCGACCGTCATTATGCCGATTATGGATGAAATGACGTTGGTTACCTTTGTCAACCCGAGGGTTGCGTCACTGGCGAGCGTTCCTGAAATTTTGCCGAACGGCCCCAGGCCTTCGCCGCCTATGGTGCCCAGGGGCTGCTGAGCCGAGACAAGGGGGACGAGAAAGAGAGAAAGAGAGAAAGAGAGAAAGATAGAAAGGAATATGCGAAGGCACTTCATATGGTTTAGGGATTTCCCGGGCCGAATACTTTCGGACTTAAAATAAATCCCGGATCGCCGAATATGAGCTGGCCAAACAGGCTTGCCAGGGCAAACGAGCCCACGATAATCGCAAGTCCCAAAAGCGACTGCCAGATACTCGTCCACGCCTCGCCGATTTTTTTGGCATCGCCGCCCGCGGTCATAAAGCCGTAGCCTGCGATAATGAGTCGGAAAAACGCATAGATTCCCGCGACCACAAAAAAGAGCCGCAGCACATTGGAAAGAAACAGCACGAACCCGCCGGGATTGCCGGTGACCGACCGGTACGCCTGCGGCAGAATATCGGTTTTAATTTCGCCTACGATGTCCATAGAAGGTACGTTAAATTCCGGGTTTTAGAATTTTTACTCCGGTAATGGTTTCGACAATCTGCACAATCCAGAAAGACCCGACGACCACGATAAGGCCGATGACGGCTCCCATAATGGCATTTTTGCCGGTCTCCAACTTTTTGCTGTCGCCACCGGCTACTATAACGCTGAACCCGCCGAAAATCAACAAAACAAAGCTTATGAGCCCGGCCAGGACAAAGGCATTAGCGACAATGACGTTGACGACACTGCCGAGCGTTTTAAACGAATCGGCCGGGGAAAAGACATTCGGATCAGAAAGCTGGACTGCCATACTCTCAGTGTAGAAGGAGGGCAGCGTACCTGTCAATTGGCCTTTCCTACGGGTGCGTGATATAGTATGCTTTTACCATATTAAGATCATGAGTGACCGTGACCTTATCGCAAAAATTCTCGGCCGCGACCGGCGGGCGCTTCATGTTTTTTACCAGACCTATACCCCCAAGCTGCGGCGTTTTATCGGCCGCAAAGTGGGGAGCCCCCAGGATGCGGAGGAAGTTCTCCAGGATACGCTGTTTGCCTTTTTGGAGTCTTTGCGGGATTTTCATGGTGATGCCAAGCTTCAGACGTATCTTTTTTCCATCTGTCACCACAAGGTCGTTGATTACTACCGCAGAAAAAGGCTGAAGCACCTGGTTTTTTCCCAGCTGCCGCAGCTTGAGGCGTTGGTGTCGCCGCTTCTGTCGCCCGAGGACACTTTGGATCATACCCTGCTTCGTGAAAAAATCAGCCGGGTGCTCTCCAAGCTTTTACCCATGCACAAGGAAGTGTTAGTCCTGAAATACCTGGATGACACTTCTGTCGGCGATATCGCCAAAAAACTTGCGATTACGTTTAAAAGCGCCGAATCCCGGCTGTTTCGTGCGCGCAGGGCATTTGTGGAGCTGTTTTTGTCTATTTAAATTTATGGCAGACACGACCTACCGGCGTTTTGTCAAATACTGGGAGCAGGTGACCGATCTCCCGCCCCAGACACTGGGGCCCCTCACCCCGGTCTATAAGCGCGTGACCAAACGGCTCAAGGTTATGCCGTGGCCGTGGTTTGTGATTGTCTCGGTTGCCACGGTGATGGCTGCGTACGTTGCGGTCGGGTCAGCCGTTACCTTCATCGTTTCCCTTCTGCAGGGCGGGTTTTAATCCCTCTTCGTCCGGCCGGCCGCGCGGGTTTTAGGCCCGTTACTACGACTCAGAGAATGTATGCACATCATTTCCCATATTTTGGCCGCGGGTGTGTCGTTTGGCCGGCACGCGGCAGGAGTGGTGACCCGGCCGTACGAAACGTACCGCAGGATCGCCTCCGGGGCAACCGGCGGGGAGCTTTTGTACCTAGGAGGTATCCTTGGCGTGTACTTTAGCCTTGCAAGTATCGTCACGTCTACCGCTTTCCGACCGTTTCTTCTGACCAAGCAGTTCGTGCTTTTGGGCAGCAGCGCCGCCGCAACCTACCTTGTGGCTGTTTTTTCACTCTTTTTTGCCGCCAGACTTTTCGGCGGCAAAGGAAGAATCAGGAGTCTCGCGCTTTCCTGGGCCTACACGCTTCTGCCCACAGTGGTCTGGTTTTTGGCGACGTCTCTTCTTTCCGTCATTCTGCCGCCGCCGCGAACGCAAAGTATCGCGGGCATTGCTTTCAGCTTGGTATTTCTCGTGTTTAGCGCAACGCTGTTTTGGTGGAAGCTTACCCTGGCCTACCTTGCGCTTCGCTTCAGCATGAAACTGGATCTTGCGCACATTGCTCTGACGGTTGCCGTGTCCTCGCCGGTGATTGCCGGATGGAGCTACCTTCTGTACCGGTGGGGAATTTTTAAAGTACCGTTCATTTAATTTCTAAGTTCTCATTTCTAAATTTTGCATGAACCTAAGACATTTTCAGACCGTTAAAGCCAGAAGGACTTCCCTTGAGAAAGCGACCGGTGCGGATCTTTCCCATATTGGTTCCTTCACCCTGGACGAGGCAGTGGCTTCATCCCGCCACTGCGAGAACATGGTGGGTGCGGTACAGATTCCGATGGGTATTGCCGGACCAATCAAAATCTCAAATCTCAACTCTCAAATCTCAGATGTCTATATTCCCCTGGCGACCACCGAAGGCGCGCTTGTGGCGTCGGTCAACCGCGGGTGTAAGGCAATTGGCGAAAGCGGCGGCGCGACAGTTGACAGTTACCGCGCAGGAGCAACCCGCGGCCCGGTGTTTAAAGTTGCAAACATACAAGAGAGTGACCGGCTCAACAAGTTTTTGGTTGCACATTTTACTGACTTGCAAAAGATTGCCAAAGAAACATCCAGACATATAACGTTAACAAAATACATGGACCGTGGCGTCGGGAGATATCGGTATGTACGGTTTGTGTTTGACACACAAGACGCCATGGGCATGAATATGGTCACCATTGCAACGCAGGCAATCGTCGGGTTTATAGAAAAACACACAGGCATTGCATGCTTATCAGTCGCCGGTAATTTTGATGTCGACAAAAAACCATCCTGGCTCAATATGATTGAAGGCCGCGGATGGAAAGTGTGGGCAGAGGTCACGATCCCGCAATCGGTCTTGAAAAACACATTAAAAACGACTGCCAGGGCGATGTTTGATGTGTGGATTGCGAAATGTATGATCGGGTCGGCGATAGCCGGCTCCATGGGGTTTAATGCACACTACGCCAATATCGTTGCCGCTCTGTTTCTTGCGACCGGCCAGGATCCGGGGCATGTGGTGGAGGGAAGCCTGGGGATCACCACGTGCGAAATGGTGTCTTCACCATCCCGAGCAAGCGGCGCGAGTCGAGGGGTCCATGCCGATTTATATATCAGCGTGTATCTGCCGGATGTTATGGTCGGCACCGTGGGCGGCGGTACCGGGCTGGCGACGCAGAAAGAAGCGCTTTCCATTCTTGGGGTGAGGCGGAGTAACGACCTGGCAGAAGCCACCGGAGCCGCGGTTTTGGCAGGAGAGATATCACTCTTGGCATCCCTGTCCGAGGGAACCCTGAGCCGTGCACACGAAAGACTCGGCCGGGGAGAGAAAAAACAAATCAACAAATGAAGCTGACTATGCACACGAACGAAATATTCATTGGATTATTTGATTATTGGATTATTTGATTATTGGATTATTGTCTATGGTTGGCATTGTTTCCTACGGCGTCTATATACCGAAATATCGGATCCGCGTTGCGGATATTGCAGGGGCGTGGAAAAAAGACAGCAACGAAATAAGCCGCGGGCTGGGGGTAACCGAGAAATCCGTCCCGGCTGCAGATGAGGACGCGGTGACCCTGGCCCTCGAGGCAGCCAGGAGCGCCATTCGCGCAGGTAACGTCACCGCAGACATGATTGACGTCCTCCTGGTGGGAAGCGAGAGCCATCCGTATGCAGTCAACCCCACATCGACGATCGTGGGTGAATTTTTGGGAGTGGGCAATCATTACCTGGCAGCGGATCTGGAGTTTGCGTGCAAAGCCGGGACTGCGGCAATTGCATTCATTGCGGGTTTGGTTTCGGCAGGACACGCACAGTACGGTTTAGCCATAGGCAGCGATACCGCACAAAGTAAGCCCCATGATTTGCTGGAATATACGTCTGCCGCAGCAGCCGCGGCCTTTGTCCTGGGAAAAGAGAACCTGATTGCCGCACTTCGCGCAGAAACGTCGTACTCCTCCGACACGCCTGATTTTTGGCGGCGTGACGGCACAAGGTATCCGTCCCACGCCGGTCGGTTTACCGGCGAGCCGGCATACTTTGCGCATGTCCTGGGTGCGGCTGATCGGCTTTTGTCCATGACCAAAACGAAGCCCGCGGATTACGACTACTGCGTATTCCATATGCCCAACGGCAAGTTTCCCCTCGACGTTGCCCGGCGGCTGGGATTTAGCCGCGAGCAACTGTTGCCCTCATTGACGGTTGAGGCGATCGGCAATCCGTATTCCGCGTCTTCTTTGACCGGACTTGCGGCGATTCTGGACATCGCCCGGCCGGGCCAGAAAATTTTTATGGTGTCCTACGGATCCGGCGCGGGAAGCGACGCGTTCGTATGGGAGACAACCGCGAACATAGCAAGGGCACGTCCGCTTTCCGGCGGGAAAAAAACACAAACAGGACAGACCGTACGGGAACAACTCGAGAAAAAAACGTACATTGACTACGTCCAGTATTTGAAGCAGACACACAACATATGAAATGCCAAATTTCATCCGCCAGCTGGCGGACCAAATCTCAAACAAGTTTTAAGCGCGGAATGTAAAACTATGAGCATATTTATAACCGGGGCGTCAACGACAAAATTCGGGGAACTCTGGAATACCTCACCCCGCGTCCTGGCGCGGACTGCGCTGGGTGGTGCGCTGAAAGACGCGGGAATTCAGGGAGACAAAGTAGAAGCGCTCTTTGTCGGCAACATGCTCTCGGGTATTTTAGGCGGCCAGGAACACCTGGGTGCGTTTTTTGCAGAAGAACTCGGGCTGCGGGTCCCGGCGTTTAAAATAGAAGCTGCGTGTGCCTCGGGCGGGCTGGCCATCCACAACGCGGTCAACAGCGTTCTCTCGGGGCTATATGAAACCGTTGCGGTTTTGGGGGTTGAGAAAATGACGGATCACAAGCCCGAAGACGTGGCAACGGCCCTCATGGCAGCCGGAAGCGAAGAAGAGCGGCTGGCCGGCGCAACGTTTCCGGGTCTCTACGCGATCCTTGCCACCGCACACATGAGAGCGTACGGAACGAGTGAGGAAGAACTTGCGGCCGTGGCGGTCAAGAATCACTTCCACGCGTCGCTTAATCCCAATGCGCAGTTTCACAATATACTCACCATTGAGCAGGTTGTGCGAAGTCCCCAGATTGCCGATCCCCTGAAGCTTTTTGACTGTTCACCGATTTCTGACGGCGCTGCAGGGCTCATTATTTCAAAACGCGATTCCCGAAAATCAGCCTCCAAAACGCGCGTCCGTATCCTCGCCAGTTCCGTTGCGACCGATACCCTGGGGCTCGCTCAGAGGAAGAGTCTTACGGAGCTCGCCGCGACAAGAAAAGCGGCGGAGCAAGCCTACGGCCAGGCAGGCGTCGGACCCGGGGATATTGATGCCCTGGAGGTCCATGACTGCTTTAGCATTGCGGAAATTTTGGCAATGGAGGATCTCGGGCTGTATAAAAAAGGTCATGCAGCCGCAGCGGTCGCAGCAGGCGAGACGACACTCGGGACTGCCAAGCGCGTGGTCATAAACCCGTCCGGCGGGCTTAAAGGATGCGGACATCCGGTCGGTGCCACCGGGGTGAAGCAGGTAGTGGAACTTTTCGAGCAGCTGCGGGGAGAGGTAGGGAAACGGCAGGTTGCGGGAGCGCGTGTCGGCATGAGCCACAATGTCGGCGGCAGCGGCGCGACTGCCGCAGTGCACATTATGCAAGGAGAAAAAGCATGAACACAGGGGCACGTGCCCCGAGGTTCTCTTGACTATGAAAAGCCCGGTGAAAGTCTGGCGAAATCAGAAAAACATTACCGCACTTCTGGGAAAAACAGGAGAGATCATATCGTGGACGTATATCCGCGTTCCGCCGTCTGATTTTGGCGACCAGGCGCCGTATCCCGTGGTCCTCGTCGCATTGGCCGACAGCAGGAGGATCATGGCGCAGCTGGTTGATTTTGAGCCCGAGAATCTGCAGCCGGGTCAACGGGTAATGACCGTCGTGCGGCGGGTCATGAAGCCCAGCACAGAGGGAGTCATACCGTACGGGATAAAAGTGGTGCCTCTATGATTAGCGTCTCCGTTCCGGGCAAAATTCATCTTTCGGGCGAGCATGCTGTGGTGTACGGCAGACCGGCGCTCCTTGCTGCCATAAACCGGCGGCTCACGGTCTCCATAGCAGCGCAAAACCATGGAGTCCGTATAGATGCAACGGAAGATCAAGGTTATATCCGTCATGTCATGGAGGTGGTGAAAAAACACACCGGTATAGCTAAGCTTCCGGGGCTGACGTTGACCGTTACATCGGAATTTCCTGCGGGCTATCATCTGGGATCTTCCGCGGCGGTTGCGGCAGGAATCGTCGGGGCACTCTTGTATTTTCTGAAAAAGACCTGGAACCCGATGCTCATAAATCAACTCGCCTTTGAAGCGGAAAAAAAGATGCACGGAAACCCTTCCGGCGGAGACAACAGCGCCGTGGTCTACGGAGGATTTTTGTGGTTTCGGCGAGAACTGCCGTTCCTTCGAAGCTTCTGGCAGCTGCCGCTTCGTCTGCCGGAGACGCTCAATCATTTTTTCCTGATCGACACCGGCCGGCCGAAGGAGAATACTGCAGCAATGGTCCGTTTTGTCCAAAGACAGCACCAAAAATCAAAAGCCAAATACGAAAAATTGTTTGGTGACAATGAAGAGCAGACAAAAAGAATTGCCGGCGCGATAAAAGAGGCGGATGAAGCGCTTCTTATCCATGCGATGCAGGGCGCTGAGCGTACCCTGGAGGCTATGGGTGTGGTGAGCGGGAAAGTGCTTCCCGTCATCCGGGCAATAGAAAAAGCAGGAGGCGCGGCCAAAATTTTGGGCGGCGGCGGGAGGGCGGGAGGGGTGGGGTATCTTTTGTGTTATCACCGCAGTCCCAAGAGCCTCGGATTGCCATGTGAGCCGATTACTCTCGGAGAAGAAGGAATACGACTGGAGAAAAAAGAATGACCACAAGCGCACCCGGCAAACTCATGCTTTTTGGCGAACACGTTGTCGTTTACGGCAGGCCCTGCATCGTTACGGCTATCGACCGGCGGCTGTTTGTTTCAGCTCATCAAACAAGTGAGACCCCGGAAGATACGAGGTTTCTTGATGCGGCAGTAAAAACCTGGGGAGCTGACAAGGGTTTGAAGTTTTTTGCAAAAAGTACATTTTCTGGGAAATATGGATTCGGTTCATCATCGGCCGTGACGGTTGCGACACTGAAACTGCTTCGGCCTGAGGCGAGTAATCAGGAATTGTTTAACGCTGCATATAAAATCGTTTTGGAAGTTCAAGGAGCAGGGAGTGGTTTTGATGTAGCTGCAGCGGTGTATGGGGGGACACTCTACTACATTAAAAACCTGCCTGCGCAGGCAGGTAAAACTGTTGAACCCCTTGCAGTTTCCGATATTCCTCTTGTCGTGGGATATACAGGAATAAAAGCAGATACTGTGTCGCTGATGAATAATGTTGCGCAGAAGAAAAAAGATAATCCAGAAAAGGTAGGGCGAATTTTTGAGGGAATCGCAAAACTTGTGAATGAAGCAAAAAATAAAATGATTGAAGGGCCTGCCCGCAATGCTAGCGCAAGCGTTGCAGGCGGGGATTGGGAACGGGTAGGAAAACTTATGGACTTTAACCAGGAATATTTGCGGGACCTTGGCGTGAGTAGCGAAAAGCTTGAATCCCTTATCAGTGCTGCCAAAGGCGCGGGTGCATGGGGAGCCAAGCTCTCCGGCGCAGGCGGCGGGGACTGCATGATTGCCCTGGCGCCGCAGGACAAGCGGAAAGCCGTTGAGGATGCAATTACAAGAGCTGGCGGAGAAGTAGTGGACATTACTGCAAATGCACAGGGAGTAAGACTTGAAACGACAGATAACCAAGAAGAGTTATTTATTGTCGTTGATAACAATGACAATGTATTGGGATATAAAACACGATACGAATGCCATCATGATAAATCCCTCATCCATAGAACAGTCGGAGCCCTTATTTTTAATGATAAAGGAGAGCTACTCTTACAAAAGAGAAGCCAAACCAAAGACATGGAGCCAGGAGTATGGGGTATATCGAGCGCTGGGCACGTAACCAGAGGGCAAACAGATGACGAAGCGATCCACCGAGAGGTTCAAGAAGAATTGGGAATTACTATCCCGCTCACGTTTGTTAAAAAATTTATAACATCAAGTAATTTAGAAACAGAACGGGCGGCTCTTTTTAAGGGAAAAAGCAATGGTCCCTTTAAGCCAAATAGTGACGAGATTTCCGAGCTGCGTTTTTTTGATCCGAGAGCGATGAAATTATTAGTCGCAAGTAAAAAACTTCTTTTGACTGAGGCAGCAGCACAAACATTAAAGGAAGTAGCTATTCTATGAAAGCAACTGCGTGGGCGCCGGCAAATATAGCATTTATCAAATACTGGGGAAAGGCAGATGAAAAGCTTCGTCTTCCATTGAATACATCTATCTCAATGAACATAGACGGAGCATATACATTGACGACTGTTGATTTTTCTTCCTCATATGACAAAGATTCCGTAGTGCTTGTCGATGGGAATTTTTCCAGCGATGAATCCAATCGAGTCATTCATGCCCTGGATCGCATACGGAGGAAGACAAAGACAAATCACTTCGCCCGTGTGGTGACAAAAAATACCTTTCCCAAGGGAGCAGGGGCAGCAGCATCTGCTTCTGGATTCGCTGCGCTGACAGTCGCTGCTTTTGGGGCAACAGGAGAGCAGCCATCAGAAAAAGAACTCACGATATTCGCCCGTATGGGATCAGGTTCTGCCTGTCGAAGTATTCCTGATGGATTTACTTTGTGGGAACAAGGGGATGCTTCAGATAATTCTTTTGCCTATTCACTCCATCCGCATACTTACTGGGATCTTCGCGATGTGCTCGTCATTGTTGATTCGTCGATGAAAAAAGTGTCGACCACTAAGGGCATGGAAACAGTCCGAACCAGTCCATTGCTAAAAAAAAGACTTGCGAGTATGACAGATCGCATAACTCAATGTAAAAATGCTCTTGCCAAGAAAAATTTTAGAATGCTTGGTGACCTTATGGAAGAAGAGTGTCTGGATATGCATGCAGTGATGCAGACGCAAAAGCCACCTCTTTATTATTGGAATGAAGCAACAAAAAAGATTATGTATGCGGTACAACACTGGAGAAAAGAAGGAGTGCCGGTATACTTCACTATTGACGCGGGGCCCAATGTGCACCTTATCTGCGAGGCCAAAGACGAAGGAGCAGTTTTAGAGAAAGTAAAAACGTTTCCAGGCGTGTTGCGGGTTATTCCGAATAAACCATCACGGGGAGCGCATCTAATTGAGAGGCATGTGTATTAATATGCTAACACGCTAATATGAAACAAAAAGGGGAGGTGCCGACACACATCGCTATTATCATGGACGGCAACCGGCGGTGGGCCCGCGAGCACAAGCTGCCGGTCAACGAAGGCCACCGTAGGGTCGTTTTTCAGACCGTGGAAAAGCTTGTGGATCACGCAATCCGGCTGGGCATTCCCTTTATGACTTTTTGGGCGTGGTCGACCGAAAACTGGAAGAGGGACAAAAAAGAGGTGGAAACCATTATGCGCATTTTCCGTACCGCGCTGGGTCGGCAGTGGAAGCGGCTGCACGAGAAAGGCGTGCGCATACGCGTTATCGGCGATATCACCAAATTTTCTCCCGATATCCGCGCGCTTATCGAAGAACGGGTTGAGGAAACCAAAAATAACAAAACCATGACCGTTACTTTTGCGCTCAACTACGGGGGAAGGGATGAAATGGTACGGGCAATGAATAAAGCAGTCAGCTATCAGATTTCAGCAATCAGTAATAAGAAAAAGTTTCATACTGATGACTGGCGACTGACGACTGAAAGTTTTTCGCAGTTGTTGGATACCGCGGGCATCCCGAATCCCGACATCATCGTCCGGCCGGGCGGAGAGAAGCGGCTGTCGGGATTTCTCCTGTGGCAGAGCGAGTATGCGGAGCTGTATTTTGCGGATTGGTACATGCCGGAGTTTACTCCCCGGAAACTTGACGAGATTATTGCGGATTTCGGCCGGCGCCGGCGCCGTTTCGGCGCATGAGGGCGTTCATCCCCCTTCGCTCCGATGAAATCGGAGCTTCGGAGGGATTTCGCTCTCTTCGAAGCGCGGGGAGCTTCATTTAAATATTGACTGGATCTCTTTGACCCCGAAAATCGTCCCCAGAAGCTGGGTGATCCAGAACGCCGCAAACACGACAATAAATCCGACGATGGCGTAGGTGAGTTGTTGCTTTCCTTTTTCCAGTTTTTTGCTGTCGCCGCTACTGGTGAGGAAATTAAACCCCGCGGCCAGGATCATAAGAAGGAGCCCGATGCCGGCGAAGGAAAAGACAAACGGCAAGGCAGAGTAGATGACATCGCCGAGGGTTTTAAACCGGGTGGTTATTTCGGGGAGTCCCTGGATGGTCTGGGTGCTGTCTCCCCAGGGGAGAGTCAGATTTTGTGCGAGCGAGCGGTTCATAGAAAAAGCATTATTTAAATCCGGGTATTCCCAAGATTGAAAATCCGATAAGCCGCAGCAAGAAAAGAGACAGGATGATAAGCAAGAGTCCCGAGATCGCCGCGGTCATAAGCTCGCGGCCCGCAGCCAGCTTTTCCGGATTTCCCACACTGGTCAGTATCTGGAATCCGCTAAAAAGAATGAGGAGAAAGGCAATGCCGCCGGCAATACCCACGCCCAGTCCCATGAATTTTTGAATAAACCCGGACGGGGTCGTGGGGATGCAGCCGATCGCCGTCCACGCGCCGCCGCCGGTAAAGCAGGTGTGACAGGCGCTGCGGCTTGTGACATCCACGACGTCGCAGACTTTGCCGATTTTGGGATCGGCGGTGGCACCGCCCTGGGTAGACACGACAAACTGCGTGCTGCACTTATTCTGCTGCAGGGGATTTTCCAAAGTGACATCGTACGTTCCCACGCCATTATTGGCGAGAACTACCGTTTTCGTTTTGCCCGGTTCTATGTCGGAATTTGCTACGTTTCCCCGGGCTGCGTTCGGCGGGTCGTACTGGATATGCAAAACTTCGCCTGTATTGTTGGTCGCCGTCGCCGTTATTTTGTCTTTGATACTCGGTCCGCTGGGGTTTATGGTAATGCTGCAGTTTCCCGCCTCCTCCTGCGTGACCTGGAAAAAATCAGTGCACATGAGCTGATCGGTGGGGCCGCGGAAATTGTTTTGGCTCCAATAGAGCTCAAAATACCGCGCTTCCGTGGCCGGCCGGAGTGCACCGTCTGTTGCGGGCAGCGTAACACTGGCACTGCTCCCGGTATTTGCGACCGTCTTGAAGGTATCCACACTGCCGAACTGCTGAAATTTGAACATGTAGTACCCTCCGGATTTTCCGAATCCCGCGGTGTTGACGCTAAAAGTAACGGGTTGGTCTCCTTGGTAGCCGGTAAGAGACGGAGAGGTGGTGAACCCCGGGCACGCGGCATACGCCGGTTGCAGGGGAACGCCAGCGAAAAGAAGTGCCAAAGAGACTATCAGAACAAGCTTTTTCATGAATACCATTCTAAGTCTATCAAAGCGGGGCGGAAAAAGGAAGCATGGTAGAATGAAAGATGGGCACGGGAAGAGAGACATAAAAGATATAAAGAGAGAAAAGACGGGAAGAAAAAAATAACATTTTTTGGTTAGAACGTATGCAATACAAAAAAATCATCTCCTCTCTCTTGCTGTCTTTTTCTCTTGCTGTCTTCTTCTCTTCTCCCGTCTACGGCCAGACCTGCGATTCCAGCTGTGCAAATGCGCTGGAGTGCCAGGCAAAAATTACGAAATGTCAGGAGGCGTGGGACCAGATGGAAGCAGCGGTCAAACCACATCAGGACACACTTGCAAAAATGGAGGCGGACATCGGCGCTTTTCAGGCGCGCATAAAAAGCATCGAGGCGGATGTAGCCAAAAAAGCTGCAGCAATTGCGCAGGGCGAAAAGGAACTCGCGGGATTTCTGGATCTGGCGACCCGCAGGATCCGGCAGCTCTATATACGCAGTATCCACAATAGTCCCCTGGTCACATTTTTTTCTCAGGCGAATATAGGATCTGTACTGCGCGCCCTCGTGTACCAGCAGACAGTCATCAATGAGGACAAAAAAGCCATTACGCAGACTGCGCTTTCGGTGAAGGACCTGGAAGACAAGCGCCGCAGCCTGGAGGCGGAGCGGTCGAGTCTCGCGTATCTCAAAACCGAAACGGACACGCGGGCCGAAAGTATACGCAAGCTCGTGGGCGAGGCGACCGCCTACCAGAGTGCGCTCACCGGTATTATTGCCAGTCTCACGACGCAGCAGCAGAATATCCTCAATGCCCGCAGCGGAACATTCACAACCAGTGTCGGCGACGTCCCCTTGGCCGATGATCCGAATGCCTCGCTCAACTTTAACCCCGGTTTTTCCCCGGCTTTTGCGGGGTTTTCCTTCGGCGCCTACACGCATAAAAAAGGCATGAGTCAATACGGCGCCAAGGGCAGGGCAGAAAGCGGGCAGAACTTCCAGCAAATTCTCCAGGCATATTACGGCAAAACACCCACCGGCAAAGACACCGGGGGAACCATTAGCGTATCTGGCTTCGGCAATCTGGACTTTGAGAATTATTATCTTATGGGTATTGCGGAAATGCCCAGCTCGTTCCCCAAAGAAGCGTTGAAAGCCCAGGCCGTGGCTGCGCGCACGTATGCATACCGGTACAAAACCGGCGGGTCCACGATCTGTACGACCCAGTCCTGCCAGGTGTTCAGTAAATCCAAAGCAGACAATCCGCCGGGAGAATGGAAAGCAGCGGTTGAGGAAACACGCGGCCAGGTTCTTGAGGATGTCGTTGGCTACTATTCCTCAACCACCGGCGGATACATAACCACCATGGGCTGGGACACGACCTGCGGCAACCAGGGGTGCTGGACCGGCGGCGCGTACGAAAAAATTTCCGCAAGCCCGGGGTTTTATAAGGGGTGGTACCCCGCAGACTACTTCCACCCATACGGCAAGTGCGGCAGAAGCCACCCGTGGCTCAACAGTGAGGAATTTGCGGATATTCTCAATGCCTGGGTGGTTCTGTCGGGCAGCGGTGGCGACAAAGGAAAAATTTTACCGGTCACCATAAACAGCTGTCCCATAAGCGGCGCTTCTGGCAGTCCGTACTCTGTGGATGAGCTGCGCACTGTCGGCGGATTTACCAGCGTGTCCGCGGTTTCCGTTACCTACAATAGCGCTGGCTACACGGAGAATGTTATTTTGCAGACCAACAAAGGTTCGGTGACGATTTCGGGTTCGGATTTTAAACAGGCATTTAACCTGCGGGCTCCCGGATATATCTCAATTAGGAGTTCGCTGTATAATATAGAGAAGAAATAGCGCGTACGCTCCTTTTTAAAGGACCTTATGGCAACCAAGAGTCAGCATACTGCAAAGCGCAACTCCATGGGGCCGCTGACGTGTTTTGCCGTCAGCCCCGACGGAGTACGGTTTGAAACGCAGGAGGAAGAAGAAGACGTGGTGCTTTTTCTGCGGCCGCACCTTATCGTTTTGTTGCCCCAAACAATTATTCTGGGCTTGCTTCTATTGGCGCCGCCGTTTGTGTTTCCGTTTTTTCAGTCAGCACTGGCAAATCTTTCCATAACACTTCCCGTAAGCTACAGCGTCGTGGGCATGCTGTTTTGGTACGTCGCGACGTTTGGGTTTGCCCTGGTGTCTTTTTTGCGGTGGTTTTTTAATATTTACATCGTGACGCGCCGAAGGATCGTGGACATAGATTTTGTGCACCTTTTGTATAAAGAATTTTCCGAGGCGCGGTTGGATAAAATTCAGGATATTACCTATCGAAGCGGCGGAGTATTTGCAGCATTTTTTGATTACGGTGACGTACATGTCCAGACCGCGGCAGAAATGCCGAATTTGGAATTTTTGTCCGTGCCCAAGCCGGCGCAGGTGGTTGCCACCATAAGCGAACTTATCCGCAACCACAAACACGCAGGAGGTGGTGTATGAACCCGGATGTCACCGGTGTTGCCTTGCTCGTTGCCAAAACGCTTGTCGTAGTCGGTATGGCGCTCTATGTGGTGTTTGCAGGCGTCATCGTACGGCAGGAGCAGCTCATGGCCAACGTACTGGAAGAGTCCTTTGAGCCCGTGTTGCGGCTTCTCGTTCGTATCCACCTTGTGGCAGCAATCGGCATGTTTCTGTTGGCCTTGGTACTCCTTTAGGCAACAATGCTTCTGCTTTTTGTGGTCTCCCGGGCGGTCAAATTTTAGCTTTGCCGTGATACTATAGTGTCGGGACTATGCGGATAAAGTCATCCATCGGTACGGTCGTGGGAGCGACCAGTCAGACGAATTGGGGCCAGGTGATTTTGACGCCTGGAGCCTACGGCGTGGTCGAAGTCGTGGACGGGGTCGACGCGCGGGAAAAGGGAATTGAGCGGCTGACCATACTGAGCGAACAACTGGCAGATCCGCCGACGAGCCTGTCTGGCCTGGGTGCGCTTGCGACCAATGCCATGACTCCGGGGGTAACGACCATTATGCTTTTGGTGCCGGTGGGAAACGTCGTCTACCTGGCGCTGCGCGGCAGCGGCAGCGCGTATCTAAAGCGTGGGGACAAAGTAGCGCCGCTTTTGGCGGGTGAGGGAAACGTGTCCGGTGAGGTTGAGGCAGGCGACATTGTGCTTTTAGTGTCTGCGAGCATGAGCGAGGTGTGCACCGAAGGTGAACTTTCACAGGTTTTTGACCACCTTTCTGCCAAGGAAGCCGCGGAAAAACTTACCCTGATCTTGCATACGCACCGGAAGGCAGAAGGCGGAGCAGCACTTTTTTTTGAAGTGACCCTCCTTGAGTCAACCGAGGCAGGCGTGCGGGAGTCGGAAAAACCCTTGTCCGCGGCAGATGTTTTGCGCCCCCGTCCTTTCTTACCGATATGGCGTGCCAGGGTGCGTTCGGCGGCCAGAAGAGTTACGCCGCGGAAACTGCGGTTTGTAGCACGCGAAGTACTGCGCCGGGCCCGGCGTGTTCCCCGGCCGAGTACCATGGTCGCTTCCCTTTTTGTTCTGCTTTTTGTCGTGAGTGTGGTTTTGGGTATACAAAAGCGCAGCCGGAGTACAGTAAGAGTTGAGGCAAGCCGGATCCTTGAGCAGGCCCGCCATAATTATGAGGAGGGCGTGGCATTGGCGGAACTCAATCCGGTGAAAGCGCGCGCAAAACTTACGGATGCAAAAACACTTCTTGAGCCCCTTGCCACGTCTGTATCCAAACGGACGCAGGAGGGCCGGCAGGTCCAGGAACTCTATGAGAGCATCAGCAGTCAGCTGGAACATTCGCTCCAGATTACTGCTGCCGAGCCGGAACTTTTTTTTGACACGGGACTCCTTAAAAAAGACAGTATCGCAAGCAGCATATCTCTCTTCGGAGAGACGCTTTCTTTGTTGGATGCCAGAACCGCGACCGTGTACAGTCTGGCCATTCCGACGAAAAACGGCCAGATTGTCGCAGGCGGTGCAGTACTTTCCGGATCTCAGTTTGTTGCCATGTACGGCACTGCCGCGTATGTGTGGCTGCCGGCAGGCATCCAAAAAATTT
>CAYNWD010000011.1:3836-4365 GCA_964400835.1 uncultured Gammaproteobacteria bacterium | reverse complement strand
CCGACAAAAAAACATCGTCCGTCATCACGGCTTCTGATCAATGGGGGAAGATTGCGGCAATGACGGCGTACGCGGGAAACCTGTATGTACTGGATACGGAAAAAAGCAGAATCTGGAAATACGTGGCGACCGAAACCGGGAGCGGGTTTTCGGAGATTCGTGAGTACTTAAACCCCGACACGCTGCCGGATTTTTCGCAGGCGACGAGCATGGCCATAGACGGATCGGTGTGGGTCGGGACTACTGCCGGCCGGCTGATGCGCTTTACTCAGGGCCGGGAAGACACGTTCGTGCCCCAGGGGGTAGAGCCGGGGATCGGGAGCAGTATCGCGGTCTATACCGACGACCGCACGAAGTACGTGTATGTACTTGAGCCTTCGGGAAAACGGGTAATTGTTTTGGACAAGGACGGCTTTTATATTGCCCAGTACCGCTGGGAGGGCCCTGTGGCTCGCACTCAGATCGTCGTGTCCAAAGAGAAAAAAAAGATTTTTCTACCGTTGGCGGTTATGACCCTGTACTAGTAGTG
>CAYNWD010000011.1:0-3826 GCA_964400835.1 uncultured Gammaproteobacteria bacterium | reverse complement strand
CTGGGAGGGCCAAGAGGCACGCATACATATCGTCGTGTCCGAGAAGCAAAAAAAGATTTTTCTTCTCTCGGAGGGGAAGCTTTACGGCGTGAGTTTAGGAGCGGAGACAAACTGAAAGAGTATGAAAATCATCAATAAAAAAGCACTGTTTGACTACACGATTCTGGACCGGCTGGAGGCGGGAATTCACCTGACGGGTGCGGAAGTCAAGTCAGTAAAAACCGGCCATGCGAGTCTGGAGGGCGCGTTTGTGCGGCTTATGGGGAGCGAGGCGTATCTCGTGAACAGTCAGATTTTCCCCTATATATACGCCAGGCCGGAGGGCTATGATCCGCGCCGCACGCGGAAACTTCTTTTGCACAAAAAAGAGATCATACGCCTCAAAAGCAAGGTTGAGGGCGCCAATTTGACCCTTATCCCCCTCTCTTGGTATACTAAAGGCCCCCTGGTGAAGCTGGAAGTAGGCCTCGGCCGCGGGAAAAAACAGTACGAGAAGCGCGAGGTCAAAAAACGGGCAGACCAGAAACGGGAACTCGAAACCGAGTTTCGGGGGAAGGTAAAATAATAGATGTGTTGTCCTCTTGGCCTTACTTCTCGCCTTCAGGTACTATTCGTACACGGCTTGAAGAGCGGCCTTGGGAGGATGTAAGAAACAGTAACCTCTTTGTACTGTCTAACGCAGTACAAAATCGGTAACTGTTTCTAACGGGGACGTACAAGATTCGACAGATTGCATGCTCCTTAACACTGCAGGCCGGCGATGATAAACGAGCCGTAAAACTTTATCAAATACTAACTGCTGATTCCAAATCACGCAGACAGGCACTCCGTGCCGAGCTTGAAGCAATTCAGGCCGAGCTCGGTTTGCTTCCGCAACGACAGCTTGCATTCGCAACTGTCTAAACGGCATCTTGTGCATATTTTTCTCGGTGAATAGCATGAGGTGGAAATCCAGCCGAGGTGCATTAGTAAAGGTTTGACGTTCCTTTGCTAAAAAGTTCAATACGTCTTGATCCCGCCGTTCTTGTCAATTCAGATTAGGCGGGACGACAACCATGATTGACTACGCCTGTAGATGTGTTTTGGGGTATCGTTCTGGACGAGAGCTCACTCCTCTCCGTCTCCACCACGTAAAGCCCTTCGGGCCACGTGGCAAGCAAGAAGGATTGCTTGACCATAGTTAATCAGTAGGACATTGGGTATACATTGCTTTATGTGTGGGACGTGGGCGCCGAAGGCGACTTTACGTCCCCACAATATGTATTACGTGTATATTCTCCGGAGTTTAAAAGATAAAAGTTTTTATATTGGATTTACGGCGGATTTACGAAACCGTTTACAAAAACACAACAAGAGACAAGTTGTATCCACGAAAGATAAAACTCCTTGGGACTTGATTTACTATGAAGCGTATAAATATAGGCAAGACGCAATAGGAAGAGAAAAATTTTTAAAAAGTGGCGCCGGATGGAGATTCTTTAAAAGGCAATTGCGTCATTATATACTTACCTCTTGAATTTGAGTATTTAATCCTAAATTTTTAAAAATTGCCTGTAATCCCTCAGGGCCAAGTTTTCCTTCTTTATCTTTGGTTGTTAATATTGTAATGCTTCCGCTGCCTGTTGATGCGAATTTTTTTTCGCGCAAATAGTTTTCTACTTCTTTCGCCACTATTTCTGCAGGATCAAGAAAAGAAATATTTGGATACAATCTTTGGAGGTAACCCAACAGGAATGGCAAATGGGTGCTTGACAATGTCATGACATCGACATCTTTATCATTTGAAAGAAGCGGATCAATTATTGATCGAATTACTTTCTCCGTTTGTTGTGGATTATTCTGGAATGTGCCGGGTTCAACAAGATTTACAAGATCAGATGCGTTCACTTTATGAATAATAATATTACCGGGCAAGTTTTTCGACTTTATAAAAACACCTATTTCGCTACTCTGGACTGCGCCCTTGGTTGCAAGAATTGCAATATGTTTGGTTTTTGTGACACTCGCCGCTTCTTCAATAGGAGGAAATACACCAATAATCTTTGTTTTTACGAGCGGCTTTATTTCGTCTAAAACCTGAATTGAGGGAGTGTTCGAAGCAATTACAATAAGTTTTGGTTCATAGTGTTCCTCAAACCAGCGTATTGTGCGAAGAATAATTTCTTTTAATTCACGGTGAGCTTTTCCGCCGTAGGGGAAGCTTGCCCGGTCGGCTAAGTAGACGTAGTGCTCATTTGATAACATTTCCCGAAGAACCCGTACAATGGAATAACTGCCGACCCCGGAATCAAAGACGGCGATAGGGGAGTTGTTGTTCATGGGATTTATAACAAGAGAGCGAAAACCACGACCGCTAGGTACGTGGATGAAGCGCACAAATCCGCGCGAAGCGCGAACAAGGCGTTTCAAAAACCGCGAGCGTAAGCTCGTCGGATTTATATAATAGCAGAAATATGAAAATTCTCGATGTTCTGTTTCCCCGGCGGTGCGTGGGATGCGGCAGCCGGGGCGGATATTTTTGTTCTGCGTGCCGCAGCCTTCTGCGCAGCATCCGGTCAAACGAGGCGGTCTGTCCGATTTGTGAAAAGCAGGCAATAGACGGCGCGACGCATCCGGGGTGCCGTACGCGGTACACGATAGACGGACTCACGAGTTTTTTCCGCTACGACGGCGCAGTGCGCAAAGCCATTAAAGCCATTAAGTACCGTTTCGTCACGGATCTGGCAGCCGAATTTGTTTCCCTTATTCCGCCTTTTTCGCTTCAGCAGATTACCACGGTACAAACGAATCAGCGGACTGCGCTTGTTCCCATTCCTCTTCACCCGTCGCGACTGCGGGAAAGAGGTTATAATCAGGCGGAAGTATTGGGAGCGCTTATCGCACAGAAGATGCGTATTCCAATGAGCACGGATATACTGAGACGGAGCCGAAAGACGATTCCGCAGGTTGCGATGAAAAAACGGGAAGCGAGGTTGAAAAATATGGAAGGCGTCTTTGCCGTTTTTCCCAATATTTCGGTATCAGTATATCCGTGCATTGTTTTATTCGACGATGTGTTTACAACCGGCGCGACCATGCGTGCCGCGGCAAATATACTGAAGCGATCCGGCGCACCGTTTGTTTGGGGCGTCACTATGGCGAGATAGGCATATTCACGTGTTAACACGTTAATACATTCAAAGGTTGAGTATATGGGGAAAAGAATAAAGACAGTTGCGATTGTTGCCGGCGGATCATTAAGCACGCGTTTTTTGACGCGGATCCGACGCACTGGTTTTGTCCTTGGTGTTGATCGGGGAGCTGCGTGGCTCCTTGCACATGGCATTATTCCCCATGTTGCTATCGGTGACTTTGATTCAGTGACGGGAAAAGAACTCAGCGCCATCCAGCAAAAAGTAAAAAAGGTTCTCGTGCATCCGGCAAAAAAAAATGCCACGGATCTGGAGCTTGCCGTGGATTATGTAGTGAAGCTGCGGCCGGACGCCGTAGACATTTTCGGCGGGATCGGGTCCCGGCTGGACCATACGCTCGCGGCAGTTCATCTTTTGGAAAAATTATTGAAAAAGGAAATATCCGCGCGCATTATTGACGAGAGGAACAAAATTACTCTTATTAAAAAGACATACAGAGTATCGCCGCCCCATCGTTATGTTTCGATTTTACCCTACACGGGTTCCGTCACTGTTTCTCTCAAAGGCCTTACGTATCTTTTGACGCGCACGGAGCTCACGAGAGGGACGTCAAGGGGAATAAGCAATGAGGCGGTGAAGGAGGGCGCCACCATCGACGTGCATAAGGGAATTGCGATAGTCATTCAAAGTAGGGA
>CAYNWD010000010.1:30063-30845 GCA_964400835.1 uncultured Gammaproteobacteria bacterium | reverse complement strand
GACCAGCCGGTCCTCCAGCGAATGAAAGGTCAAAACAACCAATCTTCCAGACGGAACCAAAAGCTGTTTTGATCCTTCCAGGGCCTGTTTTAACGCTCCAAATTCATCATTCACTGCTATGCGAAGCGCCTGAAACACCCTGGACAGCATCCCTTTCGCCGCTCTGTCACCTCCTGCAACCCTGCCGACCGCTGCCGTCACCTCACCGACTGTCTCGATAGGCCTTACGGAACGGGCGCGAACCAGAGCCCGAGCAATTGGCCGAGCCAGCTGTTCCTCACCAAATGTCGCCAAAATGTCATACAAATCTTCCTCCCCTAACCGGTTGACCAATTGGGCAGCCGTTTCCCCCGCCGTCTGATCCAAACGCAGATCAAGTGCCGTGTTGGGGAACCGGTAGCTAAATCCCCGACTTGGCGTATCAAGCTGATGACTCGATACACCCAGATCAAATAAAATACCGTCTACTTTGTCAAAACCATTCTGATACGCTATCTGTGCTATATTTCGAAAATTCCCCTGAACAACTTTCCACTCCCTGTCTTTTTTGAGATTTAAGATTTGAGATTTGAGATTTTCTCTCGTGTGTTCAATTGCCTCTGGATCCTGGTCAATGCCTAAAACTCTCCCTCCCTGCTTGAGAACTTCAAACAGGTGTCCTCCTCCGCCGACCGTCGCATCAATGTATTTCTTCCCCTTTTCTACGGCTAATCCATTAAGCACTTCCTCTTTCATCACCGGAACATGAAAAGTGATATCGTTTGACATAGGTGTGTCCGCAA
>CAYNWD010000010.1:0-30053 GCA_964400835.1 uncultured Gammaproteobacteria bacterium | reverse complement strand
TTGATCTGCCAATTTCGTCAAATACTCTTTCCACTTCTTCATGTCCCAGATCTCAAAATGGTCTCCGGCACCGACAACTTTTACTTCACGACGTATCGAAGCATACTCCTTGAGCAGGGCAGGCAAGAGAATACGACCAAGCTTGTCCAGTTCGACTTTTTGGGCCCCAGCAAACAGGTAGCGCCGCACATGGCGTCCTGCGCTGTCGGTTACCGGCGTGTCAAGGTGCTTTGCTGCTTCTTTTTCCCAGCTCCCCCAGTCAAATCCAAAAATGCATCCGTCGTACCCTCTGGCAAGTACCACTTCCCGGCCTTCTGTCTCGTCCCGAATTTTTCTGGGGAGCGTTACCCGGCCCCGATCGTCCAGTGCATGGTCATATTCCCCAAGGAATAGCTTCATGCTCCAACTCTACCATTTCTTCCCACTAATATCCATAGTTACCCATTTTTCACGGGTTGTCAAGGGGTAATTTCACGGTTTAAAAGCGCTTCATTATGCGCTATACTTAAAAAAACCCATGAGGAAACCAACGACGCTCATTGTCATTAGGCACGGAGAAACGCTCTGGAACGCATCACGCAAGCTTCAGGGAGGCGCAAACGTGCATCTGTCAAAGCTGGGCAAACTGCAGGCGTCACAGACCGGAACATTTCTCGCTGCGTTTTCCATCCATCACATCTATTCCTCCCCTCTGGCCCGTGCGCTTGATACGGCAAAAGCAATCCAAAAAATCCATCCCAGGGTGAAGCTATCCACGAGCGATCTACTTTTGGAGCGCGGCTTCGGAAAACTTGAAGGTTTAAGCTACGAAGACGTCATGACCGCCCACCCCAGAATGGCATTTGGCGAGACATGGAACTATCCGCACTTTGCTCCCGCGGGCGCCGAGGCACTTGCCGACGTGGTACGACGGGCGTCAGACTTTCTAAAGACTATCGAGGAAAAGCACAAGAGCGAAACCATTGCCGTGGTTGCTCACGGTGTATCTATCCGCTGCATCGTGAGCCAGGCAACCGGAATTCCCCTGGCGCCCAAAAGGGACATGTGGCTGGGCAATGCATCGGTGTCCATTCTCCAGAAGTCGGGTAACGGGCACTGGGATCTGCATCTATACAATTACACCAGTCACCTCACCCAACCCTCGTCGGGGTAATTAGAGGTCAAAATCTGAGGAAAACTGGCTCTTTTTGCCCGAACTATCCGTAAATTCGAGAACTACGGAGACAGCCTTTACTCCGGCATCGGGTTTGCAGACATTTCGCGAGCAGGTACCCAAGTACACTTCCCGGCTAAACCCGTCCTGCCCCCCGACTTCGATGGGTTTACTGCCGGAGTTCACTCCCTTTATAAGCCCCTGGCTCTCGTACGTCAGCTCATAGGCAACACTCGCGTACGTACCGCCGAGACCCATAACTTCCAGAACCACGGTATTGTCCTTCCCTCTGCTTTTTCCGACCGTTACCGACACCGTCGAGGCGACAGACGGCAGAGACTCCGCCGGCTCCTCGGTAACGATTGCAGCGGGAGATCCTGATGTTGCTGCCTTGTACACGACAATCCCGGTAATGAGAAGCAGAACAGCTAAAAGTCCGTAGAGTAATTTTTTATTCACAGTTTTTCAGAAAAATACAAAGCGAGCTTCGTTACCTCGACTCGCTCCTGTTTGGTTGTATCACGGTCCCGAACCGTAACCGTGTCATATTCCAGCGTATCATAGTCAATAGTCACGCACCAGGGGGTGCCGATTTCATCCTGGGACAGGTATCGTTTGCCGATATTGCCGCGGTCATCCCAGGAGGCGACAAAATGTTTTTTAAGCTCTGTGTAAATTGTTTTCGCCCTTTTCACGAGCTGCGGCTTGTTGGCGACCAAAGGAAACACCGCAACCTTCACCGGCGCAAGTTTGGGATGAAGCTTGAGGACTATTCGCTTTTCTTCTTGAGAGAAGGCGTCAAGCAGGAAAAAGAGCGTCGCGCGATCCACTCCTCCGGAAGTTTCGATAACCCAGGGAGTAAATTCCTCTCCCGAAACTTCATCTCTATAGGTAAGCTTGTGATTTTTGAGGTCAAAGTCTCCTCTGTGATGAATTCCCTCAAACTCGCTCCAGCCAAACGGAGCTTCGTATTCGATATCCGTCGCAAATCGCGCGTAGTGAGCACGCTCGTCAGGCTCGTGATCACGAAAACGAAGGCGTTTCGGGTTCATTCCCAAAGAAACGTACCACTTCATCCGTTCTTGTTTCCAGCTGTCAAAGGCCTGCTGCCCTTCTTTCTCATCGGGCCGAATGAAGTACTCGAGCTCCATCTGCTCAAACTCGCGGCTCCGGTACGTAAAATTGCCCGGGGTAATCTCGTTTCGGAAGGCTTTCCCGATCTGTGCCACGCCGAAGGGAATCTTGAGCCGGCTCGTGCCGACTATGTTGCCAAAATTCACAAAGACCCCCTGGGTAATTTCTCCCCGCAGATACGCTTTCTGCTTGGGTTCGGTGGTAC
This sequence comes from uncultured Gammaproteobacteria bacterium, assembly GCA_964400835.1. Classification (GTDB taxonomy): domain Bacteria; phylum Patescibacteriota; class Microgenomatia; order UBA10105; family UBA927; genus CAYNWD01. The sequence goes on along the minus strand of CAYNWD010000010.1, from coordinate 27,561 downwards.
CCAGAAGTACTTCGGTCAAAAGATTAAATGTTTTGGCTTCGGTCCAGGAAACAGTTTCCTTGTGTTCCTTCTCGTGCGTCCGCAGGAGCTCCGGCTTGTCTGCGCGGAACCGCTTGTGACACACTTTGCACTCAACCAAGGGATCGGTAAATGCGGCAGTGTGACCGGAAGCTTCCCAGGCCTGGGGGTTCATAATGATCGCGGCGTCAAGTCCCACAACGTCATCGCGTTCCTGTACCATGGCCTTCCACCACTCGTTTTTGAGATTTCGTTTAAATTCTGCACCAAGGGGGCCGTAATCCCAGAATCCGGCGATGCCTCCGTATATTTCACTTCCGGGATAAATAAACCCCCGGCGTTTCGCCAAAGACACGACAGAATCTAAATCAACCATGAGGAAATTGTATCAAAAAGAAGAAGTGAATACCAAAGCTAAAATTTTACCCAAATATCAACGCTTTGGCTGGAAACCTTTCCTAAATGCAGCTTGCTCACTTTGAGAAAGGCTAAGATAAGCCTCTAGCTGATTAGCCATCTCTTCCTTAAGCCTTAACGCATTAACGCTTTGGGGGTTTTTCAGCACTCGGGAATCAAAACCAGGCTCCACCCCAGCTGCTGCTGCCGCTGTAGGGTCCCCTATATATTCAGCTATCATCGCCTGAGTCACGGTGTCACCTTCTTCTCCATTAAGTACTGCAAGGCACTCATTTACCATGTCTCTCCCCCCCCCACCTTTTCGATACGCGGCCTTTATCGTATCTTCTAAAATAACTCTCGCCACCATCGCGCTAGTGTCAAGAGAGCCTTCCCCCTCGTATCTGAAGTTTCTCATTGTGATCGTGAGTTTACACAAAAGTGACTGCTCTGTCAACTAAATCACCATCAATTACTAATGAGCCACCTGCCGGGCGAAATGAGGTGTGCGAAGCTTTCTTTCCGTGATGGTTTCTATAAATGCCTGGAGTTTTTCTCCGGCCAGGGACGTGTGCCGCGGTAAAAATCCAAGGAGCCAGAGGAGTTCCAAGGTAAACTGCCGGCTCTGGAGATAGATATCCTGCCCGTTGCTCGCATCGTTTAATTTCCCCAGCGCCGAGCTTAGAGCATCAAAAATATCCGCGTGCTCCTGTTTTTCGGGAGTCAGGGTATCGACCAGTTCACAAAAGAAATACGCAAGGCTTACCCGCTGCATATCCTTTCGCAGATTTTCGTGTGTTTGCGTGGATGCCACCTCGGAGACGCTGTCAAGAGTTTTCCCCCGATGCACAAAAAGTATAACGCGGGAAAATATCTCCAGATGCGGTCCCCTGCGGCTGGTCACCTTGCGTACACCCTTTGCGATAATCCGGAGCTTGCCGTATTCTTTGCTGTACACAGTGAGGATCCGGTCCGTTTCGCCCGTATTGCGACGCTTGAGGATTATGGCGTCTGCTTTGTATACACGCGGTGCGACCATGGACTAGAGTGTAAGCTCGGTATCGGAGACAAGTAAAAACTTTTTCCGTTCCTTTCCGCCGAGCTTCAGAGTCCATTCATCTCCGTCCGTTCCTGGCTGTTTTTGAATAAGCAGTCGGTATTTTCCGTCTTGGGGCTTCACGGGCGACGTGTAGGTTAGGTCCAGCCGCGCAGTGCCCATGGGATTGACGATAAGGAACCCTTCAAAAACAGTTTTGCCGAGTTCATCAAAGGACTCCATCGGTACGGGTTTGTTGTCTTTCGGCGACTGGCTGCCGCGGCTGTCGGTGAGTTTACTTCCCAACGGCACGTAGACTCGCACCCAGTTGCGAAGCGGCGCATTCAGACACAATCCGCCGCTTTCCAGACCGCAGTCGCTCCCCTGATAGGGATTTTTATATTCGATGGTAAGCTTCGTCGTCGCCGTGTCACCGCTTATGGTTACGTCTTTCGTCACTTTTTCGCTGACAAACATGTTGGCTTTGGCGCCTGCCATATTGCTGTTATTGATATGAATATAATCCCACCCCTGGGTCTCCTGATACTTTAGGAGGGTCGCGGTTTCGGTGGCCGTCATCATGCGGCCGGCCATGTTAAAGCTTTCCGAAGCCTTTTGCGTCGCATCGTCGTGGAAGTATGCCAAAACGTGCTTCTGATTAATTTCCGCAAGCAGCATCTGGAAAAGCTTCCCCCAGTACTGCGACGGCGACACGCCCAGGGCTTTCTGCATCAAAGACTGCAAAAGTACACCGATAATATCTTTGCGCGCATCCCGCACATAGCCGACCGGCCGCGTGGAATAATCCTCAAGCTCATAGACCGCCTTCGGACAATCGCATCGCTTATCTATCTCGGCACTGAATTCCCGTCCGTAGACGGTCATGGAGCCCAGGATTCTGAGCGCCTCGACCAACACATGCGTATCAACGGCAAAAATGCCGTCTATTTTTTCCTTCCCTGCCACGCTGTCATAGAGCTCCTCGAATTTGAGCATAGAAAGTTTAAAGTCCGGCGATAAATTACTGTCACGGATATTCAGATTGTAAACGCCTTTGTGGAAGGTCAGGATTTCGCGGGGCGCGGGGAAATTTTTCCGTCTCGCATTGTCGAGGTTATATATATCATCGGCCTTTTCCAAAACGAGCTTGCCGCGCTCGATGCGAAACTGCGCGTAGGCCGTAATAAAGCCGCCGGTCGGCCGAAGCTCTTTGTCGTTTTGAAACAAGACGAGGTAGCGCTTCGTCGCGGGCTCACCCAAAATACTTGGGAAATTAATAAGCAAAGGCTGCGCATTGACAAAAAGATTTGCCGCACCCTCAACGGTTTCTTTGGCAGACGCAAGACGCTCCCGGATGACGGTTTTGCCGATTTTTTTCGGATACCGGGCCGGGTCGATCTGGTTCAGCTCGTTTCTGAGTGTATCGACAAAGGAAGCCATTTCGTTGATTTTGGGCGTGAGCGCACTCATGGTTTTGACCGCGGTTTGAATCCGCTCATCCGCACTTCCCTGCACAAACCGGCTCTCGCCCTTAAACCCCAAAATATCGGCATTGGGCTCCAGGGCCTCAACTGCCTTGTCTGCCGCGGAAAGCCCGGCGAACGCCGCGTTCACCCCGTGCTCCAGATCGGCTATGTAGCGGCCCAAAAACGGGATAACCTTGAGAAACTTGACCTTGTTAAATTCCTTCTGCACGTCCGTGAGTTCCTTGCGGGTTGCGGCAAGCCCCTCTTTCATCTTTACCAAATCCTGATTTTTTCCGGCCTCAGCTGCACTGCGGCCGACGCGGACCACGTCACGGCTTTGCGCAATAACCCCCCGCAGCGGCAGCAGCAAAATGCCGATGACGAGAAGAAAAATGAAAAAACCGGCGAGAATTCCCGCCCCCACTTTGAGGATCTTTTTTGAAGATTTTTTCGGAGGAGGTGTGCTCATAGGATCAGGCATCGTGGGAACATCGATCTTTTTTAGTGCATCCATAGGTACTATTGTGCCGAAAAAAGCTCTCTTCTGTCAACAGTCGTTTTGGGGCAGCAAGGATTACACCGCGCCTTTGCCCGAAATCATGGCCCAGGGGCTTTTGAGAAGGATCGAAAGATCCAGGAGTAGTGAGCGCTTCTTCACGTAATCCGCATCCATCTTGATCCGTTTGTCGAAATTTACCTCGCTTCTGCCCGACACCTGCCAGAAACCCGTAATACCGGGCTTGGCAGAAAGCACAACTTTTACCAGGTCCCTCGTGTGGGGATATTTCCGCTGCTGTTCAACGAGCTCGTCAGGATAATACGGCCGTGGCCCCACGAGACTCATCTCACCGCGCAGGACATTGAGAAGCTGCGGAATTTCGTCCAGAGAGTGTTTGCGGATAAATCGGCCCACCTGCGTAACCCGCGGATCGCGGCGGAGCTTGTAGCTGCCGCGTTTGTACTCCCGATAGAGCCTGGCCATGCGGGGATCCTTGCGCAGCTTCTCATGCGCATTCATAATCATGGAACGAAACTTAAAAAGCTTGAATAATTTTCCTTCTTTCCCCACGCGCTCGGGGGTATCGGCAAACACCGGCCCGGGCTGATCAAGCTTAATCGCAATCGCCACCAAAAAGCAGACGGGAAGAAAAAAAATAAGAAGCACGATGCTGCCGATGACATCTATGGCGCGCTTAATAGTCGCGTACAAAGGATAATTCATACCCGTATCACGTTAAATGTTCGTTTTTGGTACCGTTGAGGCTCTGAACGAATGTTTTTATTTTGGGAACCGATCCTTTAGGACAAACAAGCACGACGTCATCGGTGACCACGACGAGCATTTGATTGCAGTCTATGGTGGTCACGGTTTGCTTGGTAAAGTTATACACCAGGCTGTCTGTGGTATCGGTGAGCATGACTTTCCCCTGGGTGACATTTTTGTCCGCGGTCGTTTCCAGCGCTTCTTTCAGCGCTTCCCACGCGCCGATATCGCTCCATTCGATATTTTCCGAAACCACCAGCGCGTCTTTCGGATTGAGCTTTTCCAGAATTGCGTTGTCGAAATTTATCTTTTCCAGTGTCGGGTATATGTCGGAAAGAACGGATTGAAAATTTTTCGTCCCCCAGGCGGCTGCGATCTTCGCGAGGCCGGCAGCGACATTGGGGACAAACTTTTCATACAGTTTCCACAAAAAATCCGGAGTCGTCACAAAATATCCCAGGTTCCATGCGTGGTGGCCGCTTGAGAGATACTTCTTTGCGGTCGTCCCGTCCGGCCGGTACTGAAAGTCAACAAACGCATGAAAGGAGACTCCATGCTCTTTGCCTATTTCCTTCCCGTACTGGATCCACCCGAGGTTTTCGCTCGCAAATCTGGGCTTCTGCGCCACAAACGCTATCCTGTCTGGCTTTTTTTCCACATGCGATGCTGCCGCGCGAAGAATGTTTCGAAAGAGCGTTTCGTTTTTTACCATGTGGTCGCTCCAGAGAATTGCCATGGGCTCGGAAGGACTTTCTCTGCGCAAAATTGCCGTCATGAGGCCGACTGCAGGCCCGACGTCGCGCATCTGGGGTTCGCCGATGACATGATCCCTCGGAACGAGCGGAAGCTGACTGCGCACAGTCTCCACATAGGCCGCACCGGTTGACACGTACAGGTCTGCCCAGGAAAAATCCGGCTGGAGCCGCGAAGCCGCAAGCTGAAGCGTGGACTGGTTGCCGATAATTTTTTCAAATTGCTTGGGAGATTTTTTGCGGGAAAGCGGCCATAAACGTGTTCCGACGCCGCCGGCAAATATGATTGTTTTCATAACGTTTATCGATACGAACCAACCAGCTCTTCAGCTCTCCGGCGAAATGCCGCCGTAAACGTTTCTTTTGCAAAACGCAGGCTATTGGCCCGACATGCTTCAGGCGAAAATACCCCCGGCCGAAATTGCACAAGAGCATTGATCATAGCATGTTTATTCTGCTCCTCAAAGAGCAGACCCGTTTTCCCGTGCTGCACAATTTCCGCTATCCCACTCTCTCTGTATGCAATAACCGGCTTCCCGAATGCCTGTGCTTCGGCAGCGGCAATGCCAAAATCTTCATCCGCCGCATGCACCAAACCGCGACAATTTTCATAATAGGAAGCAAGCTCTTCTTCTGTCAAATGCCGATGGATAAAGGATATGTTCGGCCCGGCCATTTTGCGCAATTCGTCCTTTTGCCGGCCGTCGCCGACAATGACAACCGGCCAGCCTAACTCGTTAAATGCTTCTATAATAACGTCCACTCTCTTGTATCCCACCAATCGGGAGACCGCAAGAAAATAATCATCTGTTTTTCTTCCCCTCTTTGCCCCTGCGCTTCGCAATTTGTAATTTGTAATTTGTAATTTGTAATTTGATATGTGTGGTATATCCACCGGCGGGTATATGACCCCGGCATCGCGGCCGTAATATTGCCTGATCCGCTCTTTGACGCGATTTGAAATTGCTATGTAATAATCCGGCCTGGCTGCATGAATCTTGTCCCACCGCCGAAGGGTAGGCGTGAGCGCACTATGGCCTAGCCGGGCAACACCAGACAGGATACCGAGGCCCGGATTCTCCTGGTACTCACTGAATCCGCTCCAAAGGTAGCGGGTCGGAGTCAGACAGTAACAAATATGCACGGTCTGCGGCTTGGTTCGTATTCCTTTTGCTTCAGCAGACGTGACGGAAATAACCGCGTCAAACTCATCGAACGCAAAAGTATCAAATGCCATGGGCGTGAGCCACGGAAAAAACTCATGGCTGTGCTTGGCAAAAGGAATGTGCTGGATAAACGAAGGATGCACCTGAAACACCCGCGCCCACCCAGCCCGCCCGGCGTCGTAAACCGCGGTAAAAAGCGGCGCGTAGGGCCAGATTTCGTGAAGTGCCAGGAGCACCCGTTCCGCTCCTCCCCACTTATTCACGCGGTCATAAACGAGCGCTACGTTCATAAGCATCAAGCGTCTGCTTTGCCAGTCGCGGCCACGAATACCTGGCCGCCTGTTTTTTGCCTTCTACTATAAGTTCTTTTCGCATCACCTCGTCATCCAGAACTTTCCGGATCTTTTGGGCGATATCATGGGCATTGCGCGGATCAAAATACACGCACGCCCTGCCGTATATTTCGCGAAAAACAGGGATATCCGAGCAGACGACTGCGGTTCCCACTGCCATGGCTTCAATACCGGGAAGTCCGAACCCTTCCATGCGCGAGGGGAAAACCACTGCTTTCGCAAACCGGTAGAGATTAGCCAGTGTCGGCGTATCCGCCGGACCGAACATAGTGACTTGTTTTCCGATCTTTATGCCAAGCTGTTTTGAAAAATAATCATGCGGCGTCACCAGAACCAGCTGAACGCCTGCTATCTGCTCCCACGCAGCAATGAGCGCTTCCAGGTTTTTGTGCGGGTAGGCGTTGCCGACATACAAAACATACTCCCCTTGCACCCGGGGCTTCTTCATGGTTTTTTGGGATAACGCGACGAGATGGCGGTCTGCCGCCTCGTATGTCACGGTAATTTTCCTCCCGTCAAGCCGGAAATGATCCAGAAGTTCTCTCTTGGTTGTCTCCGATACCGTCAAAATACTTTTTGCCCTGCGCAGCCCGACAGCCAGCTCACCGACGTATCCCGCGCGTTTAAGCCAGTATACCGGAGGAGGAAGGGTCGTGGCCCGGCCCGTATCGAAGTGAAGAATCGTCAGGTCGTGGATCGTCACGACCATATTTCCAGGGTAAAAAACCGGCGGGTTATGGTAGGGAACGTGCACAACATCCAGCCGCTCCCTGCCCAGTATCCGGGGCATGACGAGCTGCTCATTGACCGTGTGCCAGGGAACATCGGCGAGGACTTTGGTCCAGCGGGCATTGGGAACGGCTCGTGAAAAAGATTTCTTGCGCAGGAAAAGAGTGTATCGGTTCCTCCTGTCGAGCCGGCCCAACTCGGTAACAAGATTCTGGATATACCTGCCCACGCCTGTTTCCTCAATAAGCCGGGCATCGATACCGATGTGCATAGTGCGTGATCCTTCCGCAAGACTACTCGGGAAAAATGTGTTTTAAGAAAAATATCCGAAAGTCAAACAAAAAATATACCAGCGCCATAATGACCGGAGAAATTTTGCCGTCGTAATGTTTTTTGTAAAACAGCTTATTGTACTGATAAAAGTACATGGCCGTCTGCCTGCGCCGAGCCCGGTCTGCGTGCGCCCGGCCGCTCTGTTTTTTCTTGTGCAGGATCGTCACCTCTGGATAATACATAATTTTCCATCCAGCCTGTTTTATCCGATAACACCAGTCCATGTCCTCACCGTAGAAAAAATAATCTTCATCCAGACGCCCGACCTGCCGTACCACGTCGCTGCGCACCAGGAAAAAAGCGCCGCTTATGACGTCCACCTCGTGTACCTCATGAAGATTCTTGTACCCCTGGTGATACTCGCCAAAGACCCGGCTCTTGGGAAAAAGCTTTTCGAACTTCGTCACATACGTCAGCGCCACCCAGGGAGAGGGAAACCCACGGTGACAGGCCGGGTCGATGGACCCGTCCGGCAGAAGCAGCGTACAGGTCGCGGCCCCTGCCTGGGGAGAACGGTCCATAAAAGTAAGCACAGCGGATAACGTCGTCGGCGGTACTTCTGTGTCGGTATTCAGAAGAAGGATATACCGGCCGGCACTTGCCGCAACGCCGGGATTATTTCCTGCTGCAAAACCCAAATTCTTTTTATTATCGATACGGATAACCTTCGGAAACTCCTTCCGTATCATGTCGAGGGAGCCGTCGGTCGAGCCATTATCGCAGACAATTACCTCCATCGTGTACCTGCCCAGACGAGAGGAAAACACGCTTTTGAGACACGTGCGCGTCATGTCCCGTGTATTGTAGTTGAGGATAACGACAGAAAGGTCAACTCTTTTTTTCATACCCGATTCTCCAGGCATCGTCCTGGCGCTTGGCTATCGCATCCCAGCTATACGAGGATTCGACCAGAGACCGGCCGGAAGCCCCAACCGTCTGCCGGAGTTTCGTATTGTCCCACAATTCCTGTGCTTTCGCTACAAAATCCGTTGCGCCGGCAGCCTCTATATAGTGGACACCAGGCATCGCACCCAGACCGGTCATTCCGGCCGCAGTGGTAATGATCGGGAGTCCGCTTGCCATCGCCTCAAGCATTTTAAACTTCGTTCCGCCGGAAATTGCAACCGGTGCCAACAGTATGTCTGCACCGGCATATTCCTTTGCAATATCCGTAACTTCCCCGGCTACCTCAACCCGTATTTGGCGCGCCATACGGAAAAGTGTGCCCGGCATATTTCTCCCCACGATACGAAGGACAGCCGTCGGAACGCGCCGTTGAAGAAGCGGCCAAATTTCCTTGAGAAGCCTTCCGGCAGCATCTACATTGGGAAGCCAGGAAAAATTCCCGACAAAAAGACACAGCGGACCGGCGTTGTCCTTCTTTTCCCGTCGGAGGGGAAATGCCGACAAATCAACGCCATTGGGAACAACCGTAACCGGCATTTCTGTTTTCGTCCCAATCACCGATTTATCTTGTTCGGAAACCGCAATGACGGCAGCTGCACGTCTCCATGCACGCTCCTCCCACAACCGGAGTTTGAAAGTATCGAGAGACAACAACGGCCGAAGAGGAATGACGGGAAAGTGCCGTACGTAGTCCTCGTATACCCGGTATTCAATGTTATGCTCTGCAACAACCAAAGGAAGTGAGTGAGCCGGCAGAGACGGCAGGACATAAAACGGCTCGATGTGCAACAGGTCAAACGAGTTCTCACTCAGAAGCTCTGCAATCTCCTGCCTCATTATGCGGCTGTCATAGGTGGCCAACAGCCAGGGGTAGACACCCGTCACTGCTTTCAAAAGATAGCGCGCCTGACGTGCCTTACCCCGCCGAACCAAGTGAACGCTCGAAAAAAATGAGAGCCGGGATACATAATTTCTTTCTTCCTCATCTCGTATAAACGATACGAGCGTAATATCGTGATGTTTCGATAAATGCCGCAGCAGCTGATACATGCGCACCTGACCGCCGGAAACAAGCGGCCACGGCAAAAGTGCGGAAACAACGAGTATCTTCATGGATTGGTGATCCTGCAGGGCTTTGTGGGTTTTGTCAGATCGAATATGGCGTACCGGTCATTGCGCTCAAGGACGGTGAAGCAATCCGCAAGCTGTTTTGTTTCGGTATCCGTATCAAAAGGCGATACGGTCACATAGTGCGTCGCACCCATGGCAATTTTCTCATCAATATCAAACCCAAGCGGCCAACCCTGCCTGCCGGTCTGATACAAAAATGTCGTATCCCCGTTATACCGCGCAATGACTTTTGCATCCTTTGGAATACTCCGGTCGGCAAGCCTGCCTGCTTCCACGATGTCCGGCCGGTTGATCCAGTAATAGGTACGGATGGTGTACCAGGAAAACGCGAGCATAAACAAGCAACTTACCGCGGCAAGGAGCAGCCTATTGGCCTTCGTAAATACACTGTTCTCCAGGAGAAAGGCCAGGCCCTTGCCGACATAGATACTGACCGCGGGCAAAAGAAGTATTTGATAATAATCATGCTGTACGTTGCCGGTCGCAAAAATGATGAGGTACAGTAGTGAGCCAGCAAGCAGCCAGCGGAACAATTCTCCCTCTTTTTTTGCCGGCTTGACGAGAAGTCCTAGACCTAGGGGAATAAGCCCCCAGAACCCCAACATGAGCTCTCCGATTCTTTTGGCAAACAGCCAGTGAAACCAGGATCCCTTAAACCGAATGTTATTGGAGTTGAGAAGCCACGTATACGCGGGAATTCCTTCCGGAAACTGCATAATCCACTTTCTCCACCAAAAAAAGGGCAGCGATCCAATAATCCCGTACGTACACAACCCAAGGAGTCCTTTTGTGGAAAATCCAAAACTCCGGTACAGAAGGTAGACGGCTGGAAGAAGTAAAAATCCTGCCGTAGGCTTTACCAAAAGCGCCATCGCCCCGGCAAAAGCTGCCGAGAGCAAAATTGCCCACGCACCTCTTTTTCCGTGCCGGATAAAACTCAACAAAAAAAGACTGAGCATCGCCCAAAAAACAGCAAACGTCTCAGGCAAAATGGTGCGTCCGTAATATATACTGTAAGGCAAAACTGCATAGATTACTCCCGATATAATTCCCGTGATGGGGTGAGCCTCGGCCGCCACCAACAGCACAATAATTACGGCTGTGAACGCGGCAGAGACCAGAGAAACGAGCCGTAACCATACTTCTATGGAAAATTGTCCAAAAGTACGCGCCAAACCGGCCGCCACAAGCTGGTAGAGAGGAAACTCAACCATTCTGTAACCCATGGGATTATCTTTGCCGGATGCGATATTGGACAGATCGTCGAATCTGGGATGCAGAGGATCGAAGCCAAATGTTAGAAAATTGCGGCCGACCGCGGCAGTGTCTGACTGGCGCCAGCTATGCCAGTCCGCTACCGGTGCATCGAGGCGATACAACCGCAGAAAAACGGTCAGGGAAAAGATTACCACCGTGCTCAGTGCAAGCCACTTTTTACTCATACAGCTCCTCAAGAGGCCGGTCCGGGTCATCAATAATCGCAAGCGCTGTTATGATATCGGGGTTCCTTTGTTTGACTGCGATGGCGTCGTGCTTTGCACCCACGATATCGAGCTTCATGCCTGATTCATAAAAAAATAGAGAAGCTCCGTCTTCTAATCCTACAGGAAAAACCCACGCCCGGCCAATGCGGACCGGGACCTGGGCCACGACAAACTGTGTCCCGGGCCGAAGGGGGTAATACATACGGCGCAACTCAGAAAGAATTTTCACAGACGTCTTTCCTGCCTTTTCCCATTGGCCGATAAGCCCCTGAAGCTGTAGGTAGTTGACGACAAAAATTGCAAAAAGTCCAAGGGCCGCTGCGCGCCGCGTGGAAGGTTTTCGGATAAAGGGCAGGAGGAACGCCACGAATATATATCCTATGCCTGCCGATGCGAGATACCCGTACCGCTCGGCAATATTGCCGAGACCTAAAACCGGCAGGAGGCTCACGATGACAAAAATGGAGAAAAAGAGTGTTGCGCGAGATAGGCGAATCCTCTTTTTGTATTTCCCGAAAACCACAAATGCAAAAAACCCGAATCCAAATGCCAAAAGACCGGCAACGGCCGGCGTACTACGGAGGAGATCCCTTGTTTTATCATAGAGAGGAAGCGTCGCCGGCCCCAAAAGCGTAATCAGGACATATCCCAACCCGTTTCCGATCACGTTAAACGGCAGAGCAAGGGGGTTTATCCCGTAACTGCCCGAGGGAAAGAGCGCGTGGGCGAAAGATCGAAGCCACCAGTATCCAGGAGTAAAAAGAATCGGCAAAAGGCTGACCAGCCGAAATCGCTTCGGCCAGAAAGTCCATCCATACGCGCTAAGAAAAAGCGGGGCAAAGAGCATTTGTTCATAAAACAGCATGCCGACCGGAAGCGCTGCCATGCTTGCCAAAAGCGCGACGGCTCCCCCTGCCGTACCCCGCACCCGGGTCCAAAAAAGAAGAGAAAGGAGTACAAAAAAACTTCCGCCCAAACTGCTGACGCCGGAAATCCAGATCACATTTTCATGATGCGAAGAGGCGACGAGAAAAAAAAGCGACGTCAGGACCGCAGTCGACAAGCCCGATAACCGGCGGACAATTGCGTAAATCACCACCGTTGACCCAAAATGGAAAAGTAAGTTCACCGCGTGGTAGCCTGCGGGCTTTTGCCAGAAAACAAGCGATGAAAAAAGAAAATACAACTTGGTAATGGGTCGATAGAAAAACCCAGCTGCATCGGTAAAAAATACTGCCAGGTGAGACACAGAAGACTCGGCAGCCCACCGCAACCAGGTAAAATCATCTGCAGTGAAGTATATGTTGGTACTGTTTTTATACACAATCGGCACAAGAAGCCCTATGAGAACAATAAAACTAAGAGGATGCACCGCAATACGGTATGCTTCATCCCGCAGAGGAAACTTTTTTTTGAAGGTAATACCCAGCCCGGAAACCGCGGCGCCAATGGTCAGCCAAAATACATACGCCATCTTTGACGCTTCAAAGACATCAAGGAGTGCTGCGGTTGCAAGAAGCCCGACAAGGCCGCCGATAACACCTATGGTAAAGCTTTGCACCAGTGCCGACGCCCTCTCCATACTCGCCCGGGCGTATAAAACGAAGACAATGAAGATAAAGAAAAAACTCGCAAAACCCAAAAGTCCTGTTTCGCCAAGTGCGCGCAGATAATCGCTGTCTGCGGCAAGATTCAGCACTGAATATCCGCTTCCCAGAAAAATGTTTCTACTAAATGCCTCCCATGCTTTCGGCCATTGCCCCTGAAGCCGGGTCGTAAAAGAGATGTCGTAGAGAAGCGCGCGATCCAGAAAAAATCTGCCCGAAACACTTGCCATCTCCTCACCTGTCGCGGGCGAAGTGGCTGCGCCGTCGAGAGATAAGTACATTTGTCCGCGCTCCAAAGCCATCTGCAATTCCTCGCCGAGGCTCGGTCTTTTGTCTCCTTCATGATACGGATAATCGGCAGAAGAACGCAGCTGCCCCACGCCGAAGGAGGCAACCAGCGGCACGCGCGGGGTGGTCGGAATGCGGATAAAGCCCGAACCGATCGGCAAATTTTCAACTGCCGGTGAAGCCGATTCCTCAATCGTTACCCTGCCGTCGCGGTCGATCCGTGCAGCACCTATGGGAATACCGGCGCGTATGTCATAAATAACCGGCTTGTCACGGAATGTTTTGGCAAAACGATCAGAAAGACCCGGGACGAACGGCAATGCGGCAACCCCCAAAAGGAGCAACGGGACGATCCAAAGCGTTTTCCTGTGCCACCACAACACAATAATCCCCCCGACACCAAGCGCAAAAAGCGAGATACGCGACTGCGTCAGAAACAAAACCAAGATCGCAAGAACACTGATACCGGCAAGAAATATCTTAGACCCAAACGACCGGAATCCGATAACCAGGCTGGAAAAAAGCGTCACGGCAAATGCCAGGTACATCGCCAGATCGTAGTGGCCGGCAAACGTCGACGTGATACGGGAAGATGGTGAAAGATACAAAGGCGTCCCTTTGGCAAATTCTTCGTTCATGGTGAGAAAAGCCGGGAGCCTCATGTAGCGCTGGCCCAAGCCGTAGAGGGAAACCGCCAAAACCGTCAGGGCAAAGACAATAATGTATTTTCGTATATAGCGAAGACTGCGCATGCCTCCTGCAGCAAGGAAAAATACCGCCATATACTCAATGCGTCGTAGGTAGTGAAGAAACACGAGCTGCGGAAAGTAGCCAACGAGCTTCGGACCGATAAAGGCAAGCGACCAGGAAACGGAAAAGAGCCCGGCGATCCAGTAGAAAACTATGGGGAGGGTCAGCGCAGTATCCGGGATATATTTTCTGCGATAATACTTTGCCAATAAGCCAAAGAGCATGAGTGCCACGACAAAGTCGTCCAGCCGGATATACACCCACGTCTGAACAATGTCAAAAAGGGGAAGTTTCGGATACAGCGGGATAAAGGCGAGCAAAAACAGTGTCGCAACTTCTTCCCAGTGCTGCTTAAGCGAGCGTATAAGCTTCTGCATAGGTCTCGCGCAAATAGGCACTGCCGCTCACTACCCCGATAAGCCAGGCCGTGGCAGCTTTAGCTTTCAAAAAAAAGCGCAGTATCGTCATCTGCCAGGGCGCGTGGTGCTTCGCGTAAAAATATTTCAATCCGCGGTAAATATGCAGCACCGGTCCCCTCTTTTGGGTGGGCGAACTCGCGCTGCCGATATGTACAATGACACTGCGTGGGTAAAAAAGCGTCCGGAAGCCCTTTTTTCGTGCCCGGTACAAAAGATCAATCTCCTCCATATAGAGAAATATTTTTTCATCGAACAGCAAATCGTCAAGAAAAATCTTCCTGGGCCCCATGAGCGCGGCACCCGATACCCAGTCTACCCGGCGGCTTTTGCCCGGTGACCATCGCGTCAATCCGATCCGGTCCCCCTTCAAAAAAAGCGCGGCGAAGACAACCCCGAGAGTGAAAAACGGGCCGCAGGAAGTCTGCACGCTCCGGTCCGGGTTTAAAAGCTTGGGGCCGACAAATGTTTTCGGGTGCTGCCGCGCGAATGAGAGAAGCTTCGCAATAGCGCTGTCCAGTATAATGGTGTCGGAGTTGAGAAGAAATATGTATTCGCCTTTCGCCTTTTGTATCCCCTGGTTATTTGCCCGGCCGAACCCGACATTCTCACTGTTATAGATGGTCTTTACCCACGGAAATTTTTTTTTGAGCATTTCGCGCGTCCCGTCTGTGGAAACATTATCAACGACAATGACCTCGGTATCGACGCCCGACCCCTTCAGGCTTCGGCCGACAGACGACAGGCAGTCACTCAGAAGTTTTTGCGTGTTATAACTGACGATAACGACAGAAAGATCCATTATTGAAAAAGTTTTGCGAATTTCAACGTATAGCGGAGATTTTTGTTTCGATTGCGGATAAATACCGCAGGCACGCCGCCGACGACGGTAAAGGGCGGAATGTCTTTGGTCACGACGGCTCCTGTGGCAACGACTGCTCCCTTTCCGACAGTCACTCCCGGCAAAATGGTCACCCGCGTGCCGATCACTGCATAATCCTCTATAACTACCCCGGCACCGACCTCACGAAAGTCTGGGTCGTCTATATCGTGCTGCATCGTGTATATGCGCACTTCTCCGGCAATGGAGACGTTATTGCCGATGGTCAGCGGCCTCTTGCCGCCGCCGGTAAGATCCGTAAAATAGCTGACCATCCTATTTTCCCCTGCTGCCAATTCTCTCGGATATCTCCCGTCCAAAAACGCATCATTGCCGATAATCGTATTGTGCCCGATCGAAACGCCGGCGGGATTGTTAAAGCGGGCAAGCCAATGGATCGTCGAGTCTTTTCCTATTTTCAAACCGAACAAAAAACGGTAAAGAAAAAGCCGGATCGTGTGACTCGGTATCAGCCCGGTTAACGTACAAAGAAATATCCAAAAATCAATTATCAGCCTCATTTTTCCGACCTCCCCACTTCTTCAAGCACCGCGAGCGTTTGCCTGGCAGCCTTTTCCCATGAGAACTTTTTTACCTGTAGGAGTCCTTTTTTCACCAAATCTCGGGCTTGGGGTGTAAGCGCCCGTGCAATGCCTTCTGCGATACTCCTCACATTTTCCGGGTCCACAAGAATTCCTGCGTCGCCGACTACCTCCGGCAGACTCGACACGTCGCTTGCGACCACCGGACACTTCGCGTGCATGGCCTCCAAAACGGGGAAACCAAAGCCTTCATAGAGGCTCACAAGCACGAAACACTGTGCGTTTGCATAAAGCACCGGCAGCTCAATGTCCGTCACGTCATGAAGAAACATGACCCTGTCCGCGATCCCGAATTTTTTTGGAGCATCAAGAATTTCCTGATACAACCAGCCCTTTTTCCCGACAATGACCAGCCGTACATCCGGAAGCGAGGAAGTCAGGATTGCAAACGCTTCAATGAGCCGGACATAGTTTTTACGCGGCTGAAGCGTGCCGACAGCGAGAATATACCGTTCGGGCAAGGCGTATTTCTTTTTGACGTCTGACTCGCGGCTGGTTGCCTGTTGCATAGTTACTCCCGGATAGGTCACGACAACGCGCTCATTCTGAATATGATATGCATGTATTATAGCATCCTTGCTGTGCTCACTTATGGTCAGTATCCGTTGTGCATGGCGGGTGGAGTAGGCGGTCCAATGCGTCAGTTTGTGCAAATCCTGTTTTCGAAACATCTGGGGATACACGAGGTAGGAAAGATCCATGATTGCCATGACCTTCGGCATATCCACAAAGCGCGGGACATAGTGCGTGGGTGAGAAAACAACATCGGCACGCGACGTGTCCGCAGTCAATGCTGCCGGCAGGCCGAAAAACGTCCAGAGACTTTTTGGTTTGGCCAGCCGATATCGCCACCAGGGTGTCTCCCCTGGCAAGTCCGGAAGAGGCGGTGTCGGGACATACACGGTAAACGTATTCCGCTCGAACTCTTTTTTGCGCGCAGTTATCGCATACATGGCATGCAGGATCTCATAGGCATATCTGCCGATACCCACCCGCCGAGGAATATTTGCTTCGTAACCGTCTATGGCAATATGCATACATTACCCTCCGGGATACACAACGTGTACTCGATTTGCCGGTATGCCGGCAAGAGACACGAGATCCTTCCTGGTTGCTTCACTGTCACATAAAATTGTCGTGTGTTCGCTTTTCACCCAATGCAGACGCTTCTTATGCGTACGGGTGATTTTTTTGTCCATTTCGTTCGGATATCGGAAAGTGACGAGATCATGAATGGTGGTAACTCCCCTGGCGCTCTGAAGCGGCGGCTGCGTCCAGTCGCTGCTCCAAAAAATATCTATGGGGCCGGTAAACCACTCCACGGGAATAATGTGCAGCCGGTTCCACAACAGTTCAAGAAGTGTCGGCGGTATGGGCACCGACACGAATCTCACCCGGGTATTTTCATGATATATATCATGAAAGTATTTGCGTAATTCTTTTCTCCTTCGCCATGACGCGCCGAAGAGAACGTACTCATTCTTTTTGTCGATTTCCAAAAGTTCCGCTACCATCCGCCGGACGTATTTTCCGACCCCGGTACCTTCATAAACTATTTGACTGATATCTATCCCAATTTTCATGCATTTTTCTTACTCTCTTACTGTCTTGCTATCTTACTATCTTTCTTCTGATTCCATTTCCATGCAGTTTCTACTATCGTTTCAAGAGACGAGTGTTTTGGCGTCCAACCAAGTACTTTCCTCGCTTTCGCATTATCCGCGTAAATGCTCGCCGGATCTCCCGGCCTGCGGGGCTGTACCGAGACGGCAATTTTTTGAGCGGTAACTTTTTCCACCGCCGCAACGACCCCCAGGTTACTGTAGCCTTTGCCGACACCTAAGTTTATACTTTCCGGCGTCCCGTTTTGAGCAAGGTAATCCATGGCTTTGACATGCGCATCTGCCAGGTCCACCACATGGATATAATCGCGGATACACGTTCCGTCCGGTGTGGGATAATCCTTGCCGTACAATGCAAATTCGCGCTTCTTTCCCGTGACTACATCGAGGAGAATCGGAATAATATGCGTTTCATTCGCATGCTGTTCGCCGAGCGACCCGTCCAGCAGGGCGCCAGCGGCGTTAAAGTAGCGCAAATTCATATACCGCAAGCCATACACGCGTCCGTACCAGGCAATCATTTCTTCAACCAAAAATTTACTCGACCCGTAGACACTTTCCGGCGCAATTTTCTCCTCTTCGGTCACGGGCAATTTTTTTGGATACCCGTACACGGCGCAGGTAGAAGAAAAAACCAGGGTGCGGCAACCCGCTGTTCTCATAGCCTCGAGCAGATTGAGGCTCCCCATGAGATTGTTGTAGTAGTACTCATACGGCTTTTCCATGGATTCGGGAGCCAGAGCAAGCGCCGCAAAATGAACCACCGCGTCAAAGGAAGTGTCCTTAAATACCGCGTCAATGTCGTCCTTTTTTGTCAGATCGCCGACCACAAGCTTTGTATCGCCGACCGCCTCAGGGTGCCCGTTTTTGAGGCTGTCAAATACCACCGTCTCATAGCCTTTTGCACGCAGAACCGCGTTGGTAATTGAGCCTATGTATCCGGCACCCCCGGTAACCAGAATACGCATACGCTTATTGTACCCTACTATAAAACTTTACCAAAATTTCATGAAGCTCTTACAATCGTGCCAAACATGGAGTATTCTAGTCTAGTATGGCAGAACCCAGACTTGATACTCCACCCAATGCATTTGGAGGTTATGACATTTTTAGCTCTTCCAGACAATCGAAAGAATTTGGTTTTAATAGATTTCAAGAATCTTTTCCCGAACTTGCACAAAGTGACGCGCCTACAAGAGACATGCTTTTGCGCATCCATTCTCTCATTACCCCCGACATGACAGTCGATTATCTTCATCCCACAATAAAAACCGATATGGAATTGGGATTAATGCTCCTCGATAGACCAGACATGGAACGTGTTTCTGATATATCAGAGGATGTCTTTAAGAAGGTCAGCAAACGCGGTCAATACGAACAGTTACGACCAGTTTTTAATGACACGAGATTAGAGATAAAACAACAATTATCCCGATTTACAGACATAACACTTCAACCTACTCTCAAGGGTGGATTGCGGTCGTACGGAAGCAGACAAATAGAAGGATATGATCCGGAACCTATTGTCTACGCTAGTCACACGCTTGTGATGGCTGGTGAGGGCCATCTTTTAGCAATACAACTGGGGCAACCCGATATAATTTTTCCAGATTCATACTACGGTTTATCAACAGGATTACCCGAGGTCTATACTGCCCTCTGCGATAAGTATGATGCTGCTCTCCCTGCCTCAACCCAACCAGACGGTATTTTCCTTCGTGAAGCCTTTTTTCAAGTGTTGGGAACAAGGCTCCTCCATCCTTTTTGGGACGGAAACGGCAGAGCGTTCACCGGGCAACTAGCGGTTTCGCTCGCCAAGCAAAAAATTCCAACAGACCTTCCAAGACTGCAACAGGCCTCTGTAATGCTTGGTTCTGTGGGAGACAGAATGGTAGAACTGGTACTGAAAAATGCTGAACTAAGTTTAGTTACAGACCGTCCTGGACAAAGCCTGAATCTAGCTATGTGGTTAAATCCCCACATGCGAAACGACTATATGACTCGGTTGAAGACAGAAATTGAGCGGGCAATTGATATTGCTGATAAGCCTGGCAATGACTATCACAATTTAATCCTTCATGGAAGAAATATTTTGAGATCCAAGGTTGAAGGCTAAATATGAGCAAAACAAGAAAAAAAATGTACCTGCGTACCAGGTGAGCCGCTCCGCAGTGAAGAAGATCCAAAAATAGAAGAGAGGGATAGAAAGCGCGAGACAAGCAAGACCAGCCATGACAAAGAAATGGGATTTCCGCCTGAGCAACAAAAAAACAAGAAGGACAAAAAATAGAATATCTTGGAATTTCATAATTTTTCAAAAACTGCGAGTTCTTTATACTCCTCAACCTTTCGCAAGCCTGACATGGTTGCAACAAATAAAATTGCATCCTGGTATTTTGACTCATCATACTTTCGGTCTGTCACAAAGATTTCCCCCCGCACGTCTGAAGGTACAATAACGTAGCGGATATCATCGCTTAACTGGGTAAATACAACTGCAGGATGGGCCTCGCTTTCAAACGTAAACCTTGATTTTTGCGGATACCATGCGGTCAGAAAGCGCGTCGGCTCGGAGGAGAGATCATCCTTGAGCCGGACATATTCGCTTGGCACAGGTATCGGGACAAAGGTACCGGTGAGCTTTCCTCCGACGGCCTCTCGTATCGTAAATACCCAAAAAATCAAAAAAACCAGAACTGGAAGGTTCGCATACTTCCATCTCTTGTGCGCCTCCCCGAATGCCTCAAGAGTGCGGGGAACTAGATACGCGTAGCTCAAGCTCACGAAGAGATAAAATTTCGTTGCATCTCGGAACAAAGTAAACCCCGGCACATTATCAAAGAGCCAAAGATACACCCTACCGAAAGGTTCATTGGTGCCCTTTGCCAAAAACGCACCGACAAGGGCAAGGAACACAAAGTAGACAGCAGTGCTACTAATTTTGCGCTGCAGCAGTATGCCGAACGCGAGCAAAGGAAGGACGAGAAATTCCGGTCGCATGAAAGAAACTTTGCCGAAAATGTTCTCCGGCCAGTTCGGATGCAGGAGACTCAAAGTATTGGAAAATGTTGCAAAACTCAGATATTGGACCGCCTGACGCGTCGCTTCCTGAAATTGTGTACCAAGGAGAGCCGGATTTTTTAGAAGCGGTATCCACCAGTATGCATGAAGGATTACGGTTATGACGAAAGGCATACCAAACCAGATCAGTGCAACTGTTAGTTTTTTGCGCAGAACGATGACCCAATACAATACTGCCGCAACAAAGGTGAGAATCGCGATCCTTGGGTCAAACATCACCTGAACGGCCAAAAGTATTCCGCTCCCAATTAGAAATTTGAAATTTGAAATTTGAAATTGAGAAATTGGGGTAAAGGATTGCTTGGGAATTCGGATAAAGCTCTTTAAAACAAGTGGAGCGAGAGAGTACGCCATCGCTACCCCCATTTGCCCCCCGCCCACCAGCAAAAGCGCGTAGGTGTTGGTTGTATACATAAGTACTCCCAACCATGACCGTGTAAATTTCCATGATCCAAATATAGCAATACCAATCCACGGGAGAAACCAGAAGATTCGTTCCACCAGATGCCATGATAATCCCAATTCTATGGCTGTCTTGGTGAGAATTTGGTAATAAGGGCTAAGCCAAAAAAAACGCGGTTCAGGCGACCACAAGAAGGATCGAATATGTTCAATATAAAGATACGACCAATCGCCGGCGAACAAAGTGAGCCCGCTGGAAATCCATGGACGAAAAATGAAGAAGAAAACAACCAAAACAAATATCTGTATCATGTCAGCCGGTCCCTTTTAGGTACGAGACAAAAGCAGCAGCAAGAAATGTCCATAACGAAAAATAAATCAGTGTTCCGAGTGCTTCTGCAAAGAACAAAAGACCGGAGAGCGTGAGTATATACGAAGCAAAAAACAGTAAAACAGTCACATTGCGCAGGCGGGAAATTTTGAACCGAACGTTGGACAACAACACAATGAGAAGAATGGTCAGGTAGAGTAACCAAATTCGATTTATATAAATGACATTGAAATAAGGCAAGTCTCTCAGTAACAACGTCAATAAAATAACAATCGTGAGGCTGAAAATGTGTTTGGAGGTCATCATAGAGTGTTACGATAGTCGCCTGTTTCTGCGATAGACCAAAATCCCGCCGAGTAATACAATGCCGGAAACAGCGAGTCCCCACAGAAAATACTCCTGCCCCTGGTAAGAGAGGGTAAGCGGCACATCAGCTGGCTTATGTATCACCCAGGCGTTGGCATACCCATTGATCCTTATATGCGTCGCTTCCGCACCCGTAAGCTTCCACCAAGGGTCATAGCGACTTGGGAAAACGAGTAAAACCGGATAGGTCACCCCAAGGGGCAGATTTACTTTATACCTAGTGGAGCTGAGTCGTGTTGCGTCCACGCTGGCGTGCTGAAACGGAGAGCCGTTGTTTGCAGCCAAAACTACTGTCGGAAATAATGCCTCGCTCATCTTTAGTCCGAACTGTTTTTCAATTCTCTCTTGTGTCAGATTTGGCGCGCAAAACGCCATTTCAATACCCGTGACACCGGAGGAAACGTCAAAGACATATTCTGCCTTTTCCTCAAACGGCCCGGCAGACAACCGTATGGCATTGACGAGCCGTTGGGTGTCCTGACCCTTTTCCCAAAGCAAAAACAATAAATTATCGGAAAAATCATTGAAGTAGGTTGCGATTATTTTATAGAGCCTTCCGCTGGATATATTCTTTGCCGTGGCGCCGAAACAAATCGCCTCATTCTGCACGGAAAACTCCGTGTCTACCTGCACCAGCTGCAGGGAGGTTTCCTGCGTCTTGGGAAGAATGAGCCTGAGCGTATGAAATCCTGCAGGCAATTGCACAGTGCCAAAAGGAATACTATTGCTCGACGTATCTATATTTCCGGCTATAAGCAACTGATCGTCTACGTACAGAGCAACATCACGGATAGCACTAAGCGTTTCAATGAGCCTTGCGTCCCGAACCGAAACGTTGAGTGTCTTCGGACTTTGTAATTCAAATTGATACACGCGCACGTTGGGTTGCTCAAGATCGGCAACAAAGGGTTCCACCACTTTCTCCAATCCATGAATAGACGAAAATATACTGCCCGTTAACGTGGTTTGCGTGCCGGATACAACGTATTTTCCCAAATTTGGCCGCAGGTAATTACGCTGGGCACGCAGATATTGAGCTATATCAAGGGCTACTTTTGCTCTATCCGCCGGCGACTGAAGTCGTCCAAAATCTGCCTCTATGGAACTTAGGAGCCCCACAAAGCGATCAACGGTTTCCTGCTGCATGACTTTTTGCCTGTAAAGAAGCTCATTAATCTCGCTTAATCGCTTGAGCGTCATGCCGAGGGCATTATATATTGAACTCTTGGGATCGGTCGGCCGCCGCCTCAAACGTTCCGAAAACAGAAGCAATGAATACAACGGGTCTCCCGGTAAAATATTACGCTCAGGAAATACAATGATTGGTCTGCTTTGCTTAAAACAGTTGATACATGAAGGCACGATGATCTGAGCATTGGGCTTGAGGGAAATACCCGTACTCTCATTCTTTTGGACAAAATCATAAGCAGGAATTAGTAAATTCGCAATCGAGGGAATATCCTCTACCTGTGCATCAATACTATTGACGCCGTCTACCACATATATCTGGGCGTTTAGCTCTTTGACAGATCTATAGACCTGCCATTGGTCAAAAGCTTCCTCAAGCTCAAAAAGGCCTGTTTTTTGTATACCGGCTAGGTACTGACCCGGCTCTATGGGAATTGCGGACTTGACTTGTGTATGCGCATCCAGTGAAACGAGCAGATGCGAAATGCCAAGAAGCTTTCCTAATATTTCTACGTTGTGGGTATCGCCCCGAAGAATTGCACTGTAAAGAGACATAACCAAAGTTCTTTCATCGGAATTGAGCTGATCATTGTTTACAATCACCGAAGCGTTACTCAAAAGCGTCGGGAGCGCCTGAAAACTTAAATATCCCCAATTATAAAGACCGTATTGGAGATCCGGACTATTGGGAGGCAGCATCAAAACGCGGGTGCCAATCTTTGGTTGCTGATTGAGCCAACGGCCGAATGCATAAACGTAGCCAGGCACGGTCAGGCGAGTCGAAAAACCCTTTCTCCACTCAAAAAAATTTCCGGTAAAGAACGGGAAATGATATCCGACAATCACCACCGCCACAAGGCAATAGACAATTTTTCTGAACCGCCCGGATAGATTCTCGATAAACAATGCGATGAGAAACGTGTTCGCCAAAAATATCGCGGAGGCAAACTTAAAGTAGGGCGTACGGAAAATGAGAAATCCGGGTATCTTTTCCACGAGGAACTGATACAAAAATCCCAAGGGCGGATGCGTGCCTGCCGCAAAAAATAAACCCAAAAGATATACCAGAAAGAAATACAGCACCAGACGTCGGGAGGATTTCGTGCGTGAGGCAAAAAGAGAACTAAATACCAAAATCGGCCAAATAAAACTCAAGCCGACAAGAAAAGGGTTAGTCAAAAAATCTTTTGCATACGGGTGAGCGGGATTGTCGTACCACTCGGAAATTCCCTGAAGCCGCATGAGGTTCACAAAGCTTGTATTGGCGCTAATTTCACTCGCCCAACTTATGACACCCGAAATCCCTCCTATCTGTGCAATGCCGGTTCCCAGTTGCGAGCCCAGCCTCGAGTAGGCGGGTAAATACACATACGCATTGACCAAAACTCCCAAAACGAGCGTGGCTAAAGTTAAATGCACGAGGCGTTGAAACGCTGCAGTATTCTTTTTGAACCAGTGCTCAACGAGTGCAAAGACGACAAAAGCCCCCATGACCACAAACAAACCGCCGTAAAGCGGAATACCATACAGGCCTGATGCATTGAATACGAACAAAACAAAGCTATTGAGTATTGCGCCGGAAACCGGCGGGAGTCTCCCGGAATCGACCAGGAGAAATACGGACAAAAGAAACGGTGCCGCAATATAGGCAGAAAATTTACTCTTTTCTCCGATCCACCACCCCTGCAGGATAAAAAAATTAAACTGATACAAAAGAACTGCCAAGAGTTTAAAAAGCCTGCTTTTCCCCGAAATAACCGTTGCCAGGGCATATGCGGACACGCCAATCATGAAAAACCAAAATACAAAAACTATCTTTTGCGTCGCGACCAGATTAAAACCGAGATAACTGGGAATTGCATCAAAAAAGTGAATCAACATCGTGCCAAGGATAAGCACCTGGCTTCTGCCGAAAAATTGATCGTTCCAAGTGGTAAATCTCCCCTGAAAAAATTCGGTCGGGTTCAGAGGTGCTACGTGGTCGTGGCCAACCATCACCATGCCGTCCCGAAACCATAGCAACGGGGTTAAACTGACGAAAAATATGAATAAAATTTCAATACCGGTTCGCTTCCACCAGACTCGGTTCATGGGTAAAAAATTCCAAACTCGTAAACAAAAAATAGTAATACAAGAGCGGCGGGCTGCGCCGTATAAAACGAAATATTTCCGTGTCCGTCCGCTTCCTGATGTTCTTCTGGATAAACCGCCTTTTGGTGATCATAACAGGCAGTATGGAAATATTCCAGCCGATTGCGGAAATGAGCGTGCCGGCAGTGGCCCATTGCCCGGTAACAACGTACACGAGAAAGAGAAAACCGTAGACGACCAAAAGTGCAGGCAGCAAAGCTAAAAGACTCACAAGGGATAAGTTTTTTATAAACGATGCAATGCGGTTGCGGTATGAAAGGTACATAATGCGGCTATTTTCCATCTGTCGGTGCGTGTCAACCGCCTCGTAGTGGTAGATAACGGCCGCGGGTTCGTAGACGATACGGTATCCGGCAAGCCACAACCGGTGGCACAAATCCGTCTCCTCAAAATAGATAAAGAAATCCTCGTCAAAAGTCCCGACACGGTCAAGTGCACTTTTTGGTAGTAACATGGCTGCGCCCTTTGCCGAGTAGATCGTCAGCCGCCGGTTGTACTGCGGCAGCGACGCATCTTTTCGGTAACCGTAATGATACAGAAATCCGGTTGACGTGAGGTAAGATCCGACAGCATTAAGAAGCCTCCGCCGGTCACCATAAACAAGCTTGGGCTGTACGCAACCTACGCTGGGATCTGACTCAAGAATCGCAACAAGGGGCTCCAGAAACCCCCGCTCCACTTCGGTGTCGTTATTGAGGATAAAAATATACTTTCCCCGGCTTTTGGCTATCCCGTCGTTGTTGCCGCCGCTGTAACCGCGGTTTTCTTTCTCTTGGATAACCCGGACGTTCGGAAACCGCGTGCGGACCACATCCGCGGAACCATCTGTAGAATTATTATCTACCACGATAATCTCCACCGGCCGGTATGTCGCTTTTGCGAGAGAAGTAAGGCAGCGCAGGAGGTGCTGCTTGCCATTCCAATTGAGGATGACCACCGAAACGAGAGGCTTCATGATCTCTTTTAGATAAGCTTGTGCTTCCACGTCGGCGGCACATCGGCAGATTCGAGCTCTAGCCCGTCCGGTAAATACTTAAACTTCTGCGGACCGAGCGTGCGTGCCCACGCAATCATTTTTTCAACACCGGAAGACAACTGCGTTGTCGTTTTATAGCCGAGAAGCTCTTGTGCTTTTTGGTTGGTACAGTAGGCTTCAATCACCTCCTGGGGTCGCAGCGGCATGTACTTCGGACGGAGTCGCTCCGGTATATTTCCGTTAGGAAAAAACTTGGATAATACGATCTGTGCAAGTTCATTTATCGTGTGTTCTTCTGAGGGGCCGATATTGATAATTTCACCAACAACGTCTTTGGCGAATCCACATGCCACAAAGTATGCATTAAAGTCTTCGATATAGGTAAATGCCCTCGCCTGATTCCCATCGCCATAGATATAAAAGTTTTTTTTGTTGAGGAGGCAATTAATGAAAATGCCGATAACATTTCGGTAGGGGTCGCTCAGATTTTGCCGCGGACCGTAGACATTGTGAGGACGCACGATCACGTATTCAAATCCATGAACTTTAGCAAGAACTTTCGTTACGTCCTCCATTGCGGTTTTTGCAATACCGTAAATATCCTCTGGCGCAGGTTTCATGTCTTCAGAAAACGGTGGCTGTTGTGCACCATAGACACTCATTGAACTCGTTAAGACTACTCGTTGTATGCCGTTTTGAATGCTCGGAATAAGCGTATACATGTATGCCAACAGGTTTCGTTCTGTAGCCGAAAGCGGGGTAAATTGGCTTCTTCCTTCAGATGCATCAGCAGCCAGATGATAGAGAATCTCTGGCTTGATTTTATCAATAAGAGCTTTTGTCTTTTCCCTATCTCTTAAATCGAGCTTCTCAAAATGCGACTTTGGATTGACGTTACTTTCATACCCACCTGAGAGATCGTCAACACCATAGACGTCACAGTCGCCTCGCGCCACAAGAGCGTCGACCACGTAGCTTCCCATAAATCCAGCCGCGCCGGTGACTAAAATTTTCATATTATTTATATTTTACAACTAATAACTGAGATGCAAACTGTGGAATAAAAAAAACAATTGGCTGAGATAGAGCAGAAATAATGCCCCAGAGTATCCAGGGCTTGAACTGTATATTTGCACCCCCCTCCCCTCCACGGATAAATCTAAATCCCCTCATGCCACGGATCTTATACCTCATTTTTTTGAAATTTGATACATTCCAACCTGATTTATGCTCCTGATAAGGATTATCATCATAAGCGGATTGATGTGTAAA
Source organism: uncultured Gammaproteobacteria bacterium (assembly GCA_964400835.1). Lineage (GTDB taxonomy): Bacteria > Patescibacteriota > Microgenomatia > UBA10105 > UBA927 > CAYNWD01. Next base: position 595 of record CAYNWD010000010.1, on the reverse strand, counting down.
ACCATTGGGTGTGCTTATGAGCACTTTCTTTCTTGCTATAGCTTCCATAGATTGGATAAGTTTCAGTGCGTCTTGCTTTTTAAAATGTTCAATTACATCAAGCGCTATGACTGCATCAAAACTTTTAGGCTCAAAGAATGTGTCTAATTTAAGAATATCACCAATCTTATACTCATCGTGAATATTATTTTTTTTACTCTTTCGGATACTCGGCTCAAACACGTCAATTCCCACAGATCGAAATTTTTTCTTAAATCGAGCAAGAGGTGAACTATCACCACAACCCACATCCAAAACAGACTTCATACCTGAGAGTTCTTCCGCAAGTCTTGCATAATAAAACGAGTCACCGAGGGATATTAAAAAAGATCGCAAATTCAGAGACGAGGCAAAATACAATACCACTCCGCAGGCTGCTGCAATCGCCTTTACTCCATAAAGCAATAAGAGACCCAAAAAATAGTGAGGTTTAGAAAATGCAGCCTTACTAAAATATGATCTCCGTGGAAGCGAATGAGCAGCAATTGTAGTTGGCTTGGATTTGAAAGCGTTAGAATAACCTTTTCCGTAGCGTACAAACTTCTTAAAAAAAACA
>CAYNWD010000009.1:30067-41159 GCA_964400835.1 uncultured Gammaproteobacteria bacterium | reverse complement strand
TCTGCACGCAATTGGGCCGTTCAGTTCTGGTTCACGCTCGTCCGAAAGTTCCCCTGCGGACGGATATCTATATTCCGGATCACCCGTATTCTCTATGGGCCGTAGAAGTATCCCCGGTTGCGGATGCGCCGGAGATGATGGTTATCAGTATACGCAGGACGCAGTTTAACAAAAAGCATGAAGTAGTAGATGAAACAAATCTGCAGTCTCTGGCAGAGGCTTCCCCCAAGGGGTTTCGTGCCTTTATGATTGATATGGCACAGACCTTGCCTCTGTATGAGAGAAGCATAGCGAAGACATTCCGGGAGATGCCGCAGTGGTTAAATCAAAAGAAATCTTGAGCAGAAATAGGGTTGACGAAGGTGCTGCACCCGCTGGATATAGGCATGATAACTTGATATACTAGTGTGTGCGTACATATGAAATTTGCCCAAAGAATGCAGGCAGTGTTTCCTTCTCCTTCTCTTTCTCTTGAGGAGTTGTCTCTGGAAGCAGATAAAGCATATGTAGTCCATCAGGTTTTATCGCAGGGTGCTCTCCTGGATATCCAATGGCTTCTGGGTGTGTACGGTTTTGCCATGGTGCGGAATATATTCCTGGACTCACCCATGAAGGTGTACACGCCTGCTTCGCTCAATTTAAGCCGCGTCATCTTGGGTTTGCCGGTAGAAGATATCTTGCCGGAGCGCTATGACAAAACTGTTTCTCGACGTATTGGATAAGCCGCGCCGGGAGATCCTGACGAAGCTCGGGGTATTTGGCGACTCTGCGGTACTGGGGGGAGGAACTGCCCTTGCACTCCAGATCGGCCACCGGAAATCTTTTGACTTTGATTTCTATACCCGGGATGTACCGGACGAGGCGGTATCGTTTGTCGGTGCATCGGTTTCGAAGACAGAAATTGTAGATTTTTTGGAAAAAATTGTCCATACATATTTGGCAGGAGAAAGAGTATTGGAGGGTTGACAAAAGTGCTATACTGCATTTGACAGGTGGGCAGGAAAATTGATACTATAGGTTTAATATGCCCGCAGGACCCGTTGAGGCACAACCTAGTCATATTGGATTGGTAGATACAACGACTCCTCTCAAAGTTGGAGAATTTAGAGCTGTTCCCCCGGATTCCGGCATCCTCCCGACAGATATTCATATGGGTCCCCCGGTGGCCATGGAGACACGTGCGCCGTCCCCTCTTTCGGAAAAGTTGCTTAATGCATATTTGCCCTTGCGGGAGCAGGCGGCTGCTGAGCTTGCGCAATCAGGCCTTCCGACTGATGCGCAAGCGGAAGTCCTTGCCTTCATTGACGGCTTGGCCGCGGGAGACCCGGGTTCGATCGCGCAGCTCAAAGCTGCTATCAAACAGGCGACCGAGGGGCGGGGGGTCGTTCCGAAAGACGCTCTTTCTGCCATGCAAAATCAGATGACCAAGATTCTAGAAGAAACAGGCGTTTCGGAAAAGGAGATGGACGTGGCTCTGGCAGTATTTGGTGCTACCTGGGGCGTCCAGGGGCTCCTCTTGGGCGCGTACGTTTATCTGGACAGAAAAGGAATACATCCTCGTGCAAAAAATGCAGTGGGTACTGCTGCCGGTGCACTGGGGATTGCGGTCGGCATGGGTGGCGGCCTGGCGGCCTGTAGCGCGGTAAATAGCCCGGAGGCTTCGATTGTAGTCGAGGCGTCGCCCTTGACACTGGATGAGGCACAAACTGCATTTGCTCCTTACCGGGGCGGCTCAATTGCGCAAAGTATTTCTCAAGAGGAAAATATTGACATTGCGCCGACTGCGCCTACGTTTGAACGCGTTCCGGGGACAACCAATCTTTATACTGCAAGCGGTATCTCTTCTAAGGGCGAAGTCGATGCTTCGGTTCAGTACGGCCTGGGTTTCACCTCCACTGTCAAAGGCAAAACTCTGCCTTTTCTCGTACGACGGGAAGCCGGCAGTTCGGCCATTGAGCCGATTCTTTTGGACCCGGCAAAAACCACGGACAGCCATATGGAATATGTTATATTTGAAGACCGCCCGACCGACAACACATCCGATTTTTATCCCACCCAAAACAGAGTAATTATTGATATTCCCAAAGACAGCGAGGGAAATCTTGTTCCGAGCGAGGCGACCATGTATTTGTTGATAGACGGTGTGCAGATCAATCTTGTTGATACGACAGCGGGACAGCGGCCTTCGCCCGAGCCCACGGATGAGCCGCCGTCTTTTTTGGATAAACTTATAGCTCGGCTTACCGGCGCCACTCCAGCCCTGGCCGCAGAGGCACAGGAAGAATTCGCCGCAGTTACTCCTGTGGCAGAAGATGCCGGCACACAGCCGGGAGAAGTACAGCCGGGTGAGGGAGAGGAAGCTGTTGATGAGTTAACGGTTGAATCTTTGCGAGCATTGGCCCCAGATGCTAGTCCGCTCGTCATGGAGAGCCTTCCCGTTTTTGTGCAGGACGCCATGACAAACTGGGAAAAAGCTTCGGATAAAGACAGAGAACTAGTACAGGCATATATAGAGTCTGTGAGAGCGGATTTTTTTGAAAAAGAGGAAATTGCCGATGCTGTTGCAAATATGACCGGAATTACAGAAAAACTGCGTAGCAACATAGGCATGGGATACTGGATGAGGATGAATACGGAACGGGTAATTGCAGAAAATTTGACGATTGTGGTTACCCCAAGCGAAATGGTGTGGATACTCCAGGAACCGGTGTTTAATAGACAAGAGGAATCCTCCGGTAATTTTATTTTACAGTATGGGGTTGATGATTTCGCGGCAGACACAGCGAATCTTTATCCTGGTTTTCCTTATTCATCGGATGTGGTCGGTCCGATTATGGGATTTGACAATGTAAACGTGGGAAGAGCGCCTATAAGTACTGTTTATGGCGAAGTACTGATGATAAGTCCGATGGCTGGTGACTCGTCTGCATATTTTATGGAGCTCATTTTGAAAAACCAATCACAGGACGGCAAGACTACGCAATATAGTCTCTGGGGCGGTGTTGTACGAACTCAGGGAATCGAATTACATGGTGGGGATGTAGTTTTTGCCTCGCATGAGCGAATTGACGGCCCTGGTTGGACTGCGACAGCGCCTGTAAAATTGCCAGATGGCACGACTATTCCCGTTCGGAGAACAAGCCTTGTGGGTGCCGGGGAGGAACTTGACCTCCGTGAACTTCTGGCCTTACTTGGAAAAAATATTGAAGTGAAGGGAACTGCCCTCACGGACGATGTTAATTTACCAGATGGCACTCTTCTGCATTTGGGTTATGTTTTGGATCTTTCAAATTTAGAATTCATTAAGCTCATACAGCCTTTTAGTGGATATATAAATTCTTCAAACGGACCATGGAATTCTTCTGAAGAGGAAGATTCTGGCCAGTAACCTGTCTCGTGCCCCGTTTTTTTCAATCGTCATTTTCTTACCCACATATATATATGCACACACCCCAGGAGACAGGAGAGAAAGGTTCGAACAGGACAGGAACTCCGTGGATAATGACCAGAAGGGAGTTTTGGACATCTAGTCTGGCTCTGCTCCTCGCAGGCTGTGTTCCGGAGGCTCTGGCGACACAACCGGCAGATTTCTTCCCCACTCCCCCTCGCGCAGTCACCCCGGTGGCAGGAGAGGTCATTGAGCCGGGAGAAGTACAGCCTGGAGAGGGAGAGACAGTACCGGTGACTGCGGAATCGCTACTGGCTGCATATCCCGAGGCAAGCGTGTTTGACGAAATGAGTCTTCCCCCAGTGGTGACCTCCACCATCCTCAACTGGAAAGATGCGCCAGCCGAAGACAAGGAGCTGGCCATTGCCTTCTGGGCTGCACTGCAGGAACAGACCCTCATTGCACACGGCATTGACTTAGAAACCGAGCTCGTTGGCGTGGACCCGGCAGTGCGGCTCATTACCCTTATGGGCATGCTGATGCAGCAGGAGAGGACGCAACTCATTACTCGCGAAGTACCCTTGCCGTTCATTACCCCATGGGAGATTGAGGCGATAACGAGGCAGGAGGTTTTTAAACTAAGGGGAGATAAGTCTTCGGGGATTGCAAGAGGCTTTGGACTAGACGATTTCGTTGTTGAAACTAGGGAATCGGGATACCCCGGTTATTCTATAGCTGGTCGAGCGCCATTCAAGGCAGCCAATGGTGATGTGCTTGGAATATACCGGGTGTTTGGGGATAGCGGCGCATACTTTCTTGAGTTAGGCATGTGGGGGCCGCCGGATTCTGACGGACAGAAGGCATATAGTTTATGGGGGGGAGTGGCCAGATTACGCTCATATACGATAGGTGAAGGATATATAGTCCATGGTGCTTACCCATATCCTGAAAATAGAACTATTGCTCCATTTGAGCTTCCCGCGGACTTTGAATTAAGTTTACATCAGTTGATTGGAGTAGAAGAAGGATTTTTGTCGCTAGATCAACTACTTAACTTACTTGGCAAAAATATTGAAGTAAGAAAATATTCGTTTCCGAAAGAGTTTTTGTTACCTGATGGAAAGTCGCTCTCGATTCTTTATGTTGTTGATTCCTCGACAGGAGTGGTAGTTGACCTAATTGGGGTAATACAATCGTCTGTTCAGGCAGATGATCCAGACCTGCCTTTCCCGGCTCTTTGGCCCTGGTCGAAACCCGAAAATTCTTCCGGCCAGTAGTAACTTGCCCCGCTTTTTTTACCCTTACCTATGCAGATATCTGTAGAAGCACGTCAGACTCCCGTAAATTTCTCAGCTCCCTCGGTTGGAGAGGTTCAAGCCGTACCCTTCCACTCGCTCCCTCCCATGCATGATCTCCCAATGGATCCTCCTGTGGCTGTTGACGATATGGATATGGATGTGGTGGTGGCGGGAGCGGTGTTGGTGTCTCTTGCCGGACTTCCTGCTGATCCAAAACGAAGGCTTGCCCTGGAAGGAGCCGCAGGAGCGCTTCTTCTGTCCTCCTGCGGTGTCCAGCCGGCTCCCGAACTTTCCCCTACCCACCAGCAGCAGACCGCAGCGGGTGAACCGACTGCCGCAGTCACTCCGGTGGCAGAAGATGCCGGTACCCAGCCGGGAGAAGTACAGCCGGGAGAAGTGGAGCCTGCGCCCAGCATGGAGCAGCTGGCGACGGAACTGTTGGCAGAAAACCCCGATGCCGTGTTCTACCCCCTCACCCACCCTGCTGCGTACGCGGAGACTGCGGCCAATTGGCTGACGGCGACAGAGGAGGAAAAGCTAGCACAGCAGGCGTGGATGGAGACCCTCACCAAGGAGTGGCTTACTCTGCAGGGAAAAGAATCCTGGCTGGCGGATGAGGACCTTACCGATCCTCTCTGGCGCGTCAATATCATGACCCGTTGGGTGCAGAACAACAAAGATGCGTTCCGGGAGATGGTATTGGAGGGACCATTGACAATCATGACATCTTTGGAGACTGATCGCATAAATAAAGACATGCACACACTTGCCATTGGCTATCCTGCGGCTTGGAGGGAGGTCTCTGGTAATTTTATTACCTTTTACGGATCAAGTTCTGGTTTAAAAATTAATGAGACAGAAGGATATATTACAGATTTTTCAGGTAACTTGGAATTTTTTGACTTTCCTAATCCCAACGATCCAAATACTATTCGTGTGACCCTAGCAATCCTACAACCGCGGGAATCTCCAGATGAGCCGCCGGAAATTCTTCACGCAGTCGGCATGATCCATCTCAAGAACGTTATTTTGGGCCCGGGTGATCTCTTGATCGGTGCTCCCTATAGGGAGTCCCATCAGCTTATTGCTTTGCCGGAAGGACATGAGCTTAACGTTGGACCTACGTATATGCCGGATGTACGTACACCGATTTCTCTCACGCACCTTCTTGCTTCGTTAGGGAGAAATGTTGAAATGAGTGGAGGGGGAGGGGTCGCACTCCAACAAAATTTTAAGGTAAATGGGGAATATTTTTCCGTATCTACATTTATAGACCCAGAGACCGGTCTGCTTCTTGTAACCGTTTTTCAGGAATATGGAATAGGTGGTAAGCCTCCCATCAACGCCTTCCCCTGGCCGGTAGAGGAAGAGCAAGAGTAGGTAGATAGTAGGAGAGAAAGATAGTAAGGCGGCTTAAGAAAAAAAAGATTTAAGAATTAAGATTTAGGATTTAAGAATTTAACATCGGGATTGCTTCGAAGTCCCCCTTTTGCTACAGTAAATTCATGAGGCGATTTAGTATCGCGGGATTTGTGATTGCTCTAGGCATTTCCTTCTTGGGATTTGTGTTTTCCGCTCCCCTTTCCCCCACTAACGCAGTTAACGGACAGTTCTGTGGAGATGCAGGAGGATTCTGTTCGAATGGAGCTTGCAATCCTCCTTATGTCTCGGTTACGGGGACCACCAATGATTGCGGAGGCACCAAAAAATGTTGCGTGTACTCACCAACTCCTACCCCCACTCCCTGCCCATGTAACCAAACAGACTGCGGTTGTTCCGGTGTAGCCTGTGGGAGCGGCAAAAGTTGTCAGGGAAATCCGTGTAGCTGCAAAACCAATGTCGCTACTCCTACCCCCACTCCCTGCCCATGTAACCAAACAGACTGCGGTTGTTCCGGTGTAGCCTGTGGGAGCGGCAAAAGTTGTAAGGGAAATCCATGTTCATGTAAAAGTAACACTCCGACGCCTGCCCCCTCTCCGGTAACCGGCACAAATTGTACGGCGGGCGGCGGCACGTGCACAACGGGCAATTGCACGGGAGGAAAAGTTAATGATCCGAATATAAACGATTGCGGCGGAACCAAAAATTGTTGTGTCTCCCCCCCGCCTTTGTGCGGAGCGGGCGGGACGTGCATAAACGGGTCGACGAAGGTAATAGAAAATTGTGCCACTGTAGTTGGCGGGCCTAACGATGGAAATCCCATTTGTGGACCGCCGGATTGCACAAACGAAACAGAGAGAGAGTGCGAGATTAAATGTAAGAAGGGAGCGACCATAGAACCCTGCGGGTTTCAGTGTATTCAAAGTAGCTCTTGTACAAATACAGAAGATTGTAGTGCAGATATTTATTCGCCTGTTGACGGTTTATGTAGTGGCTGTACACCAAATGGATCAAGCTGTTGCCCTTCATGTCGAAAATATTTGGGTTATAGACTTTGTACGGATGCAAACGGGACCCATCAGGCAGCCGAGTGCGGGGAGTATACGTCCTCCTGCGGAGCGGGCTGCGGCGCGTCGCCGACTGCTGCTCCGACCGGCGGTGGCGCGACCGCTACGCCCACACCCACGTCCGCACCCAATACCGGCACCATACGGAGCCGTGCCGTCGTAGTCATCAACGCGGATACGTCCTGTGCTGCGGTACGCGCGTCCACCACCGGCCTGGATGGTACAGTGCATGGCTTTACCGCCGGATCCGCCAGCCAGCCCCAGCCTCAGACTCAAAGCGGCCTGACGTTTGTGCAGTTTAATAACCGCCCAGTTGGCTCCTACACCCTGGCTCCGGTGCCGCCTGCAGGCTATGTCATACGCCGTGCCTGCTGGGGTGAGTCTGGAGGTGCCACGGGAGAAGGCCTGACGCGAACACTCGACACCGGCGAAACGCTCACCTGGGAGCTCGGATACACCCTGGGCGACGCCTGGGCGCAGGCGACCGGCGGCGACGTCTATGCATCAGGAACTTTGACCGCCCTTACCCCATCCGGTGCCTCGCCGCGCGAGTTTATCCTGGACGGAAGCGGCGGCTACCCGGGGACAGCCACCTACGGCACAAGCTTTGACTTTGCCATAGAAACCGCTGGCGCAGACCCGACTGGTACGGGGTTTGTCTCCTCCAAAGACTGGCTCATAAATGAAACGTATGGGACGACAGACTGGTACAGCGTGTTTTATACCCGTCTCGGCTCGCCGACGACCACGGACTACGACTGTTCGGCCGGCTGCAGTATCACCAAACCCCCCAGCCGTACGACCCCCTACTACGTGGTGGGTGACATGACCACGAGCGGCAACTGGACGATCGAGGCAGGAGAAACCGTGATCTTCATCATAAACGGCAGCCTGACCATAGACGGCACCATACGGATAAACGGCAAAGGCTTTGCGGGCTTTATCGCAAGCGGTGATATAGTGGTGGACGGCTCGGTGGGCTCGCCGGCAGCCAACAACAACGCGGATATAGAAGGCATCTACGTCACAAGCCCCACCGGCACGTTCCGCACCGGCACGGGAGACAACAGCGGCAAAGCGCGGCTGGTGGTCGGCGGCAGTATAATAGCGGGAAACTTTCTCCTGGAGCGGGATCTGGGGAGCGACAACCAGACGACCAGCGCCGAGCTTTTTATCTACGACCCCACGCTTTTACTGACCATGCCGGACAAGATGAAGGACGTGAAAGTAACCTGGGCGGAGGTCGCGCCGTAGAAGAAGGTGGCAGAGGCGTCAAAAGTGTCAGAGGTGGCAGAGGAGAGAGAAGGCATCAGAAGTATCAAAGGAATCAGAGGGGGCAGAGGAGCAGAAAAACTATAGAATATGAAGTCGTATGCGAAGCTTATTGTGTGGAAAGAAGCGCATGCGCTGACCATTATGACGTATGAAGCAACAAAAAAGTTTCCGCGCGATGAGCTGTACGGGTTGACGCCGCAACTGCGGCGCGCGGCAGTTTCTGTGGCTGCAAATATTGTGGAGGGTCATGCGAGGTCGGGAAAAAAGGAATTTCTGCAGTTTTTGTCGGTTTCCAACGGATCTCTGACTGAAGTAGAATATTATATGGAGCTCGCAAAAGATTTGGGATATATAGCGGAGACGGAATATCAAAAACTTGATGCCCAGCGGGCAAAGGTGGGTTTTCTCTTGTTCAAGTTTATGAAATCATTGCGTTCCCATTAGCTTTTTGACACCTATGCAGCCATTGCAACCTTTGACACCTGTTCAATCTTCCCGCTCCGCGGGACAGATCGTCCTCATCACCCTCCTGGTTCTTGCTGTGGGGACGACGGTCGCGCTGTCCCTGATCGGTCGCACCACGATCGATACGGCGATCAGCGCGAATCTGGAGGAATCGGCGCGGGCATTCGGCGCCGCTGAAGCGGGTATAGAAAGTGCACTGGGCAGCGGTCTGGGCACTGGTGGCGCCCAGGTTCTGACCGGCGGGACGACGTACGAGACCACCGTAAGTACCGTGGGCGGATCGGAAGGTGTGGTGCGTTTGTCCAAAAAAACGCTGAAAGGCACCACCGAAACCGTGTGGTTTGTGGACCATAACGAAGACGGCACGTTAAACGAGACGATCACCTTTCTCGGCGAAAACTTGGACATTTGCTGGAGTTACGAGTCACCGGTTGAGCCGGCGGTCGTGTTTTCCATCCTGTACAAAGAGGGATCAGACGGCAGTTACAAGGTGGTGCGTGACGCCTTTGACCCGGTCCCGGCCCGGGCCAGCTCCAATAAGTTCCAGCAGGTTCCCTCCCCTCCCTCCGGCGGCTGCGGCATCAGCGGCTTTTACGGCAAAAATATAAGCTTTGCCTCCTACGGCGTAAATCCCAATAATGATATTCTCCTCGCGCTCCGGCTGCGGCCGGTGTATAGCGATACCGAGTTTGCCTTTAACCCGAATAATTTCGTTATTCCCCTGCAGGGAACCAAGATAGAATCGGTGGGTAAAACCGCAACCGGGGTCACGCGCAAGGTTATTGTGCACAAGCAGTACACATCGGCTGCATCGGTCTTTGACGCTGCGGTCTACAGCCAGGGATCGTTCGGACACTGAGAGGAGAAGTACGAAAAGTACGGGAAGTACGAAAAGTACGATGTGAATATTCTATTGAACTTTCCGTACCTTCTGTACGTTTCATACGTTTCGTACTTTTGGATATTATGAATTCCATTCTGGGGCTCGATATCGGTTCGCATACTATTAAACTCGTTGAAATGGGGAGGGACGCCAAATCCGCGCCCAAGCTTCTGGCAGCCGGCTCGGTTGCCACCCCTCCCAAGGCTTTGCAAAGCAGCCAGCAGTCGGACCTGGAGGCAGTCGCCTATGCCATAAAGAAGCTCCTCAAAGATACGGGGGCGGCGTCGCGTACCGCCAACATTTCTCCGCCCGAGTCCCAGGTATTTACCCGCGTCATCGACATGCCCCAACTTTCGACCAAGGAGCTCTCCTCTGCCATAAAATGGGAGGCCGAGCAGTACGTGCCGCTGCCGCTTGATCAGGTAAATTTGGACTTTACGATACTTCGCGATAGTAAACAGACGGGCAAAAACACCATGGAGGTTCTCCTGGTCGCCGCCCCCAAGGCGCTGGTCGACAAATACCTGACGATTCTGGAGCTTTCTGAAGTAACGGCAGCAGGCATTGAAACAGAGATTATCGCGGCCTCCCGGGCGCTCGTGCGCACCGTACCCAACACCAAGACGGTCCTGGTGGCCTCCTTAGGTGCGCAGACAACGGATTTTGCGATCCTCCACAGCGGCACGCTTGCGTTTACGCGGTCCATTAGCAGCGGCGGCGAAGCGCTGTCGCGCGCACTTGCCCAGAAGCTCGAGTTTGACATAAGCCAGGCGGAAACGTACAAAAAAACCTACGGCCTGGAAACGGATAAGCTGGAAGGCAAAATAGTCGCTGCCGTCAAGCCCATCATGGATACCATAATCGGCGAAATGAAGCGAGCAATCGCCTTTTACCAGGAACGCTACCCGACAGAACAAGTGGAGGCCATCGTCCTTTCCGGCGGCACCGCCAGGCTGCCGGGCATGGTCGTCTACATTGCCCGGGAGATGAGCATCGAAACCGTTTTGGCAAACCCGTGGATCGGTATACAAAAAGAGGCCAGGTTTGCTATGCTGGAAGGGTACGGCCCGGTTTTTAGCGTGGCGGTCGGTTTGGCGCTGCGCTAAAGACACTTTCGGTGCCGCAGAACCCTATGGAACAGACTGCCCAGATAAACCTTTTGACCCCGGCAAACCGCTTTTCTCCCAAAACAAGCGAGCTCGTCGGCCAGCTCCAGCGCATCGGCACGGTCCTTTTGGGACTTTTTGTCTTGGTTTCCCTTCTGTCCGGCAGCAGCTTTTTGGTGTTTAAGGCCGGACGCGACCGTAGCTTTGCCGAGCGGTCCGGGCTGGAGCGA
>CAYNWD010000009.1:14517-30057 GCA_964400835.1 uncultured Gammaproteobacteria bacterium | reverse complement strand
AAGGAGCGCGCAGGTTGTTCCGGTAAGCTTCTTGCCGGCTCCAACCGGTGGCCGGCGGTTTTGGACCGGGTGACCCGGACGATCCCGGCCGATTTTTTGGCCGCTATTTCAGTCGACCAGCTGCAAAAGCTCACGGTCACGGTAAAGGCCGGCTCGTTCCCGGAGCTTTTTCCGGTTGTGCGGGCCCTGGTGAACGGTGTTGCAGGGAAAGAGTGGGCAACGGCTGAAATTTCCAGCCTGCAGCTGGGCCCGGAGGGCACGGTGACGTTGGTGTTGAGCCTGGTGCCGGTGTTGTAAGGAGAATTTTTTCTATGATGCGGATAGTTCGGAGGGTTTGGTTTTTGTACCGACCGATTATTTTATCGGTAACGGCAATCGTGGGAAGTGTTCTGGGATTTCTTTTTGTCGTGGTCCCGGTTGTCCGGATGAGTTGGGATACGCGCAACCAAAATAAAGCGCTGCAGGAGGAGATTTCGAGCTTTCGGGCGAAAAAAAACGTATTGACTGCCCTGTCTGCCGAGGATCTCTTTGTTGTGCATACCGACCTTTTGGCAGCTATCCCCGCGGATAAATCCGCGGCAACGGTGTTTGCGACCGTGGAGGGATTGGCTGCCCAGACCGGGGTGGCGCTCGCGGATATTACGCTCACCGGCGTGGGGTCGCTTGCCACCCAGTCCGGCCAGGCTAAGCCTGCGGTGCACTCCTCGGGTGCCAGAGCCATGAGCTTTACCGTGGTTTTGGAAGGGACCAGCGAGGCCATCCGGCGGTTTATAGAACAGGCAAGCAGCGTGCGCAGACTTCTTATCGTGAAGAGTTTTGACTTTACCCTCGCAACCCCCAGCCAGGCGCGGGTAGATATGGAAGCCTACTACGCGCCGCCTTCTCCCGCCTCTGCGGCACCGGGCGCGCAGGTAAGTGCCTTAACCGATCAGGAAAAGGAAGTCATCGGTCGGGTCAACCAGCTGCCGCTTTTGGGCCAAACGCTCATCCTGCCGCCGGCTAGCCTGGGCCCCGCCAAAGACGACCCCTTCTCTCCCTGACCCCCTACCTTTAAGGGTTCAACCTTTAAAGGTACTACACTTCATCTATAGTAAGGGATCCAAGTGTGCTGGCTGTGTCAATTTCGATATCTTCGACAAAAGCTTTATAGGTCGAAATTTTTTTTGTAATCACGAGTGGAAGGGTTTTTTCTTCAAAAAACGAAAGAATGATATCCGGCTTGAGCCAGGAAATTTTTTGCATACCCAAGTATGCAGGATACGAGGAGTGAGCCTCTGTAAGCCGTTTTCCTGCTTCTAAAGGGTTTCTATGGATATAGCGGGATAGGTGAAGGAGGTACTCATCGGATTCGACGAGGACGGCTTTGTAGATCCCCTGGAATAGCGCCCCAACTCGTTTGTAGCGCTTGTTAAAATAGCCACTATATCGTGTGACAATAGACTGCATAAAAGATTTGATATCTTTGTGATTGGCCTGGTGAACGAGCAGATGAAAATGATTCGGCATTAAGGCAAAGGTGAGAAGATCGATTTTCTGGTGGAAGTTTTTAGGGAGTTTTGGTACCCCTTTAAAGGTTGAACCTTTAAAGGTGACGTCGATGTGTTTTGCTTCGGGGTCAGGGGGCGGGGAAAGGGCTTCTTTGAGATAGGTGAGGAATACACGGTAATCCTGCTCATCTAAGAAAATTGTTCTCTTTTCGACTCCACGGTTATATATGTGATAATACGAATCGGCCACGTATACTTTTACAGTATTCTTGGCTGGCATACATATATGTTATACCTTTAAAGGTTCAACCTTGCAAGGTGCGGGTGAGGAGGTCGGGGCGGCGGGAGCGGGTTTTGGCTTTGGCCTGTTTTTTCCTCCATTCCTCGATTTTTGCGTGGTCGCCGGAAAGAAGGATGGGAGGTACTTTCATGCCCTTGTATGTCTCCGGCCGCGTATACTGCGGATACTCGAGGAGATTTTCGCTGAAGGATTCGCGCTTGGTGGCTTCGGATTTGGTGAGAACACCGGGCAGAAGCCTGGTAATGCTGTCGATCATAATCATGGCCGGCAGTTCGCCGCCGGTAGTGACGTAATCGCCGACAGATATCTCCTCATCGACCAGCCGGCGCACGCGTTCATCCACGCCCTCGTAATGGCCGCAGATGAGTACCAGATGATCGAGTGAGCTCAGTGCCACTGCCTTTTTCTGATCGTATTTCTTCCCCTGCGGGTCCAGGAGAATTGTTTTACATTTGGCATTGGGAATTTTGCATTTGGAGCTTTCAATGGCGCGATCCAGTATGTCAACGCGCAGGAGCATCCCCGCTCCCCCTCCATAGGGATGGTCATCCACGGATTTATAGCGGTCGGTGCTGAAATCGCGGATATTAAGAAGCTGTATATCGATAAGCTTTTTTTCCCGGGCGCGTTTGACGATCGAGGCGTCAAGGGGGCCTTTGAACATATCGGGGAAAAGGGTCAGGATGGTGATGTGCATACGAAAAGAGGTGGCAGGGGGGGCAAGAATTCCAAAAGTTGCAAAGGTGGCAGAGGTGTCAAACGGTAAGTCTGACACGTCTGACCCCTATGACACTTCTGTAGCTTCTGACACGTCTGTACCCTCTGACACTTCTGTAGCTTCTGCCACCTCTGGCTCGTTCCTTACGTCTTCTGCAAGCACGACATCGACGTATTCATTCCGTTTGGCAGCCAGAATTTTTATGAGGTCGCGCAGCGCCCGTATGATGCGGCCGCTTTTGCCGATGACCTTGCCCATATCACTCTGGCTGACATGGAGCGTCAAAACAGTTTTTTCCTGATCCTTATCCTCATCCACACGGACGCTATCCGGCGTATCGACGAGCTGGGTGACGAGGAAGAGGAGCGTATCTTTCATGATGCAGGGGTGGGGTGAAGAATTTTTTGTGCGCCGGGGCTCATTTGTGCGCCGGCCTTGAGCCAGTGATCAATGCGGTCGCGTTTTACCGACAGCGAAGGCGGCGATATCAGCGGATTGTAATGCCCCAGGATTTCTATCGCGCGGCCGTTGCGGCGCTTGCCTTCTTCGATAGCCACGATTCGATAAGTGCGGCGATTTTTGGATCCCATTTGACTCAACCTGATTTTGACCATAGTGGATAAAATTATACCACGTGAGCGCCTGTTTTGTCACACACGGCCGAGCTTTTTGAGTGCCGCGGCGGCTGCCTGTTGCTCTGCCTCCTGTTTGGATTTACCGGTGCCCTTCCCCAGTACCCGGCCAGCGACGGTCGCTTCCACCCAAAACGTTTTGGCGTGATCCGGGCCCTCGCTTTTTTCTATGCGGTAGGTCGGGGAAACCCGCTCCGTCTCCTGGACAATTTCCTGCAGCAGGCTTTTGTAATCGATGTAGGACTTGGTATGGATGATGTGTTCTGCTTTGGGAAATACATATGCAGCAAGGAGCTTCTCCACGGCTTCTATCCCCTGGTCCAAAAACAAAGCACCCAGGAGCGCCTCAAAGGTATCTGCAAGAAGCGATATGTTGGTGCGTCCTCCGCCGTCTTCCTCTCCGCGGGAAAGATACATAAGGTCGCCCAGCGAAAGTTCGCCCGCAACCTGGCCCAGGCTCTGTGTTTTGACCAGGCTCGAGCGGATGTTTGTGAGAATTCCTTCCTGCTTATCCGGATACGTCCGGAACAGAAACTGGGAAGTGAGAAAAGACAAAATGCTGTCGCCCAAAAATTCCAGCCGCTCGTTGGACTGGGTAAACTCCCTGGCTTCATTCAGGTACGATCGGTGCACAAATGCACTCCGCAGGAGTTTTTCATCGCGGAAGGTAATACCTATGGTTTGTTGCAAAGATTCAAAGGTCATAATTAGAAAGGTGTCATAGGCTGCAAAGGTGGCAGAGGTGTCAAAGGCGTCAAACGGCACGTCTGAAGCCTCTGCCTCCTATGACACGTCTGATACTTCTGACACTCCTGCTACCTTCTTCAACACTGTTCCCAAAGCACCGTTTATAAATTTGGGACTATGGTCGTTGCCGTACTCCTTCGCCAACTCCACCGCCTCATCGATGATGACTTTCGCTGGTTCTTTCTTGACGATCAAAAGCTCCCACAAAGCCAGCCGCAGAATAGCCAGATCAATCCTGGCAATTTTGCCTACCGGCCAGTCCGGCGCTGCCTTGGCGATAACTTTGTCTATGGCAGGAAGGTGGGGCTGTATTTCCCTGTCCCTTTGGTTTCTGATTTTTGAACGGAAGGGAAACGTGAAAATTTTCTGCATCAGCGCAACGCGTTTTTGATGGCGGGGGTCTAAAGAAGACTTCATGTGGCTTGTGCGGTCAGCTATCGGCAATCAGCTTTCTTCGTTTCGACAGCTGATAACTGAGGGCTGAACGCTTATTTTTTGGCCTTTTTCTCCTTTTTTTTGATCACCTGTTTGCCGCCATAGTACCCGCAATGCGGACATGCGCGGTGCGGAAGCCGCAGGTTTGCACACTGCGGGCACCGGACGAGTCCGGGGAGTTTGAGCGAAAGAGCTGCGGTCCGTTTGCCGCCGCGCCTGGTCGAGTGTCTGCGTTTTGGTAAAGGAGTCATAGAGTTAAAAATTCCAAATATCAAGCATCAAATACCAAGCAATATCCAAATATCAAAAAACACCGCAGTCCCAATAATCGCGTCTCGCCTGCCGGGAATTACTCCGCGTGCATATCGATTGTATGCTTTTTGAGAATTTCTCTCAAGAGGGGAAACGCGGAGAGCGCGGGATCGGTACGCACAAGCTCGTCTGCTGCCGCAACTGCTGCCCCAAGAAGGACTGGATCGGTCAGTTTGGCAATTTTTAAATCCGGGAGGCCGTGCTGACGGGTACCCAGGATATCTCCCGGACCGCGGAGTGTTAGATCGCGCTGGGCAAGCTCCGGCCCGTTGTGGATAGTTTCCAGAAGTTTCAGCCGCTGCCTGCTCTCCTCATTTTCCGCCTCTGTAAAAAGAAGGCAGTAGGACGCGCTGCTGCTGCGGCCGACGCGGCCGCGCAGCTGATGAAGTTGAGCCAGTCCAAAACGGTCCGCCGCTTCAATAAGCATGATATGCGCGTTGGGGATGTCGATGCCGACCTCAACAACCGGGGTGGTGACCAGGATGTCAATCGTGCCCCTGGTGAATGCGGTGATAATTTTTTCTTTTTCCGTCTGTTTGAGCCTGCCGTGCAGGAGGCCCAGCTTCATATGTGGAAAGACGTCTTTGCCCAGCCGTTGATACTCGGAGGTGGCTGCTTTCACTGTGGTGCTTGTCTCGGAGTCTTCAATAAGCGGACAGACGATAAATGCCTGGGATTTTGTGTCTTTCATCTGCGTGGCCATCCAGGTATAGGCGGCCTCCCGTTTGTGGGGCGGGACGACCCAGGTCTTGATTTTTTGGCGGCCCTTGGGCATTTCTGCTATGACGGTCAGATCCAGATTGCTGTAGATGGTTTGCGCGATGGTACGCGGAATGGGGGTCGCGGTCATGGTCAATAGATGCGGGGTCGTGCTGGTTTTTGCTTTACGCCGGAGCAGGCTGCGCTGGCCGACGCCGAAGCGCTGCTGTTCGTCTATAACGATAAGTCCGGTGTCGGCAAGGTCGACATTCTCCGAAAGCAGGGCATGGGTGCCGACGAGAACAGACGGCGCTGTGTCGCGGGTGGTAGCTTTGCGTTGCGTGCTGCCGGTAACGAGCGTGACCGGGATATGAAAGTCCGCGAAAGCCTGAGAAAGCGTCTGAAAATGCTGGTGGCTGAGTATCTGTGTCGGTGCCATAAGGACCGATCCGAATCCTGCGGACCAGACGGCGTATATCGCGGCTGCCGCGACCACGGTTTTTCCGCTTCCGACATCACCGAGGAGGAGCCGGTTCATGGGAATTTTTCTTTTCAGATCGGCCGCAATTTGATTCACGGCAGTCTTCTGGTCGCGGGTCAGCTCAAAAGGAAGCGCCTGAACAAACTGCTGCACGGATTTCTCCTGCGTCTTTATGGGGACGGCGGTGTTTAATTTTTCCCAGTCGCGGCGCTGCAGCCGGGCAGAGAGAAGAAGAATCAGGAGTTCGTCAAAACCCAGCCGGAACCTGGCTTTTTGACTGTCCTGAATATTTTTTGGGTAATGAATGTCCTCAATTGCCGTTTTTATCGGAATGAGGCTGAATTTACTCTGTATTGAGTCAGGAATATACTCGAGTACTTTATCTTTGCATTGTTCCAAAATAAACCCGATCCGGCCGCGCAGCCATTTGGAGCTCACTCCGGCTGTTTCCGGGTACACCGGAACGAGCCGTCCGGTGTGAAGGCCCGCACCTGGGACCTTTTTTTCATAGTCAGGAGAAGTCATGACGACCGTGTGGCCGAACCAGTCGGCCTTTCCCGACAACCGCAGGATATCGCCGGGTTTTATAATGTTGGTCAGGTACATTTGATTGAACCAGAGGACCGCAAGCTCGCCGGTGTCGTCGGCCACTTTGGCCTGTTGCAGTTTTTTGCCGGTTTTGGTGAATGCATTTTTTATTGAACGCACCGTGGCCTCGACCGTGACGGTTTCACCCGGCCGAAGGGAGCGAATTTTTGCGATCCGCGAGTAATCGTTGTAGCGAAACGGCGCGTAAAAAAGAAGATCCGCGACCGTACGGATGCCCAGACGGCCGAGTTTTTGCGCCATGACCGGGCCGACTCTGGGAATGTACTGGACGAAAGAATCGAGCATCAGCTCCATGAGGCTATTATAACAAGAGAGCGAAAGACACGACCGTCAGTTCGTGGAGCTTCATAGCCCGCCGTAGAAAAAGGGCGCGAAGGAGGTCGCGATAAGCGCGAGCGAGGCGATAATGACGACAAATTTCCAGAAACGCTCGTGGCGACGGAAAAAGTTCATATTATTCAACTATTCTTGTAAACCTGGTCTTCCCGACCTTGAGTATCGTACCAGCTTGAACTGCCGGCTTCAAGTCTTCTTTGATTGCTTTGCCGTCAAGGCTCACTGCGGCCTGCTGTATGAGCCGTTTTGCCTCGGATCTACTGGCCGCAAGGCCGTGTGCGACCAGAGCTTCAGAAAAGGTTGCAGTCGAGTTAAAGGCAGCCTTCGTAATCGTCGGAAGATCGGCCGTCGTGACATCTTTTTCCTGGAACTTTTTTTCAAATTCGGCTTGTGCTTTTTGGGCTGCCTGCGTTGAATTCAAGCCGGCGGTAAGGGCAAAGGCGAGCTTCTTTTTGAACATCATGGGGTTGTCGCCTTTGAGAAGCTTTTGCTTCATGTCTTCAATGTCAGGCAAATCCGTGTCGGTGAGTAACGTGAAACAGGGAATGATCGCATCGTCTCCCAAGGACATGATTTTGCCAAAAAAATCCGTCGCCGGGTCAGTAATACCGATGACGTTTCCTTCTGTTTTGCCAATTTTGACTCCTTTTGCATCGGTGAGAAGCGGCGTGGTCATAACGAATTTTTCCCGTCCCTGCATCGCCCGCACCAGCTGGCGGCCGGCAAGCATATTAAATGTCTGGTCGGTGCCGCCCAGTTCCAAATCGACCTTCATGGCGACGGAATCGTATCCCTGAAGAAGCGGGTAGAGCGCCTCACGGAAATTGAGTGTCTCCCCGCTTTTTATCCGTTCCTGGTATAAGTCGCGTTCCGCAAGCTGTTGCCAGGAAAAATGGCCGGCAATTTCTAGTATTTCGGGGAGCGTGAGTTTGACGAGCCAATCACTGTTGTGGAGAATTTCAACTGGGTTCGTCCCGTCAAAACGTACAATGCGTGAAGCCTGCATGACGTAGTCGCGCGCATTGGCGCGCAGCTCTTGCCGGGTGAGAAATTTTCCCCGGGACCGGGTTTTGCCGGATGGATCGCCGGCCAGGCCGGTGCCGTCACCGATGAGAAAAATGACGTGGTGACCCAGATCCTGCCACTGCCGCAGTTTGCGCAGGCCCACTGCGTGACCGATATGAAATTGCGTCCCGGTCGGGTCAAAGCCCTGGTACAGCCGAAGCTTTTTGCCGCTGCGCAAAACCTTCTCTAGAGCCTCCCGGCTGGGATAAATTTTGTCGACACCGCGGGTGAGCAACGTATCAATCGCATCCATATATTTTCTTTAACTATACCATAGCAACCGCTGCATCAACCAGTATATCGAGCGTATCGTGTATGCGTATGTCAGGTGTCGTTGGTAGAAGCCCATGAAAATCTGTGCACGCCACAAGAACATCCTTCACCTTTGTTTGTTTCAGATCCAGTATCGCTTCTTTCAAAGCTTTGGCGAGGGGCCCTTCGTCTTGGGTGCCAACTATATGATCGAGCCCTTTGTCAATGCATTTTTGAATGCGTTCTGGAACTGTTATAAACCGTATATTAACCGCTTTCTTTTTGAATAAATTTTGTCGTACCGTTATACCGCTTCCAATGAGCGCAACTTCGCCTGCGCGTTTCTCTTTTAAAAATTTCACTGTCGCCTCGACGATGCTGACGAAGGGTATGGCGACGGAAGCTCTGATTTCATTCTCGTGCACATGGAGCGTATTACATGGAAAGACAATAAAATCAGCTCCATTTCTTTGAAGTTCTTTAGCTGCGCTGGTAAGAAGCGGTGTAAATTTATGTATGCCTTGGCCTCGAAGCAGCAAATCCTGCTCCAGATTCCTGGGTACGGCAACATTTTCAATGACTACGTGAGGCTGACGGCCCCCATGTGTTGCTCGAAATCTATCTACCAAGCGCAGAAAAAAACGAGCAGTTGAATCTGGTCCAAACCCGCCGATAACGCCTATCGTTTTATTCCGTTGCATGTTTTACCTCCGAGATAAACTCTTCAACGTTTGGAAGTTCTGGTTTGACCTTTCGTAATGTTTCGATATGATTCCTGATTGAATCTAAGTCCTTGAGGGCAGTGTCAAAGCCTTCTTGGACTAACGACACAAGCTCCCTGCGTGTCTTCGAAAATCCAAGAGACACCAAGTCCGGTAGTAGAGGTTCTTGTTTTCCGTTTAACGTTCTCGGCATGTAATGTGGTCCCGGACAGCGGTCCGTAAATAGGTCAATATGATCGCCATGTACGACAAGTTCCGGCATCTCGCGAGACACAATTGGCACAAGAGCTTTGCGTACGGACTGAAACGTTTCCTCAGAAGTAGAAAAACAATTGATGGTTATTTGTTTAGGACTTGCCGGAAAAAATTTTTCTGGATCCCATGCATCATGCCAGCCAAAAATATGATGTGGAGTGTAGACCCTCGCGCTTTCTGCATTACCTCCTTTTTTGGCCGCGACAAACGTTTTTTCCCATACCTGAGCGAGTGAAGGGTTATTTTGAGATAACAACTCATCTGATAAATGCCCCAGCAGAGCAATGGTTCCTCGGGCCATTGGTTGATCTATATCTAAAAACCAGGTTACGGTAGGATGGAAGATTTCGTGAAACTTTTGTACAAAAAACACCCCTTGTTGTACTGTTTCTTTTCCGTGTTTGTGGCTAATACCGTTTGCGTGCTCTGATAAATGAAGCGGTACAAATACTCGAAGCTCGGGTGAAACACTTTTTTTCTCCGCGATAGCCTCAGCCAAAGAAAATGCTGGAACAAATCCAGCGAGAAATCTCGCGGGCAAACCAATATTACTTATACCAAGCACGACATTGATCCCGACACTGTTTGTTACCCACGAGGAAGCTTCGATCGGAAACAACGATCGACGCAGCCCTGTTTTGAATTGTGGTTGTAATGCTTCTATTTTGTTCATGGTTTTGTTATGGTCTCCAATGCTCCCAGATCTTGCGTTGTTCTATCCAACCAATTTCTGGAACGAACGTATCACACTTTTCTTGTTCTGAAGCGTCATTTTTTGCGCTGCATGTCATAACCAGCATGGTGATCACCGTGTTCGATCCTTCCACATTGGCCTGCCCGTTGCATGGGAATGCGTGGGAAGGATTTTTGACCTCTTCGGTTAAAAATGCCAAGCGTGAGTTTTCCTGCTCCACGTTATGAAGCCCAAGTTGGCCGATTTGGCAAATGCCCTTTTCCGTTAAAAATTTACATTTTTCCATGGTGCGCTCCTTTCTTCATCGTTTATTTTCATGGTGCTGAGGGGAGGATTCGAACCTACACGCGCTCTCCGAATACATTTCGGCGCGCGTCCCGTTTGTTTTACCTCAGCAAATATCCCTGCCACATTCACTTGTCCATCAAAAAACCTCGCTCCTATCCCCAATGACTTGGGAACAAGGGCGAGGTTCCTTCGACAAGCTCAGGACCACGCGGTACCACCTTGGTTCGCCCCGCTTCAACAAAAAAGCTTCCCTGAGGAAGCTCAACCGAGCGGGACCTCGTTTGCGAACTCCACAGAGTGTGACATTCGCTTTCAGCTCTTACGGGCTTACCCGGCTTGATTTACTGAGAAAGTATGAACTTTCTGTTCAATCTCGCGGCCTGCCCCGAAGTGACGCTCTTGTGACGCAAGGCTGGAAGCCTTGGGAACAAGTAAGTCTACTTCTGGGGCTCGGGAGGGTAATTCGGCTTGAAACATTCGACAGGTCTTGCACCAACCGCCTGTTCTCTTGTGTCACTGTTTCGAACCTACTGTGTCTCCGTCACTGCCTTTTCCTATTTACTTAATACGTAGTATAGCACATTTTGTGATTTTTTTCAAGACGTGTACAATAGGTGGATATGCACGAGATCTTTCGGCGGCGCAGAATGCAGCGTCTCTTCCCCTCCTCGCGCACAAAACTCCGATTCTGGTCTTCGGTGGCAACGGTGTGCTTTCTAGCTCTGACCGGTATAATTGTCGTTTTGGGTATGCTGTTTGCCTGGTATGCCAAGGACCTGCCGCGTCCGGATAAAGTGAAGCGCAGCGAGGGCCTCTCCACCGTTATCCTCGACCGCAACGGCGAGAAACTGTATGACATATTTACCGAAGAAAACCGGATATTGGCCAGGTGGGAAGATATCCCCCAGTACCTCAAAGACGCCACGGTCGCCATAGAGGACAAAAATTTTTACAAGCACGAGGGCCTGTCTGCTGCCGGAATAATCCGGGGCATGGTGGCCTGCGTCCTGACCCGGCGGTGCCAGGGAGGCTCAACGCTCACCCAGCAGCTGGTCAAAAACGTACTTTTATCCAGCGAGCGGACCTTGCCGCGCAAGATGAAGGAAGCGGTATTGGCTATTCAAATTGAGCGCAAATACAGTAAAGACGACATTCTCCTCCTGTACCTGAACGAAGCTCCCTACGGCGGTACGGCCGTAGGTGTGGAAGCGGCGAGCGAGTATTATTTCGGAAAAAAGGTGAACGAGCTTTCCCTCGTTGAGTCGGCTATCCTGGCCGGGTTGCCGCAGGCGCCCAGCCGTTACTCACCATTCACCGGAGAAGACCGCGCCTACGCGGGCCGGGCGCAGGATGTGCTGCGCAGGATGCGCGAGGACGGCTACATAAGCCCGCTGCAGGAAACGGAGGCGCGCGGGCTTCTTTCAAAAGTCACATTTACGCCATCCGGCACCGGACTGCGCGCGCCGCATTTTGTCGCCTATGTCAGGGAACTTTTGGTGGATAAATTCGGGCAAAAGACGGTCGACGCGGGCGGGTTGACGGTCACCACCACCCTCGACTGGGCGCTGCAGGAAAAAGCGCAGGTTATAGTCAAAGAAGAAGTCGACAAAGCCAAAGGGCTCAAAGTGTCAAACGGCGCGGCGGTGGTACTGGATCCGACCAACGGTGAAATTCTGGCGCTGGTCGGCAGCAAAGATTACACGGCGACCGACAGTTCCGGTTTTATGTTTAATGTCGTTACGCAAAGTCTGCGCCAGCCCGGCAGCGCGATAAAGCCCATTACGTATGCTGCCGCATTTGCCAAAGGCTATACGCCGGCGACGTTGCTTCTGGATGTGGATACCAAATATCCCTCCGGCGACCCGGCGAAGCCGGAGTATAACCCCAAAAATTACGACGGCAAATTCCGCGGACCGGTGCAGCTGCGGTTTGCCCTGGGCAACTCCATAAATACGATTGCGGTGAAGGTGAGTGCCCTGGTGGGTATCCGCGACGTGCTGCGCCTGGGTTACGACATGGGGCTCACGACCCTCGAGCCAACCGCGGAAAACATGAACCGGCTCGGTTTGTCGCTCACTCTGGGCGGGGGTGAGGTGCGGATGCTCGAGCTAGCGACGGCTTACGGAGTATTGGCGGCCGGCGGCATGCGGACAGACCCCGTGGTAATTCTCAAAGTAGTCGACAGCCGCGGCAAAACGCTTTTTACCCACCGTCCGGTTTCGCCCCGGCGGGTATTGGATGAGGATGTTGCCTATCTCGTGTCACATATTTTATCCGATCAGGAGGCGCGCAAGGATATTTTCGGCACGCGATCTTACCTGTCCATTGCCGGCCGTTCCGTGGCAGCCAAAACCGGAACGACGGATGATAAGCGCGACAACTGGACCGCCGGTTACACGACCCGGCGCGTGGTTCTGACCTGGGTCGGCAACAACGACAATTCTCCCATGCACCCCTCCCTTGCCTCCGGTGTCACCGGTGCGGCACCCATATGGAATCGCATAATCCGCGAGGCGATAAAGGACACACCGGAAGAGGAATTCAGCAGGCCGGCGTCCATAGCGGAAATAGATATTGACGGCTATGCAGGGGGTCTGGCGTTTAGTGGAAATCCGACGCGCAAAGAAATTTTTATCCGCGGTACTGAACCCACGGCGCCTTCATCGGTCTATGCGCAAATGAAAGTTTCGCGCAAAGACGGCAATAAATTGGCAAGCAGTGTCGATATTGCCAAAGGCGAATACGACACGAAGACCTATATCGTTTTCAAAGAAGAAGATCCTGTTTCGACAGACGCTAAAAACCGTTGGCAGGAAGCAATCGACAGCTGGGTGGCAAGTCAGGGAGACAGCAAATTTCACCCGCCGACGGAAGTGGCTGCCGGCAGCGAAAGCATCGTAGTTGCTATCCGCGAACCGGGAGATTTGTCCCGGGTGGACGACAACAATGTGAAGGTCGTGGTGGAGGCCGGGAGTTCGGGTAGCATTACCAAGATAGAACTTTTTACCGACGGAAGTTTGGTGAAAACCGAGTCAGAGAAAAAACTTACGCATACCGTGAATCTTTCCAATGGCAATCACACGATTACCGCGAAAGCCTATGATAGCGCGGGCCGGACTGCGGAAACCCAAGTGCGTATCGGCGTCAACCAGCCCTACGCCACTCCTACCCCGACTCCATAAAAGCTATTGTTACATTGCAGGGGTTGCTTCGAACGAATGAGTGAATGAAGCGGATGCTTTAATCCTTGAGCGAGATGCCGAATTTTTCTGTGGCCGTGCGTATGATCTTTTCGCGCACCGGCGTAACATCTTTTGCAGTGAGATTTTTTGTCGGGTCGCGGTAGACAATGTGGAGCGTGCGGCTGGATTCGTGGACATCCAGAAGCGACACATCGGAAACCAGCGGGTGCACCTTTTTCAGCGCAGTTATAAGCGGACCGATTGCAAATTTTTCCGGCACGACAAGCGCGAGATCCTCAACGACTTCCGGATGTTTGGGTAAAGGCCGGTAGGATTTGGCCGTTGTGCCGTTTGCGGCGAGCTTGCGAAAATCAAGGTCGAGGAGGATGACGTCCCGGGTGATCCCGAAAGCTTCGGCAATGCGGTTGCTGACTTTTCCCATTGATCCGTATTTTCCCAAAGCCAGCCGGACCCCTTCATCGTACCAGTCAAGCGGCTGATCTGCGGCCGGTTCTGGAAACGGTATGCCAAAAAGATCAAACAGTGCCTCTGCCATGCCCTTCGCCAGTTTCCATGCGTCATTCCCGGTCCATGCAACGAGGAGTATGGGCTGCTCATCCGGAAGATCACCGGGCCGAAAGACGTAGTTGGTCGCCAGTTCAAAGAGCCGCAGGTTTTCGTTTCTATGGATATTCTGTCGGATCACTTCCAGCATCGTGGGCCAGCTTGCCGGCCGCAGATAGACCCAGTCTTCGGAGAGCGGATTCGTTATGGCGTATGCTTTTTTTATGTCGAGCCCCATGGCATGCATGTGTTTTTCAGAAATCATGGAGTACGGATAGACCTCGGTGTATCCCCAGTCGCGCAGCCGGATTTTTACTTCTTCTTCCCGGGCAAGGAGTGCGCTGGGCACCGTCACCGGCGGCTCGCCTTCCGGCAAGCGCGGGGATATGTTGTGATAGCCCCAGATCCTGCTGATTTCCTCAATAATGTCTACGTCAATCGTTACATCCCGGCGGAAGCTGGGGACCGTGACGGTAACGGACGTTTTGGTGATGAGCGTGCGGAAGCCAAGCGGGAGAAGGATATCGCGGATTTCTTTGTCCGATAAGCTTTTTCCCATAGAGCGGTCCAGCTTGTCGCGGGAAAGCGATACCGCGTAGGGCTTGTACGGATTTTTGTACAGGTCGTACATAGGACTTGCGACGCTGCCTTTTGTCAGGTCTGTCAAAAGTTTTATACCGGCATGAATGGTCGGCAAAACCAGCTCGCTGTCCAGGCCCTTTTCAAAAAGTGATCCTGCCTCCGTGCGATGGCCGAGTGCCATTGTAGTCTTTCGGATTCTGACCGGATCGTACGTTTGCATAAACAACACAACGGTTTTTGTGGATGGTTTTATGCTTGAGTTTTGCGCGCCCATGATGCCGCACAGATCTATGAGCCTGCCGGACCCGTCTTCGATGACGATATCCCCGCCCGGCAGCGTATGCGTTTTTCCGTCCAGAGTGGTGATTTTTTCTCCTCTTTTGGAGGCACGAAGTTTCATTTTCGCGCCCCGTATCGCGTTAAAGTCAAATGCGTGTGCCGGCTGGCCGTAAGCGCGCATGAGGTAGTTAGTGATGTCGATGACATTGTTGAGGGGCCGGATGCCGGTTAGCGTGAGGCGTTTTTGCAGCCACCCCGGCGAGTCTCCCACTTGCACGTGGTCGAGAATTACCGACGTCCATCTGGGGCATAAATCCGGGTCCGACACGATAGAAATTCTTTTTTTGCTCCTGCCGCTATACCCTTTAAAGGTCAGACCTTTAAAGGTATAGGGGTCGTGGGTGAGTTTGGCGCTGATGCCAAAGCGTGGTAGTATGGCCGCGGCTTCGCGCGCAATGCCAACTACCGACATGCTGTCCGGCCGGTTGGACGTAATTTCTATGTCGTAGACGGTCTCTTTGCCATCTGGGACGAGCCGCTCGACACTGGGGCCACACAGCGACAGGTATTCTTTTATCTGCTGCGGGGTGGCCTTCGTTGCCAGGTACTCGCGCAGCCAGGAGTCGGGAATGAGTATATTCATAGATTTTTAGAACTGTTCCAGAAACCGGATGTCATTACTGTACAGTAACCGTATGTCGTCCAGCTGCGTACCGGATTTCATCATGAAGGTCCGCTCGATCCCCCAGCCGAAGGCAAAGCCGCTATAGACATCAGGATCTATTCCGCCGTTTCGCAGAACCACCGGGTGCACCATGCCCGCACCGCCCAGTTCCAACCAGCCGGATTTGCATAAGCGGCAGCGCCGCCCGCCCCCGAGCTTTCCCGTTCCCAGGCATA
>CAYNWD010000009.1:3723-14507 GCA_964400835.1 uncultured Gammaproteobacteria bacterium | reverse complement strand
TAGGGCACAGTTTATATCCACTTCAAACGACGGCTCGGTGAACTGAAAGTGAAACGGCCGCAGTCGGGTTTGGCGCATGGGCCCGTAAAACTGTTTGACGAAAAAGTCAAAGACGCCTTTGAGATGGCCGATGGATACGTTTTTGTCCACGAGTAAACCCTCGAACTGGTGGAACATGGGGGTATGGGAGACGTCTATTTGCCGTCGGTAGCATTTGGCGATATTGATCATGCGGATGGGAAGATTCCCCTTTTCCATTTCGCGCACCTGGCCGTTACTTGTGTGAGGGGTCAGAACAATTTGTTTAAATTTGCCGCTTTGTTTTTTGTTGGCTGTTGTCGGCTGTGTGTTGTGTGATTTTATAAAAAACGTTTCCCATTCATCACGGGCCGGGTGATTGGGCGGCATATTGAGAGACTCAAACGGATACCAGTCCCAGTCTACCTCCGGGTGCCGTACGCGCGTAAATCCGATGCGTTCAAAAATTCTGGTAATCTCCATGATCGCCTGCGTCACGATATGCAGGTGGCCCTGGGGCGGTTGAGTGCCCGGCATGGTGACATCGACCCACGCTTCACCTGACGCCTGACGCCTGACGCCTGACGCCTGAGACAGAGCATTTTCAATAGTTTTTTTAACTTGATTGACGACGACTCCCACCTGCTGTCGGTCTTCTTTCGGAACCAGACGTATGTGTTTCGTCAGCTGTGAAAGATCGCTTTTGGGGCCCAGCAACTCTTCCCGGACGAGCCACGCGGGCTTGGCGCTGTTTTGTATGTGTGTCCGTGCATTTTGCTGGACCTGGAGAAGTTCGCTTATGATGTTTTGGCCGGAATAAAAATTTTTTTGAGTTGACTCCTTTTCCACACTTGCCTGCACGATGTGGTAGTACACGCGGACGTGCTCCTCGCTATTTTCTATATGTGTGACGGAAATAGGGCCCGCTTCTGCCGTACTGCCCACCTGCGTCCCTCCGTCGGGAATAGGTGCAAAATCGCCGATCGTGAGAATCCGCAATGGCTTGTTTTTGGGCAAATGCGGCGGAACCCAGGGGCTGCGTCTGGTAAGCTCTTCAAGCGTAACCAACTCCGTGCGCAGCGGAAGGTCTTTGTCTACAATGCTGTTTGCTTCTTTTTCTATGGCGAACGTTTTGTCTATCGGTAGAGTGCCGGCGTATTCGATATAGGGCTTATCCCCATGCTCTCCCTTGACGGGTACGAGGTGTGGCGCGACCAGCTTCACTGCTTCATGCACGATATGACCGGCACTGTGATTGCGCATATTGAAGTAGCGCCGGTCCCAGTCCAAGACAGACGTTACGGTCTCCCCGTCTTGTATTTGGCCTTCAACCGTCGCCTCATGGATAACGGTGTCGTTGAGCATGCGCACATGTTTGACGCGCGCCTTGCCTCTGGGGCCGATTATTTCACCCCGGTCAGACGGCTGGCCGCCGCCGACGGGATAAAAGACGGTTTTGGCGAGAATTATTTCCCACACGCTCCCCTTTTTGGTGCACGAAAGCACCCGTGCCTTCACTTCCCGCGCAAAACTATCGGTAAGATATACAAGTTCGGTCATAAGAATGCCTCAATTGTACGTTTAACTGCACTGCTTGGCAACAATGTTTGAGCTCTGAGCTCAAGGGCGGGCCCGCCTGCCATCGCTTGCGCTTAGGCGCTTGCGGGCGGGCCTTGAATTCAGAGCTTTATTAGAAATTAGGACCGGTATCCCAAAGATCGCCGTGATCACGCTTATCAGTTCTAGCCTGTTTAGCATGCGTCGAGGGAGCTGCGCATTCTACGATTTCCCATCCGGTTTGTACCGGAGCCCATGCGCCCCCAACGCGACCCTCTCCTAGTTCCGGTGGTAATTGCCTATTTTGGTAGACGGGCACGATTACCTGACCCGGCCTGAGATTTTGTTCTAATGTTCGTCGTCCTTCCTGTAAATAGTTTATATTTTTTCACCTCCTCTCACCTCCTCTGAGCTCAAGGGCGGGCCCGCCTGCCATCGCCTGCCTGCCCGCAAGGCCTCGACACGCGTGGCAGACGGGCGCTCAGGCGCTTGCGGGCGGGCCTTAGATTCAGAGCTTTGCACTCAAAGGTTACGCAACCACAAAAAACCCCGCTGGTGCGGGGCTCTTGGGTTTGTTATTTTTGTTATGTACTTATTTTCTTACACCCAAAGGTCCCCGCTGACGCGAGGGAAAGAACGCTACGCTAAAGCTCAGTCCTGCGAAAAATCTACTTTGTGCTGTCATAATAGGTTATTTTAGTGCACGGATTGTGCCTCGTCAAGAACTGCTTCGAATGCATCCGGTTCCTCGACCACCATGTCGGCGAGTACTTTACGGTTAAGGGTAATATTTGCCTCCTTCAGTCTGAACATGAAAGAACTGTACGACAGGCCGCGCAGCCTCACTGCCTCGGAAATTCTGGTAATCCAGAGCTGGCGGAAATCGTTTTTGCGGTCTTTGCGGCCGGCGAACGCGTACTCGCCTGCATGCAGGTAGGCTTCTTTGGCCACCTTTATAAGCCGGCGCTTCGTCATCCGGTAGCCTTTGTTGGCGCGGAATATCTTTTTGTGTTTGGCGTGAGTCGTGACTCCCCTTTTGATACGCATACAATTTAATAACTAATAACTAACAACGAACAACTTCAACTACCAACAAACAGCAGAACACAATTATAGCGCTAAAAAGCGCTTGATGGACCGCTCAAAAGCCCTGGTCTTCACCTGGAGCATTTTGTCCTGTCGGCGTTGCCTGCGTTTGTTCTTTTTTCGGCGCAGATGGCGGGCACCCTGCTTGCGGTACATCACCTTGCCTGTCTTGGTAATTTTGAATCGTTTTGAAACGATTTTTTTGGTCTTTACTTTGTTCATTTTGTTTCTCCCTTTTTGACATTGACGACCATCGCCACGAGTGTTCTTCCTTCCATGTGCGGCTCCCGCACCACCTTAATATTTTCCAAAAGAGAGATAAACCGCTTCATGACGCCGTAGCCGAATTCTTTGCGTGTAATTTCCCGGCCCCGGAAAAAAATGCTGATTTTCAGCTGATTGCCGTTTTTCAGAAATTCTTTTCCCCGGTTGAGCCGCGTATCAAAGTCATGGGCACCGATAAAAGGCCGGAGCCGCACTTCCTTTACCCCGACATTTTTTTGACTCTTTTTACTCTCCCTGTCCTTTTTGGCTTCCTGGTACTTAAATTTCTTAAAGTCAATGAGCTTTACTACCGGCGGTTTCGCGTTCGGCGCGATCTCCACAATGTCTATGCCCAGCTCTTTTGCCTTTTGCAACGCTTCCAGCTTGGTTACCACGCCGACCTGCTTGCCGTCTTCGTCCAACAGCCGCAGCTCGTTGGCCTGGATTTGGTAATTCAACCGGTAAAATTTACGCGTTGGTCTCAATCTCGTGTGTGAGCCGAGTGAGGAACTCATCGAGTGTGTGTTCTTTGAGGTCCTCTCCTTTTCTCGTCCGAACAGAAACTGTGCCGTTCGTTCTTTCTCTGTCCCCAATTATACCCAGATACGGTATCTTTTGCAATGTGTGGTGCCGTACTTTGGCCTGCATGGATTCACTCCTCAGATCCGTTTCAACCCGTATCCCCTTCTCCCGCAGCCGAGCCGCACTATCCGCCGCGGCCTCATTATGGCGCTCTGCTATGGGGATAAGGACGACCTGCACCGGGGCGATCCACAGCGGGAAGCTGCCTTTGTAGTGCTCGATGAGGATGCCGAAGAACCGCTCTAACGACCCGAACACGACTCTATGGATCATGACACATTGTTTTTCCCGTCCTGCCTGGTCGATGTAGGTGACGTTAAACCCGCGGCCCAGTTTTTTGAGGTACGTGGCAAGATTTGCCCGTGTTTTGAACTTCATCTGAAACGTTTTTAACTTCCAAAATTCATCTATGTCGCTCTCGGTCGATTCTGCTTTGGCCGGCTGATTGAAATCGAATTGAACGGTCCCCAGCTGCCACTCCCGGCCAAGGGAATCTTTGACCTTCATATCGATTTTGGGGCCATAAAATACTCCTTCTCCCTCATCGATCTTGTAATTAAATCCTTCCGCCTCAGCGGCCTTTTTCAGCGATTCTTCCGCGAAGTCCCACATGGGTTTTTCTCCTAAATACTTTTCAGGCCGGGTTGAAATGTAGGCCTGATAGTCAGAAAATCCGAATAGGTTATAGACGAACTTCATGAGCTGCAAAACTGCACGGACTTCGCCCTCAACCTGCTCGGGTGTGCAGAAGATATGGGAGTCATCCTGCGTAAATCCCCGGACGCGAGTCATCCCATGTAGCACACCCGCCCGTTCGTAGCGGTAGACCGTCCCGAGCTCTCCGATGCGCAGCGGAAGCTCCCGATAACTTCGCGGCCGCGATTTGTAAATTTGGATATGGTTGGGGCAGTTCATGGGCTTGAGCACTTCATCCACCGTATAATCCGGTGCGCTTTCGCCCTCTATATACTCGTGCATCATGACCGGGAACATATAGTTCATGTATTTGGATAAGTGACGGCTGAGTACAAACATATCCATGCTGGCGATGTGGGGTGTAAATACAAGCTGATATCCCCGCTTCGTATGCTCTTTGCGCCAAAAGTCTTCTACGATATTTCGTACGGTTGCCAGCTTCGGGTGCCAGAGGATGAGTCCCTGGCCGGTCAAGGGGCTTATGGAGTACAAGTCGAGCTGGGAACCCAATTTTCTGTGATCATGCTTTTTGGCTTCCTCAACCTGTGAGAGGTAGGAATCCAGCTCTGCCTTTGAGGGGAAGCACGTGCCGTAGATGCGGGTGAGCATTTTATTTTTCTCGCTTCCCCGCCAGTAGGCGCCGGCGACAGAGAGAAGTTTGAAGTGAGCAAGTTCCCGGTCCGGGTACTCGCAGTGGCCGCCGCTGCACAGGTCCCAGTAGGCGCCGGATTTGTAGAAAGTGAGCTTTTGGCCTTCTTTGGCAAATTCATCGATAAGCTCGTGCTTAAACTCATTGCCGGGATATTCTTTTTTTGCGGCAGCGGGAGAGAGCTCGTGGCGCTCAAATCCTTTCCACGAAGGGAGAATCTCACGCATTTTCGCCTCGATTTTGGGGAAATCCTCCTCTGAAATCTTCACGTCTCCGAAATCAAAGTCAAAGTAAAAACCGTTTTCTATGGCAGGACCGATCGTGCGTTTGGCTTTGGGCCACAGCGCCTTGACCGCCGCAGCCAGTAAATGCGCGCAGGAGTGTCGTAAGTGTACCAGTTGGTTATCGCTCATAGTTTTATACAAAAAAAGTCACCCTCTCGTTGGACCCCGCCCGGTGCGGGGGGTTCCATCCAACTTGGTGACTCACTTGGCATCGTTACGCCAGATGCAGCGCTTCTCTTTGAGGTTCGTTACGTCTCATGTTTATCCCGATCTGATCGGGAAAGGCGAGAAGTAAATGTATTGTAATACATGGACATCCTTTGTCAAGAAGGACCACTTGACAAAGAGGGGGAAAATTTTATATACCTTAAAGAAGTGAGATACTTCACAAGGTTTGCTTTACTTCTTGTTTTTCCCCTTCTTGCCGTCGGTGTGTTTGCCAATCATTCTTGGGGTACCTATCATTGGGGCCGGACGGCAAATCCGTTTACGCTCAAGCTCGGGGATAATGTTTCGTCCGCCTGGGACGGTTATTTGTCTGAGGCCGCCGCCGATTGGAGCGCATCGAATGTGCTCGACCTTTTGATCGTTGCTGGTAATGGCGGCAGAAACTGCGGTGCTACGCTTGGGCGTGTGGAGGTCTGTAACCGTAAATACGGGAATAACGGTTGGCTCGGGATTGCCCAAATTTGGGTGAGCGGCAGCCACATCACCAAAGCAGTCGCCAAAATGAACGATACATATTTTACGAAGGCCACGTACAACACCCCTGCGTGGCGCAGGCTCGTCATGTGTCAGGAGGTGGCTCACACATTTGGTCTGGACCACCAGGATGAGGAATTCGGAAACGTTAACCTCGGCACCTGCATGGATTACACGGCAGATCCGGACGGCCCGCCGTCGAATGAGCACCCCAACAGCCATGACTTTGAGCAGCTGGAGGTTATCTACGAGCACCTTGATAGCACAAATACTCTTGATATGAGCCAGGTGACGTCAGCTGCTGATGTGGGCGGATCCGGCAGGCCGGATTCTGACGGCTTTGATACGCAAAAAGAATGGGGCCGGCAAGTTAAAGATAACGGAAACGTCGGGCTGTATGTTCGTGAGCTTGCCTCAGGTCAGAAACTCTTCACCCATGTCTTCTGGGCGCTAAAGTAAGCTAAGGAGTAATCGGTCAGTTGACCCGGGGATAGAAGTATGCGAACCTTCTAGGTAATGCCCGTTTTCCGTCCACAGTACTACGAATCCGGCGTGTATCATATTTATAACCGCGGAGTTGCGAAGCTTCCCACTTTTCTGGACAGCGAAGACTACCACAGCTTTACTGACATTCTCCGCTACTTCGTCAAAGGTTTTCCCCTGCAGAGCTTACAGAAGTATGCGAACCTTCCGGTACCCAAGGCAGTGCAGCGACCTGACCTTCCGGTCACCTATAAGGCAGATCCGTTAAGCAATGGCTTATTTAAACCCCTTGTTGATGTGATCGGCTATTGTCTTATGCCCAATCATTTTCACCTTTTGGTTCAGTTGAAACAGCTGAAGGGAGGCGTGCCTAAACCCGATGGAAGGTTCGCATACTTCCAAACGATATCGGAGCTAGTTCGAAGGTTGGGCATCACCTACAGTCATAAGTTCAATAAGCGTCACAACAGAGAGGGTGCGCTGTTTCAGGGAAGATACAAAATTAAACATATTCCGGCAGACCCTGATGTGCTGCAGGTCATCCGCTACATTCATCTTAATCCCGTGGTTGCGGGTATCGTAGTAAAACCTGAACATTGGCTTTTTAGCGATTTTCGTGCGTATACGACTGTCGGCGTCGACGGAGGCGATAGAAGTATGCGAACCTTCCAGGTGACGAAGACGGACTTGGTGCTGTCGTACTTTAATGGTTCAGCCCAGAGGTACGGGGAGTTTGTGCGGTCAGCAATATCCGAACAGGAAGCCGCGGTCATTGGAAAGTACATCTTAGATGAAGTCGAAGAGCACACAAGTTGAAGAATTCTTTACCCATGGAAGTATGCGAACCTTCCATGGGTTCTTCCACACTTAGGAGGGGGTGCGTTGGCCGCGGGGTTTTGCGACAAAAGCCGTCAGATTGTTCATTTCCTCCGGTTTATTTTTGAAGGTGAAGAGTATTTTGTCGATGTAGTTTGCGACATCTTCGAAGTAATAGACATCCCGGACCACGACGTTTTCCCGCTCCCCCAAAAGGGGCGTCACTTCAATCGTTCCTACTTTGAGAAACCGGTAAAAGAGGTTGGGTGCGTAGCCCTTGGCCTTGAGCGCCTCATTCCAGAAAAGCTCCCGTTTCGTTGTAAAAAACGGCGAAACGACGTCAAAGCGGATTATCCGGCGGTCGGTTATGAAGCAACGGTCTTTGGCGTAGACCGTGGTATTCCACCAGGTGCCCAGGACAAACAGGAGAACTGAAACCAGAAGGCCGACGGGATGGAGCGCGGAAGCAGCCAGCGGAACAACCGTAGCGATGAGCGCAAGGACCAGGTAAAAAAACACACACAGGAGGAAAAGCTTGGTAATTGCGAGCCGTTTTCCAAGGGGGTGGCTTATGATCGTGTAGAGGACCCGTTCATCCGTCTGCTGGCCGTCAAAAGCTGTTTGGTACATATGACGTAGGCCGGTACGTGTATTGTATCGGTTCCCTTCGTTTCCCGCAAATTAGGAATTCCGTTTCCCCACTTTGTAGACATACACGTGATGCAGCTGGTCGGATTTCAGCGGCTTCCACCGGGAAAAAAGAAAACTGTTGGTGACGACGAGACTGCCGGGCCGTAGTTCGCGCAGAAGTTTTTCTTTCAATTTGTCCATGTTGACGGGCAGAAGATATACAAATACCCGGTCTGCGGGGCGCAAGTTCGCAGTCCAGAGGTTTTGCCAACGGACAAGGATTTTTGTATTGTTTTTGTGAAATAGCGACAGGAATCGGGAATAAAGAACGAGGACCGGGTTCATCTCATAACCAATTGCATGCGCACCCAGACCTGCTGCAAGCCGCAGAATCCGGCCGTCGCCGGATCCCAAGTCCACCACCGTCATGCCGGTACGTATCTGCGCAAGCGAAACCATACGCTGGGCAGTGCTCTTTTTCGTCGGTACAAAGGGCCCGCCGGTCACAAACGAGAGGCACAGAAAGATTATAAAGACCGCAAAAAGAACGTGGAGTATGAAAAACACGTAGGTGAGCATGTGCTGCTTTATGGTACAGGACTTTTAGGAAGGATTCACTGAGCGGTTTTTGTACCACCACCAGACGAGTCTCATGAGGATTAGCGCAAGGAGCACCAGTAGCCACCAGGGCAGAGTCCAGGAGGATGCGCCGAGAATGTCTTCCTCGATTACTTCCGGTGAAAGGGTTGGTGACGCTGTAGCCTCGGTATCTGTCTCATCGGTGGCTGCTCCCAACACCCCTTCGGTAAATCCCTCGGCCGGACCGCTGACCACGCCGCCGCCAGGGGTAGCGGAAAGTTCATTGGAATAGCCACCCGGCGCGCAGCCGTTGCCTGCACGTACACGGAAGAAGTAGGTAGTGTTACCGGAAAGACCGGAAACGGTATAGCTTGTCGTTCCCGGGCCGCCGATATTGGGATTGCCGTAGGTAACGGAGCCGCTAGACAGTCCGTAGGCCACCAGATAGTAGGAAATCGGACCTGCTCCGGCCAGCCAGTTGAGCGTCACTGCATTGGCAGCGGCAATGGCAGAAAGGAGCGTCGGGTTCCCGGCAGGTGGTGTGTCAGCGCAGACCGGCGCGCTGGCAGAAGCACCCAGAACCGATCCGCCTCCCCCGCCCCCACCACTTGTTGAGGACGAAGATGATGCTGCGCCAGTGGTTGTAACGGATTGTTCATCGCCGACTGCCTCCGGAGAGCCGTGCGAGATGACCCGGTAGTAGTACGTAGTACCTGCGGTCAGTCCGGTTAAGGTTACAGTGTGACTCGTCACCATGGGGCTCGTATCAGTTTCTGCGGTCGAGTTTGCATAGTCGTAGTTGGGTGAAGCTCCCAAAACCGGGTGGGAGACCGTGTCCCAGACGACTCGCGACGTCGCGGGATCGTCCGTAGTCCAGGTGATGGTTATCTGCGTTTGGGTAACAGACGCTGCTGTTTCATCGGATATGGTCGGCGCGATACCATACTCGGCCGTGAGAACAGAACTTGCATTCCCTGCTTCGTCGTAGGCAATGGCTTTCAGTGTCGTATCCACGCCAATACTAAATGCAGCGGCGTAGAGGGTGCCGTTGGTATCGCTGGGTTCTGTAGCGTCGGTAGTGTAGTAGATGCTTGCGACCCCGCTTCCGGTGTCATCTGAGGCGAGTGTGACGCTCTGGTCGCCCTGATAGTCGCCTGCGGGAGGGGTAGCGATCGGCTCGTCCGGTGCAGTCGTATCGTACGTTATATCATTTACCTGCGGACTTTCCTCGGTATTGCCTGCGGTGTCTGTGGCCTCGGCCTTTATGTCAAATGTGCCGTCATCGGGCGGCGTCCAGGTAAAGTTCCATTCAAACGGCTCATCGCCTTCGGTGTTGGCGAGAGGCTGCGTTCCGTCCTGCTCCGGATCCGTATCGATTTCGATCCATTCATTTTCTTCCTCCTCACTGCCTACTGATTCACGATAAAAGAGTTGCACAAACTCGACCGTATCCAGAGAATCGTCGCTTGATGATCCGGAAATATTTATGGGCGAATTGGTGACAAATCCCTCTGTCGGCGTATCTATAGTTGATGTCGGCGGCGTGGTATCGCCCTGGCTAAAATAGAAGTGGATTTGGCTGGATGATTCCAGGTTGCCCGCATTGTCTTCGGCGTGGGAACGGGCGGTGTACCCCTCATTTTCTCCCTCGGGCTCTATGAAATCAAATTCATAATTCCAGGACTCACTGCCGTCAAAATCAGCTTCGTTGAGGTACTCTTCCTCCTCCTCTTCCCCCGATACCCACTCCCCTTCTTCCCCATCCCAGTAGAATCCGTCCGCATCCCTTTGAATGGAAACGTACACTGTACTCACTCCGGAATTTTCATCCTCGGCGCTGCCGCTAATTTCTCCCTGCCAGGTATCGCTGGTATACACTTCCTCGTCTGCCGGATATTCGATTGTGGAGGTGGGCTCGGTCACGTCGTAGGTAATGTCATTGACCTGCGGGCTTTCCTCTGTATTGCCGGCAGTGTCTGTGGCCTCTGCCTTGATGCTGTATACGCCTTCACTGTCGGGCTCCCAGGAATAATCCCATGCAAAGGGCTCCGTCAGACTTTCATTGGTGATTTGGACAATTTCGGTCCCTTCAATGTCTCCGCTTGCCGCGTAGAAGGGCGTGACAACGTCCACGGTGGGATCCGGAATATCCGTTGAGCTTCCGGAAATGTCAATTGGGGTATTCCAAAAACTTCCCTCCGCCGGGGTGTCTATGGTTGACGTGGGCGGGGTGCTGTCCTCCTCTTCCTCGCTATAATACACCCGCACCGGTATCCAGTCGAGGTAGAAGTCCCGATTGGCAGTCGTTGCATTCATGGTCACGCGCACGCGGAAGTTTTCGTTGGCAAAATCATTGGCGACCCACGCTTCTCTGCCCCACAAATCGTCGCTGCCGCCCAGGGAGGCGACGTGCTCTTTGTCGGTTTCCGTACTGTCCG
>CAYNWD010000009.1:0-3713 GCA_964400835.1 uncultured Gammaproteobacteria bacterium | reverse complement strand
TCATAGCGGACGAGGAGAGTCCCCCGTCCCAGGAAAGCTCAACGTCCAGGCTGTTGGTCCCGCCATCCGAATCCATGTACCAGTCTGTCCGTACCTCAATGCCGTTGACGGTGGAATCGGTGGGAACTTCAAAGTAGTAATCTCTGAAAATATGCCGGTCGCCCGCGCCGTTTATATTGCTCGCCACTCCCCCGCCGTCCTCAAATGCATTGTTGGGGT
Source organism: uncultured Gammaproteobacteria bacterium (assembly GCA_964400835.1). Lineage (GTDB taxonomy): Bacteria > Patescibacteriota > Microgenomatia > UBA10105 > UBA927 > CAYNWD01. Next base: position 3,494 of record CAYNWD010000009.1, on the reverse strand, counting down.
CCGCTTCAAAACCGTTGCCGTCTCCGCCCGTGCCGGCACCGGAATCTGTCGGTGAATTATATTCTGTCGGCAGGTCCCCCGGATCGGCAAAGTCAACAACGAGCTGGGGTCGTTTGAGCTCCGTGCCGTGATCACTTGAGTTGTACTTGCCCTGGCGGGAACTCGCGGAATCCTCGCTGCTGTCTTTTATGCGCCAGCCGTAGTTGGTAAAGTCACCGTCTATAAAGCCCTGTACATCGGCCGTCACGTCCCATTCAATCCAGGTGTTGTTGCTTGTGCCTGTTGATGCATCATCTGTGATTGAGCCGGCTGTTGCTGGCTGGTTATTCCAGGTGAGCGTATCCTCATCCCAATTTGCAGTGATTCGCTCTACTTCATGGGTTCGTGTAGGAGAGGAAGGCGCGTCATTGAGGAAAAGCCGAAGCGTCGCAAAATTGACGACCGCATCAGACGGTACACCGGAAACGTCAAATTTTATAAACCCGCGCTGATTGTCGCTGTTGCTTTTGCTTTTTATATTGATGTCATTGGATCCTCCGTGGTCGCTATTGGGCGAATTTTGATCCGCAAAGGTATCGTCTATGGGGGCAAAGGAACCGTTCGCAATATCGTCGGAATCGCCGAGAGAATCAGGATTGTCTGTGTCCACGTCATTGACGAGCACGAAGACTGTAAAGTGATCGAGTCCTCGGATGGTGACGCTCCCCGTTGCAATCGCCGTTGATTCATTGATCGTTTCTCCGTTACTCGTCACTTCCTCGACGGTCGCGCCGGATTTCACTTCGATATTTTTTCCGTTAGCTACATCGGGTACCGGTAGGGTCAAATCGTAGATAAATGTTCCGTTGGTCATGGTGGAGGTGATGTCGTAAGCTGTTGACGTAAAGGCGCCCAGCTCTTGCTGTTCTTTTTCGGTGAGTGTAATTTCTTTTATTGTGAGTGTGCCGGGGTTTTGGGGAAGCGAGGTAAAAGTGACGGTGACAAGGCTGTTTTGCGGCGCGGTATAGACACGGTTGAGGCTGACCGGCTCGAGCGTGGTGCTTTTTCCCTCGTCGGTGAACCAAACGGAAGTGTTCAGAGTTGCACTTGCCTGCGGTGTGGGAACCGGGTCGCTTTGCGGCAAGGACAACTCATCCATTGTTGCAGATTCCGTGGCCGACACAGCTTGGCTGGTCGCCGCAGGCTCACTGATTACCTCCTCTGGAACGACCTCTTCATGAGCGTCGACCTCTTCCTGCTGATTTGATTTCGATGCCGGGTCCGGCTCGGCGGGCAGCGGTTCGGATACGACTTCAGGAGAAGAATCCTCTGAAACAGTTGATGAAACAAAGGAAGATTGCTCGGTCGCGGACTCTTCCTGTGCAAAAACCGCAGTTTTTGAAAGCACGGAGAACGGGGAAAGCAGCGACTGAAGGAGAAGTCCGGTGCCGCAAAGAAGCGAAAGGGCTTTTTGCACGAGCGTTTTTGGTTTTGACATGACTGACCGGCCACCTGGGGCCGGTGTCCTTATATACCTTTTAGCCCGATTTGTCAATACAAACTAGTTTAATTTAAGTGCGCTAGCCGGTGGACCTGAGAGGTATCGAACCTCTGGCCTTTCGAATGTGAGTCGAACGCTCTACCACTGAGCTACAGGTCCTTTGGCAGAGTTCCCACCATTATACAACAGAATACAACAGAAGAATTTTACCCGGGGACTATGGGGAAATTTACCCGGCCTGCCGGGATAGTAGAGCTATGCTTCACTACCCGGCCTGCGTAGCAATCGCGCGCTCGTTGGAAAGGCCAAACGTGGTTCCGTGCTTTTTGAGCATGCCCCAGTAGCCTTTCTTTTTCCTGCGGTTCGTTGTCAGGTTCAGCCACGTTCTGCTGTCGTCTATCTGCTCGCGCAAAAGGATAAGGAGCGACCTGAGCCGGGCAAAAAAGTTCACATGATAAACACCCGGAGTGACCGGCACTTCGTCAACTGCTTTCTGTACTTCCTGCTGAAAAGACTTGATCGCCTGGGCCAGGGATTTGAGTTCTGCACGCACTGCCTCGATCTGTTGCTTGAGCTGCATGTCCTCTGCACGCACTGCCGGCCGCACGAATTCGGGCCGAAGCTGAACTTTGGGAAACGGCTGTTTTTCCTTTGCCAGATTCACTTGCTCGTTGGGATGAAGTTCGCCACTTTTCGGTTTGGCGCCTAAAAGCGAGGAAATGACATCGGTTGCGACTGAAGCGGCAGTATCGACCACTGCCTTGCCTGTGCTGCTTCCGAGTCCGCGGATAGATTCCAGCACGTTGTCGTTCGTGTAGACGACCGGCTTTTTCTGATTTTGGGTTTTGGTTTGCATGGCGGGCTAAATTATACTATAAAGCACCCGATTTTTCAAAATTTCGGGCAGAAAAATTGATCCTACGTTTCTGTCTACTATTCTATATTACAGGCCGGCGACCGTGTCAATGGTTTTCTGTCGGCGAAGAAGCGAGGAAAGGTAGTAGCGCTGCGAAGAGAGAGCTTTACGTTCTTCGTCTGTTTTGCCGGTTGCAATGAGTTTGTCCACGTCGTCGTCGTTTACAATGACGCCCTCTTTATCCGCAATTTCCTCCAGAGCAAATTCCATGATGAGCGTCTGGCGCGCCTGCTTTTCGTACTCAGCGCGGACGGAATCAGCTGTTCGGCCGGTTGAAGCAAGGTATTGGTCGACCGAAAGACCGAGCTTTTTGGTCTGGTCCAGTAGATCGGAAAGCAATCTGTTGACCTGGGTATCTACGAGGAGCTTCGGCAGAGTAACGGTGACGACGTTGGCTATTGCTGAGAGGAGTTCGTCAAGTGTGGGCTTGGCAGACTCACCCGGTTTGTCCTGTTTGCTGTCCTGGCCGGGAACCCACAGCTTCTTGGTTTTTCCCGCCTTGACCTCGGCGACGGCCTTTTTGTAATCGCCGATAACGATTTTCGGCCGTTCGCAGGTGCGCATGAGGAGCACCCAGTCCTTGCCTTCCGTCGCCTCTTTGAGCTCAACCGTCGGGGTCACGAGGGGTTTGAGCGTGTGTTCGGTAATCGCCGTGTTGTAAGCCTGCGGCACGATGTGTCGTATGACATCCTCGTAGAGCTTGGTTTTGTCGAGATTTTTTTCGACGAGTTCCCGTGGGGCTTTGCCCTTGCGGAATCCGGCAAGTTCTGCCTGTGCCACGGCCTCATCGACGACGTGGCGGTAGTGCTCCTGGATGGTACTCCAGGGGATGGTGACGGTAATCTCGACCGTTGCGTCCGGGAGCTTATTGATGACTGATTTCATGGAGGGAGTGTAGCATAAAAAAATCAAATATCAAAGATCGTGAAAAATTTCAGAAGCTCAGCGTGAAGTCGAGAGTCGGGGGCGAGAGAGCCGGATCCTCCAGGCCGACTGCCTGAACCTGAGCGGACAGACTTGCTGCGTCTGCCGAAAGACTCAGGAATGCGGCAGTGGTCGCAACCGGTGAATTCGGCGGCCGGGATGCGGGCACGGCAG
>CAYNWD010000008.1:37587-42602 GCA_964400835.1 uncultured Gammaproteobacteria bacterium | reverse complement strand
ATACTTCTACGGCCCATAGCGAATACGGGTGATCCGGAATATAGATATCCGTCCGCAGTGGAACTTTCGCACGAGCGTGTACCAGCACTGAACGGCCCAATTGCGTCGAGATGCGATCATTTTCTTTCTCAAACCGGCGGGATGCCCCGGACAAAACAGTATGTGCTTCCCGTCTCTCCAACATGCGGCCGTACGCCCTTGTTGCCATGCTCTTCACCTGCGGACTGCTCACAAATTCATCCAGAGTGCGATTGATATGCATCAGCGTGCCGGCGTGTGCCCGTACCAATCCTGCATAGGTAGATATATCGCCGCCGCCGAAATGAGCGGCATCAAGCGAAAGGGTGTCAGCAAACTCGGCAATCCAGGCTCCATAGGCTGATCGGACCAAAGAGGCGACATGCTCCTCCGATGCAAGCGACCGACCCCAAATATAACGAAGTGATCGCTGGATACGCTCTCCCAGCCGCCTTTCCAAATCCACCCGTATGGTATCGCGCAGAAGTGACGTAAGCCTGCCCGCACGGACTGCTTCGTTGTAACGGTCAAAAAGCTCATGCGTCATGTCCGTATCCGCTGCCACCTGACCCATAGGGATACTCCTGATGAGCTCCTGCAGAGCAGCTGACTTTTGCACATAGGGATTGTCCAATAGTGCCGTGTGACCACCGGCTCTCCCGCTTCTGTATGCCATCCAGTGGGTTTGCCCGGGGTTACCTGCGCGCCTGGTTCTCTCCAGCGCCTGCTCTACGACAGACCGGTCATGAAAGGTCCCCCAAACAACTACAGTCAATCCGCCCGCCTCATTGGCCTCTCTGGAGGGCACAATATCTATATCCCGGACAAACCTCGGATTGGCAACCGTAATCTGACCGGTCTGCCCGGCCGCATGGATGGCGCCTGTTTCATCTTCCAGCCCTGTCAGCGAGATAACGGCTGTCAGCCGTCTATCAGGCGGCAACCGATCAATCATTTTTTTCCGAATGAACTGCACTTCCTGATCGTTTTCGGTAATAACAAGGATTGGTTTTTGCGTTTCACCAATCAGAGAGAGTAACCTTTTCAATGCACGATCAAAAGTAGGGGAGAGCTCTATATCCGGAACAAAAACATTTTCTCCGGCCCAGCGGCCGATACCGATAACCGGCCGGCCGGTAATGAACCGGACTTCATCGGCCAGTGGCTCCAGTGTCCCGCTCATCAGAACCGCTCTACCGGGGCCGTAGGCCTCCCTCAAAAACGATCCATAGCCGGTACTTGCTCTCGTCTGTCCGGACTGGGGATGTATATCGCACACCCCTTGGCGGGCTGCGATCATGACACCAAATAGCCCCTGATACTTGTGTGAAGGCAGGGGATGGCCGGTGTCGGGATTGATGAGAATAACCCGCCCGGCCGGATCGATCTGGTAATCTTTACCCAGCGTAAGCCGGTCGAGCTCACCCCGGATCCAATCATACTCTGCGATCGTATTGACTCCAGCCGGCTTCTCTCCCGGCGTTCCCTTTGTCTCAAGATCATCCCAGAGCAAGGCTGCTGCCTGCCTGATGAGCTTTTTGGGCGTCCTGATATCTCTTGAGTGCAGCTGCCTGCCCGTCCAGTCGGGCAGGTGGGAGAGCACCGAGGCAAGATTTTCGCGTAAAGCCCCGGCGTATGCCTGGGGAATTGTGCCGTGCCGGGCTGCGGTCCGGACTGTTCGGCGGAAGCGAACGGAAAATTTTTCTCCGGGATATTCCGGCTTCACGTGAGCTGCCACCGCACCGATCCAATCCGACAGATACCTGACCATAAAATCCCCTGAGGGCGCTTCTATAATGTAGGGCGTACCCTTTTTGAGCACCAGATCGCCGTCCAATACCATGGCGCACCGCCTGCCGCCCTGCCACAGAGGCGACGCAGGATCTTGCAGACGATCAAAGACAAAGTCCGCATCCGTACCCACCACGATATCCGGCCGGTCCGCGCCTTCCTGCGACTTCGGAGGAATGAGCGTATGCACAATAATGCGTTTTTTATCACGTTGGGTAATTTCGTGTATCTTGCCGTTTAATGTGTCTTTAAACTTCTGCCTGATGGAATCATCCATGATGTCGCTTTTCACAAAATCCAGCGCAGTCACCCCCAGGTGCAAACGCCACAGGAGACCTGGATCATCCCCGAGCCCCTCGGCTTCCGCAAGCGTGCGGACGTTCATCCCTAGCTTGTCGGTGAGTTTACGGATATTTTCACTGTCGCGCTCCCGTACCTGGGGGTTTATAACCGTCAGGTGCACCTGTTCGTCAAAAAGTATAGACCTGATAACCGCAGCGGTAGGCACAATGGGATTACTTTTCCCCTGGCCCTGTTTGACCTCCGTGGAGTGCAGGGAGAGGGCCGATACTATGGCCTCAACCTGCTCGGGCTGTATCTTTTTCCCGTCACCCAGAAGTAGTGGCTCTGCAATAGCCAAACCATACGCAACAGTCCTGGCAAACGTATCCTGTGACGGCATCTTTGCAAATACTGCTGCGCTATCTCGAAAGGATTGGACAAGCTGATCGGGGGCAGCTGTAATGCTGTTTTTTATCTCAAGGATTTTCGCGGCTGCTTCTGCCCGGCTCGCGGGGTCCTCGACCAATGCCGAAAGTATCCCGTCAAAACGCTTGAGGTCTCCTTCCGGATTGACCGGCTTTCGCTCTGGCCCGTTGCTTGAACCGGTGAAAATGTGGTTCTCCATGAAGAGTATTCACCCATTCTAGCATGTCCTATTGAGCTGGCCAATCAACCGTGACGCCGGTCGGGAAAAAAACAAACGAACCTGACGGAAACGTACCGTCAAATAATTTCTTAAATGCGTGTCACTAGAACTGCATGGGATCGTTCTTGACAGCCGGATGCATGAGAAGTCGGAGCTGAAACTTAGACACCGCACGCAACACCTCGCGAAGCCTGGGCGCATCTGCTTCTTCAACTTCGACCGGTCTTTCGGGAACTGTCGAATGGAATGTTATGGAATACGTCGTTGGCATGCCATAATCGACCAAGGGTAAAAAATCGACAGTATATCGCTTACGACTGGCATCTCCGTCTATGACAAATTCTATGCGCACGGCCTGACCGATCTGCTCGGGTTCACCCGCCTTGCTTCCGGTCAAACGAAATACATGCTCACCGGTACGTGCCTCGTTCCATGTCATCGCGACGTGTTTTGACTCTAAAGATTGGCGAATGTCGCTTTCATTGACGAGGTTTTGGCTCACCGAGTCTGTTTCACTTGTGTTGCCTTCATCTGTCTTTCGGCCGAAATACAACGTGGTGCCGACATACGACAGCGCAAAGACGACCACCCCAAGGGTTCCGAAAATCAGAATATAGGAGAGCCAGGAACGATTTTCCATACAAAGTATACCTTTCTATCGTAAAATGTTTATCCGGCAAACGCAAGAAGAAAGGACAAACAGTGAGGGAAAAGTTTCAATTTCTGGTCGTGACCGTGGTCTGAAACGTTGTCGACGCCCGGCTGTACTGGTCCGGCGGAGTGCCCACCTGCGCGAGACTGAAGGTAATCTTCACGCTCGTCCCGCCAGCGGCAAGCGCGGTACACACGAAAGACAAACTGCTCGTGCCGCAATCCGGGCCCAGGGTGACGTCGCTATTGGTGAGATACTCGGTTTTCGTGCCGCTGACCGAGGCAATGCGCGCAACCGCGCCGTCCAGTCCGCAGCCGAAGGTGGAGGCGTAGCCGTCGGCATTTTGCACCTGCATGGTAGACGTCGTAGTGCCGGCACTGTCGCAGACCGTCAGAATATCTGCCGAGCCGCGGATCAGCCGGCTCATCGTATCCAGCGCCACGTCGCCGCTCTGCTTGGTTTCCTTCAGAAGCTCTGTTTTAACGCTCGTCCGCACCGTGGTAAAGAAAACCTGCGCGACCAGGGTTCCCACGAGCGCGATAAGCCCCACGGAAACGAGGATTTCAATGAGCGTAAAGCCGTTTTTTAACTTGTCATTTTTCATTTGATCTTGCTCCCTCTGCGGCCTCCTGTTATTCGTTACTGCAGCCATTGGGTAAAAAATGTCACGAGTTCGCTTTTGTGAACGGTTGCGCCGTCCGGCCAGGAAACCGTCGCCACGATATCCATGCGGGAGGCGCCGGCATTCCAGGTAAAGACAACCGAGCGGGTAAACGTGTTGTCTATGTTTGCAGGGCACAATGAGGCCTGCGACCAGACGCCTTCCTTATCTATACACCAGAGGCCGGAGTAGGCGGCAAAGACGTCCCAGTCGCTGTCGCGCTTCTGGCGCACGAGCTCGAGCGCCTCCTGATTGTATTTGACCGCTAAACTCCTCATGCGGCCCTGGTCTGTCGAACGCACGCTAGAAGTCGTACCCACGATAAGCCCGACGACCAGAAGAATCACAATCGCCAGAGCCACGACAATTTCTGCCAATGTCTGACCGGACTGGGATGGTCTATGCGTCATAGAAAAAGCTATCAGCTATCAGCTATCAGCTATCAGCTATCAGTCATCAGCTGTCAGATTTCAGTTGTTTGTTGTAGGTTGTTTTTACTCAAACCCGCTGTCTTCTATATCGCCGTTGGGCGAAATACTCATGCGGTAGGTTTTGCCAAAACCCGTCAGAACGACATCAATGGGATTTTCCTCCTCCAGGAGCCCGCGGCTCAAAATACCAAAGGTAAAACTCGCAGGCAGGGGAGAAAACGTGACCCCGGAAGACAGAGTGAACTCGGTGGTCCCTCCCGCAAGGATACTTTCGTCACACAAAGCCTGGGACGCAATGGCCGTCGCGGTAAAGCGCACCTCGTAGCCGTCGAGTACAGTGCAGCCGCTGGAAGGCTTCAGAGACGAAAGCGCCTTGCTTTGGGCGAGCCGTACCTGGGCTTTGACCGCAAGTGCCGCCTGCCGGATTGTCTGACTTTGATTGTAGGTATTGTAGCTTGCGAGTAACCCTCCCATGAGAAGAAGGAGTATTGCCACAGATACAATGAGCTCGATGAGTGTGAACCCTTCGGCAAG